>JAFUOM010000055.1 GCA_017481885.1 Ruminococcus sp.
ACAAGTCTGCCCTCAGGGGATGTGTCAGTACCGTAGTTGATTGAGCTAAACGGAATCTGAGCACCTGCACGTGAATGCATTGTGTTTAAGTTGTGCACAAGAGCTTCCATCGCCTGATATGTAGCGCGGTCGATTTCTTTTTCTGAGTGCTTTAAAGCAAAACGCTGGATTTTCTTTGCGTTCTTTTCGCCGTAAGCTTCAACGAGTAATTCAAGCTCTTTAGCAACGTATTTTTCACCGTCTTCAAGCTTTGGAGTATCGTTTGAAAGTTCCTCTGCTTTGTCACAGATGCTTTCAATTACTGAAGCTTGGTCTTCAATATCGCAAACAAGCTCAACAGCACGAGCAATGTTTTTTCTGTAAAGCTTTCTGTAAGTTTTTGCAACACCAGGAGCCATAGCGTAGTCAAAGTTTGGAACTGACTGACCGCCGTGCTGGTCGTTCTGGTTAGACTGGATTGCAATACAAGCTAAAGCTGAGTATGATGCAATGTCGTTAGGCTCACGGATAAAGCCGTGACCTGTTGAAAAACCGTCTTTGAAAAGCTTTAACAAATCAATCTGACAGCAGGTTGTTGTCAGTGTTAAGAAGTCTAAGTCATGGATGTGGATGTCACCGTTTCTGTGAGCTTTAGCGTGCTTAGGATTCAAGATGTACATCTCGTAAAACTGCTTTGCACCCTCACTGCCGTACTTGAGCATTGTGCCCATAGCAGTGTCGCCGTCGATGTTAGCGTTTTCACGCTTAACGTCGTTATCTTTGGCTGACATAAAAGTGAGGTCTTCGTAAATTTTCATCAGCTTAGTGTTCATTTCACGAACACGTGTACGCTCAGCTCGATAAAGGATGAACTCCTTTGCTGTACGAGCGTGGCCGTTTTCGATGAGGACCTTTTCAACGGTGTCCTGAACGTGTTCAACAGTAGGGGTAGAGTTTCCCTGTTCAGCCTCTAAGTATTCACAAACCTTTTTTGCAAGGTCATTAGCCGCGGTGTAATCGCTGCCACCGATAGCCTGAGCTGCTTTGTATATAGCCTGTGCGATTTTATCCAAGTCGAATTCAACAGCTCGTCCGTCACGCTTTACGATTTTTGTAATCATAAAAATTCTCCCCCTTATTTTGTTACAAACTTGTTATTAGAGTGGTCACACAACACTATATCTAGTGGTGACCCTGAAAGTGCTTATACAGTATAGCTTAGACGTAGTGCAAAATCAATATCCGTTTTGTACAAGAAAAAAGTTTTTATTTGTACAATATATCCATTGACAGGGTGTTATATTTTGAAAAGAGAAATTTAACAAAATTTTGTGTCGAATAAAGAAAATACCACTACATATAGGGTGTGTTAAAGTATTAAAGCAAAGGTTACAGCTTTGTCTTTCTATATTCACACAGCGAAAAATAGAAACTGACAATAAAAAACCGACACCCGTAAAGATGTCGGTTTGATAACAATATGTAGATTAATACGTATCTCGGACGCTTAATATATCACGCCTCGTTTGTTCTCGCATCTCTTTCAAATCTTTGCTGTTCCTCTGTCACTTGCTAAAATCAAGGATTAAATTGTATCCTTGATTTTTTTACGCGTGACCTCGATCACATTAAGATTTGAAAGGCTCGAACACTCGGACGCTTAGATTTCTACAGTATTAACTTTATCGAAATCAGCCTGTACTTCCTTTGAAGGAGCCTTTGTGCAAAGTGTAACTACAACTGCAACTAAAGCTGCAAGGAAGAAGCCGATAACGAGTGAGTAAAGACCGGTTGAAGAACCAAGTGTCTCGCCGCCGATTTTGATGTAATCCCAGAAGATAACAAATGCAGCACCTGTTGCCATACCAGCAACAGCACCAGGAAGGTTGAATCTCTTCCAGAAGAGTGAGAGAAGTACTACAGGACCAAATGCAGCACCAAAGCCAGCCCATGCGTTTGATACAAGACCCATGATAGATGAGTTAGGGTCAAGAGCAATGATGTAAGCAACAATTGCTACTGCAACAACAGCGATTTTACCAACTAAAAGTGCGTTTTTCTCAGTAGCCTTCTTGTCGATAGCACCCTTGTACATATCCTCACTTACGGCAGAAGCTGTAACTAAAAGCTGTGAATCAGCAGTTGACATAATAGCAGCTAAAATTCCGCAAAGGAAAATACCACCGATGAAGATAAGAGCGAAGTTGCCGTCGAAAATCTGGAGAATTGTCTTGATAAATACTGTCTCACTTGTTGTGCCGTCAAGAACATCTGTGAGGAAGCCTCTTGCAAAAACACCTAAGAGTGATGCAGCACCGAGTGAAAGGATAACCCAAACAATAGCGATAACTCTTGACTTCTTAACCTCAGCGTCAGAACGGATAGCCATAAATCTGATGAGGATATGTGGCATACCAAAGTAGCCTAAAGCCCAACCAAGGTTAGAAATAATTGAAACTGCTGTGATTGGGTTGCCCTCACTATCTTTCATAAGTGAAAGATAACCGGCAGGATCAGCGACACCTTTTGCTGAAAGAGCAGATGTTACTGAACCGTAGTCGCCTGTAATTCCTACATAAGCAATGATTGGAACAGCTAAAATTGCGATGAGCATCAAGATGCCCTGTATAAAGTCTGTGTAGCATACAGCCTTGAAACCGCCCATAAATGTGTAAATAAGGATAACTATAGAGGCGATTGTAAGACCGATAAGGTACATTGTGTCAGCATTATCAGCAGAGCCGAAAACGTTAGCAAAAAGCTTAGCACCTGATGAGAAAGCTGATGCTGTGTAAACCGCAAAGAACACGATGATAATGAGAGAAGCGGCTATTTTAAGAACACCTTTTTTATCGTGGAAACGGTTCTCAAAGAAACTAGGGATAGTTAGTGAATTGTTAGCAACGATTGTGTACTTTCGAAGTCGTCTTGCAACTAAGTACCAGTTTAATACTGTACCGATTAAAAGACCGATAGCAATCCATACTTCACCTGTGCCTGCAAGGTAAATAGCACCAGGCAGACCCATCAAAAGCCATCCACTCATATCGGAAGCCTGTGCTGAAAGAGCAGCTGTCCAGCTGCCAAGACCACGACCACCAAGGAAGTAGTCTTCGTTATTCTTGTTCTTTGAACTTAATGCACCGATTAATATCATCATCAGCATGTAAGCACCAAAAGCAACAAGAATGATAATTTGTTTTTCTGTCATTTTTTTCCCTCCATTTTTAAAATTAAAAATGCACCTTACCATTTTAACACATTAAATTATTAAAATCAATAGGCAATACAAAGGAAGTTCAAAATACTAAATCGACAAAACTATTGTAATAAGTTTACAAGTATATTATAATATGAAAGAATATGTAAACTGGGGTGATATGTGTGATATTTACTCGTAGACTATGGGCAGAAATTGATATGGACGCCGCAATCAGAAACTATCAAGCTATTAAAAATAAAATAGGGGAAAACACAAAAATCTGCTGTGTAGTAAAAGCCGACGGCTACGGTCACGGTGCTGTGGAGCTTGCTAAACTTTACAGCGAGCTTAACTGCGACTACTTCGCTGTATCTAATCTTGACGAAGCACTGGAGTTAAGAGATGCAAAAATCACAGAGCCGATACTTATCTTGGGCTACACGCCTGCAAACCGTTGTGTTGATTTGAGCGAGCATAATATTTCGCAGGCAGTGTATGGTTTAGACTACGCAAAGATGCTCTCTGATGAATGTGTCAAAGCAGGCGTTTCTTGTAAAATTCACATCAAGTGCGATACAGGTATGAGTAGACTTGGCTTTATGTGTCAGCAGTTCCCACGAGATGATTATTCTATTGAAGAAATAAAAACTGCTTGTACTTTACCAAATCTAATAAACGAGGGTGTTTTTACTCACTTTGCTGTTGCCGATGAATGTGAAGACGGCAGAGAGTACACTAAACGTCAGTATGAGGCGTTCACTCACACAGTTGATGCATTGAAATCACTGGGCGTAGATTTTGAAATCACTCATTGTTCAAATTCTGGTGCGATACTTGACTACAGCGAAATGAAGCTTGATATGGTCAGAGCAGGTATCATACTTTACGGCTTCGCTCCGTCAGGTAAGCTTATGGACAAGCTTTCTCTTGAGCCGATTATGCGACTCAAAACGATGGTGTCTTACGTTAAGGAAATCAAAAAAGGCACAACTGTGAGCTACGGCAGAACATTCACAGCTGACAGAGATATGAAAATTGCAACAGTGCCTGTAGGCTATGCTGACGGATACATCCGTTCTTTTGCAGAAGAAGGCTATATGTTCATAAAAGGACAGAAAGCTAAAATCATCGGCAGAATCTGTATGGACCAGACTATGCTTGATGTCACCGATATTGAAGGTGTTGAAATCGGAAATGTTTGTGTTCTGTTTGGCAACGGCAAGGGCGGAGAACCTACTGCTTACGATATCGCTAAATGGGGCAATACTATAAATTATGAAATTGTTTGCTTGGTATCAAAGAGAGTGCCGAGATTATACCGCCGTGACGGCGTAACTGTGGAAGTGATGTATAAAATATGAAACTTTTAGTAGTAGACGGAAACTCAATACTAAACCGTGCGTTTTACGGAATCAGACCGCTGACAACTAAGGACGGTATGTTCACAAACGCAATCTACGGTTTTTTAACTATGCTCGAAAAAATCAAAGCCGACACAGCTCCTGACAGAGTTGCGATTGCGTTTGACTTGAAAGCTAAAACTTTCAGACACAATGCCTACGCTTTGTACAAGGCTAACCGCAAAGGTATGCCTGAGGAACTGCATATGCAGTTGCAACCGCTTAAAGATTTGCTCACCGCTTTGGGTTATAAGATAGTCACCTGTGAGGGATATGAGGCTGACGATATTCTGGGCACACTTGCAAAGTCGTGCGAAGAAAACGGCAACGAGTGTGTTATCGCAACAGGAGACAGGGACAGCTTACAGCTTGTAAGCGACAAAGTTTCGGTTCGTCTTGCAAAGAACTTAAACGGCACAATGATTTACACTCCTGACATTGTTTTGGAAGAATACGGAGTGACACCTAAAGAACTGATTGAAATCAAAGCGATTCAGGGCGACACATCTGACAATATCCCGGGTGTTGCAGGAATCGGTCCAAAGGGTGCTACTGAGCTTATCCAGAAATTTAAGACAGTTGATTATATCTACGAACATATTGACGAGCTCCCTATTAAAGAAAATATGCGTAAAAAGCTCATAGCTAGCAAGGATAACGCATTAATCAGCCGTATGCTGGGCGAAATCTGTGTCACAGCTCCTGTGGACACAAATCTTGATTCTTACATCGTTACTGATGGCGATAAGCTTGAAGCTTCAAAAATGATGGGCAGACTTGAGCTTTTCTCGTTGATAAGTAAGCTCGGACTTGATGAAGTTGACGCAACTGAAACAAAGGAAGAGAAAGAAAGCCTTAAACTTGAAGTTGCCGAGCTCAATGCTGAATATTCTAATATAGAAATAAATAAATATAAAAAAGATAATCAGGAGCCGTTGTGCCTTTATGTTAACTTTGAGGGCGATGATGTGCTAAGCAAAGAACCTGTGTACACAGCCTTTGCTTTAGGTGAAAAGCTTGTTGTGTGCAAGGATAAGGAGATTCTCAATGTTGTTTTACAGGATGATGTTGAAAAAATCGTATTTTCTTCAAAAGAAATATTCTCCTACGCTGATAAACACGGCTTTGAGGTTAAAAACCTCGGCTTTGACATTTCGCTTGCCGGATATCTGCTAAATCCAAACGCAAGTTCCTATGACCTTGAAAAACTCTGTGCTCAGTATGAAATCAATGTTCCTGAAACAGAAGAGGAGCACAAGGAGTTTGCTGTTTTTTGTGCAATGCCTAAGCTGTCAGGCTTGCTGAAAGAAAAAATCGAAGAAGCTTCTCAAAGCTCACTTTTATATGACATAGAGATACCGCTCGCCAGAGTTCTTGCGAGAATGGAGAACATCGGCTTTGAGGTCGATGTGGACGGTATCAAAAAATACGGTGAGGACATTAAAGCTCAGGTTGAAAATCTTGAACAGGAAATTTACTCGCAGATAGGCTATGAGTTTAATATAAACTCACCTAAACAGCTTGCTACTGCCTTGTTTGAGGACTTGGGACTGCCTGCTAAGAAAAAGACAAAGAGCGGTTATTCCACAAATGCTGATGTGCTCGAAAGTCTTATTAATTACCACCCTGTAATTTCGATGATTTTGCAGTATCGTACACTTGCAAAGTTAAAGTCAACTTACTGTGATTCATTGATTAAGGTTGTAAGAGATGACAAGCGTATTCACTCGTCATTCAATCAGACCGAAACACGTACAGGACGAATCAGCTCAACAGAGCCAAATTTACAGAACATTCCTGTTCGAACAGAGCTTGGTAGAGAACTGAGACGTTTCTTTGTTGCAAAAGATGACTGTGTGCTGATTGATGCCGACTATTCACAGATTGAACTGAGAGTGCTTGCTCATATCTCAAACGATGAAAATATGTGCAAGGCGTTTACCGATAATGTTGACATCCACTCTGTTACAGCATCGCAGGTGTTCAATATGCCGCTTAATATGGTTACACCGATTATGCGAAGTAGGGCAAAGGCGGTTAACTTTGGTATCGTTTACGGTATCGGTGCGTTTTCTCTTGCTAAAGATATCGGCGTTACAAATAAAGAAGCATCTAATTATATAAAGTCGTACCTCTCTCATTATAGCGGTATCGACTCATATATGAAGAATATTATCGAGCTTGCAAAGTCACAGGGCTATGTTGAGACTCTGTTTTCTAGAAGAAGATACCTGCCTGAGCTTTCAGCGACTAACCACATCACACGTTCTTTTGGTGAGCGTGTTGCACGAAATGCTCCTATTCAGGGCACAGCCGCTGATATCATCAAAATCGCAATGGTCAAAGTTGACGAAAGACTTAAAAAAGAAGGCCTTTCTGCACGACTTATCCTGCAGGTGCACGATGAACTCATCGTTGAAGCTCCTGCATATGAATCAATGATGGTTGCTATGATTTTGCAACAAGAAATGGAAAATGCCGCAAAGCTCAACGTTCCGCTTGTGGCTGAGGCTAAAGTCGGCAAAACTTGGTTTGACGCAAAGGATTGATACTATGAAAAATGTACTTTTTATCTGCACAGGTAACACCTGTCGCAGTCCGATGGCAGAGGCTATTTTTAACGATATATGTGAAAAGAACGGCTTGCCACACCACGCTCGTTCAGCAGGTGTTGCAACTGTAAACGGCATACCTGCCGCTAAAAACGCAATCGGAACAATGGCTCAGCTTGGATTAGATTTATCACAGCACAAGGCAAGATTCCTGCCAGATGTGCGACTTTCTGACTACGATTTGTTTGTGACTATGAATTACGATCAGGCAACTTTGGTTGAAAGCTTGGGCGTGCCTAGAGAGTTTATAAGAGTGCTCGAGAAAGCTCCTACAGACAAGTACGACATCGAAATCGGCATTGCTGACCCGTTTGGTGGCGATATGCTTGCATACAAAAAATGTGCCGAGGACTTAAAGGTTACTATCTCCGAGCTTATTAAAACATTATGATAATTGAAAATATGAGTGCAGAGCATTTAAGCTCTGTTTTAAAGATTGAAGAAGAGAGCTTTTCAAATGGCTGGAGTGAGCAAAGTTTTTGCGACGAACTAAAAAAAGAAAACAGCTACAAATTCGTAGCTGTTGAAAACGATGAAGTGCTTGGCTACTGTGTGCTTGAAACTGTGCTTGACGAGGGTAATTTACTTGACATAGCAGTGTCACAAAAGCATCGCAGAAAAGGTATCGCAAAAAAGCTTTTTGAAAAAATGTTTGAAGTAGCCTATTCTAAGAAGCTGAGCTTCATCACTCTCGAAGTGCGAGAAAGCAGTATACCTGCTATCTCACTTTACAAAGCACTGGGATTTGAAACGGTTGCAGTCAGAAAGAATTATTATTCTAAGCCAACCGAAAACGCAGTGCTGATGACAAAGTATTTTAACCTGTAAGGTGATGTTATGAAAATTTTATCAATAGAAAGCAGTTGTGACGAAACTGCCGCTGCTGTAGTTGTAGATGGCAGAGAGGTTATTTCCTCGGTAATTGCGTCACAGGTCGAGGAGCACAAGCTCTACGGTGGCGTTGTGCCTGAAATCGCATCCAGACGACACGCAGAGTCTATCGTCGGCGTTGTAAATGAAGCGTTAGAAAAAGCAGACACCACACTCGAAGATATCGACGCAATTGCAGTTACTTACGCACCCGGTCTTATCGGTGCGCTGTTAGTTGGTGTTAACTTTGCAAAAGGTCTGTCACTAGCAACAAATAAACCGCTTGTACCAGTGCATCATCTGCGTTCGCATATAGCAGCTAACTATATTTCGCACAAAGAATTAAAACCGCCGTTCTTGTGTTTAGTTGTGTCAGGCGGTCACAGCCACATCGTTATGGTTGAAAGCTACACAAAAATGCGTATCATCGGTCGCACCCGTGACGATGCCGCAGGCGAAGCTTTTGACAAGGCGGCACGTACTATGGGTATTCCTTACCCTGGTGGAATTATGCTCGACAAAATAGCGGAAGAGGGCAACGAAAATGCGTTCAAGCTTCCACATCCAAAGGTTGATGATGCACCGTACGATTTCTCTTTCTCAGGACTTAAAACCGCTGTAATAAACATCATCCACAATATGGAGCAAAAGGGAGAGGAAATCCCTAAAGAGGACGTTTGTGCAAGTTTTCGAAAGGCGGTTGTCGATTGCCTTACAAAGAATTTCATCAAAGCGGCACAGGATTTGGGCGTAACAACACTTGTAACAGCAGGCGGTGTTTCTGCAAACTCACTTTTAAGACGAGAACTGCAGAAAGCTTGCGATGAACACGGCTACAAGCTTTATATGCCTGATTTGTCACTTTGTGGCGATAATGCGGCTATGGTCGGCTCTCAGGGTTACTACGAGTATCTCTCGGGCAATATTGCACCACTTGATTTGAACGCCGTTGCAACACTCCCGATTGATTACAGAGAATAAGTGAACGATTAATAGTATAGTATAGAAAAGAGGTGACGATATGAGAAAAACAGGCATCAGGATAATTGCTATACTGTTGTGTGCGGTGATTAGTATGACACTTACTTCCTGCACCGTGATTGACACTGCCGTTGAAACCGTATCGTCGCTGATTAATCCTAAAGGTATGGTGGAAGACACCTCGCTTGGTTACACTGAGATGGACAGCACTGACTTTGCGTTTTCACCACACTACACACCGATTAAATGCAGACAGTCGTACAACAGTCTTGAAAACGATAAAATGCGTGAGCTTTACGATATGCTTTTGGAGTCGTCGTACTATGTGTACCCAAAGTCGCTTACAAAAGGCGAGTACAAATGCAGACAGGTTATTTTGCTTGACGCAAGTCTTACTGAGGCTCAAATCAGACTTGTTATCAAAGCGCTGACAGACGATAATCCGCAAGTTTTCTGGCTTACTACGACTTTTGGCTTTCTGACGGATATTGCTGAAAATTACACAGCAGTCCAGCTGTATAGTAGAAGTCATCCCGAAAAGCTCAAGCAAAACATCGCTACCCTTAAAACTCAGGTGAACGAGTTTTTTAAATCAGTGGATAGTAATTTATGTGAGTATGAGCGTGAAAAAACTGCACATAATTTCATACTTAATAAATGCGAGTACGACGAAAGCCTGAAAGATGCAAAGACTGTGCCACTTGACAAAGCGTCAGCTTTTGACCCATACGGCGTTATGGTTGAAGGAGTGGCCGTGTGCGAGGGATATGCACGCACATTCCAGATGCTGTGTAACGGTCTTGGTCTTGAGTGCATCAACGTTATCGGCGAAAGCGAAAACGAGCTCCATATGTGGAATGCGGTAGAGCTTGACGGCGACTACTACTACGTTGACACAACGTGGGATGACAAAGACGACGAAGCGTTTATGTACGACTACTTCAATATAAGCGAAAAACAGCTTTTGAATGACCACGATTTCTCGCCGCTCAGTAGCGAGATGAGCGACGAGGATATTTGCGGTGACGGTAGAATCAACGCCCTTACTTCTAATTTCTTTATCCCTAAGTGTACTTCAACCGCGTACAATTACTACATTCGCGAAAGTGTACATCTGACTCGTTATGAAAGCGACGAAATAACCAAGAGCTTAGAGAAAGCTGCTAAGAATAAAGACAAGTATTTTCATTTTTATATTGAGCCAAAGGAGCTCACCTATGAATATGCGGTTGACCAGTTGTTTTTCTCGTATCCGCAGTACTTTTTTAAATATGTGGATGAGGTCAACTACAATCTGCCCGACTATTCACTTGATAAAAACAACCTTTCGCTTTATCAGAAAGAAACGATATCCGTGGTTACGGTTATGCTGAAATATGTTTGAGATTTTGAGGTGCGATATGATTATAATTGCAGTAGATTTGGGCAAGGCACGAACAGGCCTTGCTATTAGTGATAAAACAGGTTTTCTTGCTTCACCGCTTAGTATGATTGAAGAAAAAAGTCCAAGTAAGCTTTTGGAAAAGGTGGCTTTAGCCGTTAAAGAAAACAAAGCAGAGCTTGTTGTTGTCGGGCTGCCTAAAAATATGGACGGTACTGAGGGCGACAGCGCAAGAAACGCACGAGAATTTGCACAAAATCTCACAGAGCTAACAGGGATAAAAACAGTGATGCAGGATGAGCGTGGCACAACGGTCACAGCTCATTCGTATCTGTCGCAAAGAGATGTCAGAGGCAAAAAGCGCAAGGCTCAGGTTGACATCGTAGCGGCATCGATTATTTTGCAGGACTACCTTGATTCGCACAGATAAGGTATTACATAAGGAGGATATTATGACACAGGATTTGATTGAAAAGATAAATGCATTAGCTAAGAAAAAGCGTGAAGAGGGTTTATCAGAAGAAGAACAAAAGCTTCAGAAAGAGCTGTACAAAGAGTACCTCACACAGTTTCGTTCAGGCTTTAAACAGCAGCTTAATAACGTTGATGTTAAGTTCCCTGACGGCAAGGTTGTGCCACTGACAGAGCTTAACAAAAAGAAATAATGAAAGCTAATCAGCAAAAAAGTAATCCCACCTGAGATTTATATAACTCAGATGGGATTTTTGTTTTTTTAATTATACTTTGTTTACTGAATTTGACTCTCTTGACAAACATTCGCACAAAGCGATGAAGATGAACAAAAACGGTGTGACAATAGGGGAGTAGATGTTGACAACCGCCTGTGCACAGTAAGCGATAACAGGGAAAACGAAAATCAAAACAAGCTCGTTGTTCTTTGATGTTTTCAAAGCTCTGTAAACGCAGGTGATAATAATTGCCAAGTAGGATGCAAGACCAGCCACACCCTGTGTTACTAAGTAGTTCAAGTATTCGCTGTGAATGTTGTTTGTCGAGCCGTTGTTGAAGCGGATGCTCAGTTCTTCAAAGTGAGGTTCAAAAACGTGGTAGAAGGTATCGCAACCGCTACCGAATATAATGTGAGCAAAATCAAACTGCAAGTAATCCTTGATTCCGTTTATCCACATAAAACCTCGGTGGGTACCCCATCTGTCGTCAAAGCGGAGTATCTGGGACAACGCGCCGATGTCAGTTGTTGTGTCAACAAAGGTGTAGTAACAGAAAAAGTATGTAAATACCGCAACAGCCAAACCACCACACAGAGAAATTATGATTGTCAGCGTGTTTTTGAAAGCTTTGCTGTTAATGAAC
Source organism: Ruminococcus sp. (assembly GCA_017481885.1). Lineage (GTDB taxonomy): Bacteria > Bacillota > Clostridia > Oscillospirales > Acutalibacteraceae > Ruminococcoides. The sequence goes on from JAFUOM010000055.1 coordinate 11,758, forward strand.
TTGCTGTCTTTTAAAAGATAAAGCATAACTGTAATAACAGCAAACACAGCGATAATGATGTAAACTTTGTTGCTGTAAACGAGCATCTCGCCGATTCTTTCAAAGCCTTTTGACTTGTCGTTCATCAAGAAAGAGAAAACCCTCAACAGTAAACCTGAACTGAACATAATAGTAAGAGCAAGTGTGAGGTCTTTGAGCAGATGCGGTTTTCTGACACAAACCAAAGCCATAAAGAACAGCATTGCAAAAAATCCAATGTAACCGCAGTTGGAGCCTGCTACCAACAGTCCGCAGTAAGCAAAAACAATAGCTGCTGCTGACAGTATCTTTACATAGCGACTTTTCTGCACAACGAACATCATAATTGCACATGGCAGGAAAATACACATATATGCGGCGATTGTATTTTTGTTGCCGATAGTTGTACCAAAATCGTTGATTACATCCTGAGTGTAGCCTGTCATAATACCAAGTGGGTCAATGTAGAAAAAGTGCAATATTGCAAGCCCTGAAATGAGGATACCAAAAACCATAAATGCACACAGCACATAGTTTTTGAAGTAGTAGTATCGTGACACGATAAAGTACATCGCTGTGTATAAAAACAGAAGTATAAGTCCGTTATCTCGTCCTGCACCGCCTGTGAGTGAGTCAAGCTTGTAGTCGCTCAAAAGCGTTGTGATACAAGCACAGAAGAAGAAAGCAAGAAATGCGATATCGGTTGATGACACATCGAAAAATCGCTTTTGTTCCACCACTCGTTTTTCGGGTGGTGCGTTTTTATCCATAGAGTACGAAAGTGAGATGACAATTGTGCTGACAATCAGTATAGATGTGAGTACAATGTATAATATGAATTTGTCGGTTCTCGCACTTGCGTACTGGTTAGTCAGAAAAACCTCAAAAAACGTCAGCATCAGCAAAAGGTAGTAGTTAACCATTGCGTGACGCATATTATAGACGTTTGTTTTCTGAATAGTCTGTTTTTTGTTTGCCATAGTTTATCCTTTCAGTGTGAAAGTCATATATACCGGATTGTGGTCAGAGTATTTAAACTTGTTGTCTATAACATTGGACTTTGAAACTGTAACGTTGTCCGATACGATAAAACCGTCCAAGGTAACGTTGAACTGTCCCTGAGCTTTGTAAGGTTCGTCGGTGTTGCGACAGCTTGCAACAGGGTTATTTTCATCAAGCGGAGCAACAAGTGAAAGACCTGTGTTTTCTAACATTTCAAGCGGGAATGCTTGTGCCCAGGTGTATGCTTCTCCTGAAACACCGAAGATTGCACCGCTGTCCTGCAGTAAATCCTTGTTGAAGTCACCGCCACACACAATGTAGTTGCCCTTGCTGTATTCTGCTTTCATATCGTCAATCAAAAGCTTTAACTGTTCTGTGGCAATAGTGCCGTCAGATGTGTAAGCAGAAAGATGCACGGTGTAGAGCACAAGCTCTTTTTCGTTTTCTGTTTTCATTCTTGAAACACTGTAGCATCTGTCAAGGTCAACAAGCTTCATCAGTGATGTTTCAATCGGCAGTGAACGTCGTACACTTGAATTGATGTCGTATTTGCTCATTGTGAGCAGACCCGACAGTGATTTGCCGATAGGCTCTGTAAACGGATAGAAAAGATAAGCAGAGTCGTAATTTACGGCAAACAAATTGTCGTGTGAGCCAAAAGCGTTAGCTATATATGATTTCTGGTCAATGTGGTGCGAACGGGTTGCGTCGATGTCAACCTCCTGCATCATAATGATATCAGCGTTTTCGTCTTTGAGCAGGCTTTCGATACCGCTCAACACTTCTTTTACGGAGTCTTCACTTTTAGCGCGACTACTTTTTCCGCCATCCATAAAAAAGCTGAAATCCTGAGTGTAGGCACAAAAACCGATGTTGTAAGAAATAGCCTTTAGCTCTTTTTCTACAGGTAAAAGTGAACTTGTATTGTCTGTGATTTCAAGTGCAACATTGTCTTCGATACGCTTGTAGTCAATTAAAACATAACTAACGTAGCTTATTACAACAATAACAACAATGAGCAGTAAGCTTAAAACAGCTTTTAATATGTTTTTAAATATACGCTTGCTTTTCATAATTCACCATTAGTACAAGCCTCTGATTTGGCTTGCGAGTGTGCACAGGGAATCGTAAGGATATGTTTCGCCAAATTTGATTTCACCTGTGAAAGTAGCAGGGTCAATAGTGATATCGGCAACAGTGTCGCCGTTAATGATAAGCTGTAGGTCAGAAAAGCTCTGTGTTGATGTAATAGCGTTTAAAGCGGCTTCTGAAACATTTAACACAATGTAGCTGTCAGTATCGTTTGTGCCGACTAAAGCGAAAGTTTCAAAGTCGTCACCGGTAAGTACAGGTGTGTTTGTAGCGGTTTCAAAAAGAGCTATGTCGCACAAAACCTCTGCCCACTCCGGCTCTGGTGTTGAAGCCTCTGTCGGAGGCAGGGTGTGAGTTGTTGTGTCAGGTGCAGGGGGAGTCTTGTCTTCTTTGCAACCTGTAAGTACAACACACAAAGATAAAATAAGAGTTAAAACTAAAACGATTGCAGTTGATTTTTTCATAATATCACCTTACTTGTGTTTGTAAACCTGAACGAAGCTCTTGTTTCCGACAAGAGTATAATCATCGCCCATAACAGCCTTCATTTCTTCTGTGTTCTCACTGCTTCTTGTATCAACTACAAAGTAATCGGTCTGCTCGATTTCCTTGTAGTAGTCAGGCACAGTGTAAATCTCCTTGACAAAATACAGGTGAGGCATAATAAAGTGGCCTGCTGTAACGCTCTTGTCTTTTGGGATGGTGTGGAGCAATTCTTCGATTGCCTCGGTCTGGGAACCGTAGTAATCCTCGTAGCTTTTATTGTTTCTGATTTTTGGTGCGAGTGTGCCTGTAGCAAGCACTGCACACATAATTATTGACATAAGCAAAGCAAGACGTCTTGTATTGCCATTTAGGTTTGTAATGCCGGTGATTGCTAAGAAGATAACGAGTGCTGCAACACCGTAGGAATACTGGTAGTCGATGTTGTACTGGTACTGCCAGCTTTGCATAAGGTTTATCGGGATAATCGGAAGAAGTAAAATAAGTGCAGACACCTGCTTTTGAGCAAACGGTGTGAACATAAGCGGCAGGAACATCCAGATAATGAATGGAAATTTGTCAGCTGTAAACATCATTTTGATGAGGTAACCGACATCAAACAGGATGCTCTTGAATACAGAGAAGAAACCTTCTTCGCCGTTAACAAAGTAGTCAGAAAGTCGCCACATCATAACGCCTTCTTCGCCCATTGATGCAACAATCTTCTGTGCTATAATAAAGTAAAGTACAGCAAGGGACAGCATCAGTGAACCGAGAATATATTTCTTTCTGCTGATTAAAACATACAAGGCGATAACAATTAAGTAAATTGCTGCATCCTCTTTTACTGACAGCAAAAGAAGTGACATACAAAGAGTAATTATTGTTTTTTCGCTAATAATAAAGTAGAAAAGGAAAAGGATAATTGTTGTGAGCAACTTGTTTTCGTGGAAGTCGTAGAAACAACCGTTGAAAAGGCAAGGGTAAAATGCGTAGATAAATTCAAACGCAAGGGTAACTTTGCCTGAAAGACCCAGCTTTTTGCAGATGAGATAAACCGCAAAAATACCGAGTGCAACGCATAAAGACTGTGCCCAGATGAGGTATATAGGTGAGCGGAACAACATATATCCAGGCAAAAGAAGATAGAAAACAGGGGAGAAGTGTACACCAAAATGGCTCATTTCGTATGAGCGTTCAACGGTTGTAACAGGAGCACCTGTTGTTGCCATATTCTCAAACATCTGCGCAAAAATACCAAAGTCAAAGGTTGCGTTCTGGAAGTTCTGGTATCGAAGCGAAGTGAAGTAAGAGAAGAAAACAGTTGTAAACAAAAACAGCGCAACTGCTGTTATCAGACAGGTCTTGTAGCTGACATTAATTTTTGAAAGCTCAAGCTTGTCGTCTTTGATACACCACAGTGTAACAATCAAGTCAACAACACCGATGCCGATAAGAAAGTATACGTCCACAGTGTCGTTAGCACTTGCAAACATAACACTCAGCACAGTTGTCGTGATAATCAGCGCTCTTGGTATCAGCGAACTCATCTTTGACAGATAAGTGAAACCGCACAGCGCAATTCCTGCGACAATGGCAACAACCCAGAAAGCAACAAAGCTGATTGAGTTGTAGTAAGCGTTCAAATCAAAGAAAGACTTGTTTTCAAACAACATCTGGACTATGTAGCTGAGCATAAACGATGTCACAAAAGCGGCGGTGATGCGCTCGGGTGACAGGCTGATGCTGTTTAGCTTTTGTACCAGAGTGTCAGATGTAGTAGTGTTTAGTTTTTTACCCATCTTGTTTCTCCTTTAAAAATACAAATATTTATACATATTAAATAATACCATAAATATATAGGCTAAACAAGTGTAAATTTAATATGTAAACTGTCTTTTCTTTTTCAGTTTAATGTGCTAAAATAATGCTTGGAGCGTGATAAAATGATAAGAAGAATAAAAGAAAGCGACAGAGAGCTTTATTATAAATACGTTGACCTATTTTATCATTCTGATGTTGTCAATGCACCTGTACCACAGGTTAACTACGAGCTGACTTTCAATGAGTTTATGCGTAGCGATGATTATGTGTGGTGCTATATTTTTGAAGAAGACTCTAAGCCTTGCGGTTTTGCAATGCTGTCAAAGACATTTTCTCAGGAAGCAGGCGGCATTTCTGTTAC
>JAFUOM010000006.1 GCA_017481885.1 Ruminococcus sp.
ACAGAGGTTGTAATATATTCATTAGCGTTTATACTGTAGATTTTTATATCTGAAAACTTGACCGCAGATTCCTGTCCAACCTCATAGCTACCATATACCGTAACGCTTTGCTTTCCATTGAAGCTATTTTCTCCATCGAAAAAGCTAAACCATACAAGACCATTAGCCTGAGTAGGACCTGCAAGTGAATCACACGAACTTTCAACAGAGGTTATTTCTACTCCCTTACTGCAAAAAGCTCCGAATTCTGCACCCGCATACGCTTCGTCCGTTTCTACGTTTACTATAAAACTAAAACTCGCATTTGTTTCATCAACCGTAAGATCATCAATTGTAACTATTGTTTTGTTTTCATTTTCTACAGCACAAACGGAAATTGGCATACTGACAAACAATAACAACATAACAACTGTCATTATCACACACAATCTCTTCATTGGCATCTCCTATCCTTTTTCTATGTTGTGTTTATTATAACAACGCTAAGTAAAATCCAATATCATAGGGATGTAAATTTTATTTGATATCTAAAGAGAAAAGGACACCGCCAATTTTGCGATGTCCTCACTGATTTTAAAATATAATTTTTATAGTTGTGCCTTTACCAACGGTACTATCGAGTTTTATAGTGCCACCATGACAGGCAACAGCGTGTTTCACAATAGAAAGCCCTAAACCTGTGCCGCCAGAATCTTTGGAGTGACTTTTATCAACTCTGTAGAAACGCTCAAAAATTCTTGACTGATGCTCAAGAGGTATTCCAATACCGTTATCTGAAACTGTCAGCACGGTTTTGTTGTTATCAACACTTATGTCTATCTGTACCTTGCCGCCATCCTTGGAGTAGCGGATGGAGTTATCACAGAGATTATAGATAATCTCATAAAGATATCTTCGCACACCTTTGAGTGTGACGTTTTTACCCGTAACACTTAAATCAATATTTTTAGATACAGCTAAAGTCAAAAGATCGTTCTTCACCTCGTTAGCAACATCATATAGATCAACATCTTCTGTTATGAGTTCATTGTTCTCGTCAAGCTGAGAAAGACGGATTATATCATTTATGAGACTTACAAGTCGAGTCGCTTCTCGGCGGATATTGCCTACAAAACGATTTGTATCCTCGGGCTTTACAAGTCCGTTTTCAAGAAGCTCTGCACTACCGATAATAGTCTGCAACGGGGTTTTCAGCTCGTGGCTTACATTAGCAGTAAATTCCTGACGATTACGTTCTGCAAAGGCAGTTTCGGTTATATCAAAGGAAATAATAACCACACCTATTATTTTTCCACCTGATTCAATTGCATTTACACCAAACTGGTATTCGTTGCCGTTACGCTGTTCTCGAAACTCACTGTGATTTCCATTTAGGGCATCCTCAACGCATCTGTTCATCTTTATGCTTCTGTCAACAACAAGAAAATTCTGCCCTATTACATCTTCTGTAGCTCTAAAAAGATTTTTTGCAGCCGAGTTCATACTAATAACCGAGCCTGTTTTATCAAGAAGCACCAAACCTTCGTTCATAGATGCCATAATCTGCTCAAGCTCATCAGCACGTTTTTTGATTTCCTGTATATGATTAGAAATCTGTTTGTGCTGCTTATTGATTTTTGTGAGCATAGGTGTCAGTTCGTCATATATATCGTTATCAGCAGGATGTTCAAGGTCGATGGTATTAAGCGGTTTTACGATGCTGTTCGCAAGCCATTTTGCAAGGAAACCTGACAAAATTATCGCAAGTATCATTATGATACCCATTGGCATAAGTACATCCAGCATAAGTGCAAAGGCAGATTCCTGAGTCGATGATACTCTAAGTACAGTACCATCCGAAAGCCTCTCTGCACGATATATCATTTTAAGCATTAGAGTATCAGAATAACGCTCGCTCTCGCCAACCCCCATAGTAAATGCTTCTGAAATTTCTTCTCTGTCTTTATGATTATCCATAGAACTACTGTCAACCTGAGTATCATACAAAACCGTTCCATCGGTGTCTACCCATGTTACACGATAGTTTTCATTCCGAAATGCAGTGAGATAATCTTCACCTGACAACTCTACGCCGTCTGACACAAGGTCAAGCTGACTTGAAAGCTGATTTACATTTATCTGAGAAAAGTGATTGTAAAGCACAACAGTCACAACAGAAAAGCTGATAATAAGCACCATTGCTACTGCAAGAACAATACTTCTAAATATTTTTTTGGTCATTATTCGCTCTCCATTCTATAACCTACACCGATTACGGTTTCTATCTGAGAACCTGCTATCCCAAGTTTTTTACGAAGAGTTTTAATGTGCATATCCACAGTTCGTGACTCTACCATATGCTCTAGTCCCCAAACTAAAGACAGTAACTGGTCTCTTGTAAACACAATATCAGGATTTTGCATAAAAGTTTTTAATAGTTCGTATTCTTTGAAAGTGAGATTCACGCGTTCACCGTTTACAGTAACTTTGTGTTCTTTATCTTTAAGAACGATTTTGCCTGATATCAGAGTGTCGGCAGGTGATGTTTGTCTATTACATCTACGAAGAACAGCCTTGATTCTTGACACCATTTCCATAGGACCAAATGGCTTTACCAGATAATCATCGGCACCTTTATCAAGTCCTTGAATCTTATCCATTTCAGTTCCTTTAGCGGTCGCCATAATTACAGGAATATCTTTTGTTTCAGAGTTATTTCTTAGCTCCGATAGTATTTCAATACCGTCTTTACCAGGAAGCATAATATCAAGAACAATAAGGTCAGGCGTCTCGGTCTTTAGGGCTTCAAACAACTCTTTACTATCGTAAAAGCCTTTTGCCTCAAAACCTGTTTGTTTAAGTGTATACACCTCTATTTCCCTTATTGTATTGTCATCATCTACACAATAGATCATAATAACACCTCCTCAGTTTACTATTGAGCTTTATGCTCACCTGTCACAGAAAACTCTACCCATTCAGCAATATTTACTGCGTGGTCACCAATTCGCTCAAAGTATTTTGCCATCATAAGCAAATCAATAGCATATTCTCCGTCTTCTGTGTTTTCAGCTATCAAAGAAATCAAATTAGTCTTAACATTATCAAAACAAGTATCAACTATGTCATCGTGCTCATACACAGACTTTGCTAGTGATAAATCTTGTTTCACATAAGCGTCAACGCAATCTGTTACCATCTTAATTGTTGCTTCAGCCATCTCACGGATTTCAACGCACTCTTCGCCTGTTCTACCGTTTAAAAAAGTAATAATTTCGGCGATATCTTCAGCTTGATCGCCGATTCTCTCCATATCTGTTATCATTTTTAGAGCGGCAGAAATTTGTCTTAAATCCTTTGCCACAGGTTGTTGTTGTAAAAGGAGTTTAAGGCAAATCGCCTCAATCTCTCTTTCTATATGATCTATATCTACACCCTTTGCTTTAACAGTTTTTGCAGTCTTTACATCACCATCGAGCAAAGCTTTTGCAGATATGGCAATTATGTTTTCACACAAAGCTCCCATTTCTATCATCTTTTTGTTGAGGAGCATAAGCTGTTCATCAAATTTTCCTCTCATATTAACCAAACCTTCCTGTAATTTAGTCTTCTGTTCGTTTGTCCTTAGGAGTTGAGAACAGCTTAGCAGTTTCATCAAACTCCACAAGTTCTCCCAAAAGGAAGAAAGCAGTATAATCGGATATTCTCACAGCTTGTTGCATATTATGAGTAACCATAACTATAGTATACTTTTCCTTAAGCTCCATTGCAAGCTCTTCGATTTTTGATGTAGAAATCGGATCAAGAGCAGAGGTCGGCTCATCCATTAAAAGCACCTGAGGTTCTACTGCCAAAGCTCTAGCTATACAAAGACGCTGTTGCTGACCACCTGAAAGACCTAAAGCATTTTTCTTAAGTCTATCCTTAACCTCATCCCAGAGAGCGGCACCTTTTAAGGAACGCTCAACAATCTCATCAAGCTGAACCTTGTTTTTGATACCATGAGTTCTGGGACCGTATGCAACATTATCGTAAATGCTCATTGGAAATGGATTAGGCTTTTGAAACACCATTCCAACTTGGCGTCGAAGTTCATTTACATCTACGCTTTTATCAAAGATATCTGTCCCACCATAAGTAACCTCACCTGTAATCTTTACACTTGGGATAAGGTCATTCATACGGTTTAAAGTCTTTAAGAATGTAGATTTACCGCAACCTGAGGGACCGATAAAAGCTGTTATGCTTTTGTCAGGGATTTCGATCTTAATGTTTTTGAGTGCCTGAGATTCTCCGTACCAAAGGCACAAATTGCTCGCTTTGATTATATTACTCATACTTTTCTCCTTTTTTCAAAATGTTTCTGCACCATAGTTGCTGATAAATTTATAATAAGTGTTAAAATCATCAAAATTGCCGCAATAGCAAAAGCTACTTCAAACTCTCCTTGCTCCTTTGCATAAACATATAGTGCTACTGTAAGTGAAGCACCAGGACTTGTGAGAGCTTCAAACATATTACCCATTGCGTGGGCAAAACCTGCTGTAAAGAGAAGTGCCGCAGATTCACCCAAAATTCTGCCGATTGATAGAATACATCCAGTAATAACACCATCTACACAGCCTGGTAATACGACTGTGCGAATCATTCGCCATTTGCCTGCTCCCAAACCCAAAGCACCCTCACGATAACTCTGCGGAACAGTTTTTAAACTTTCCTGAGTAGTTCGCATAACATTAGGCAGATTCATAATAACAAGGGTCAGCGAACCTGCAATAAGAGAAGTTTTCAGTCCCATAAACTGACAAAAAAACAACATACCAACAAGACCATATATAATTGACGGAATACCCGACAAGGTTTCAGCAGCAAATTCGATAGCCGCTACAATCTTTTTATTATTAGCGTACTCTGTAAGGTATATTGCCGCACCCACACCCAATGGTATTACGATAATTAGAGTTGTAATCACTATGTAGAGCGTATTTAAAATGTCTGGCAAAATTCCGATTCTGTCTGATAGATAGCTAGGCTTCGTTGATAAAAATTCCCAACTAATGTTAGGAATACCTTTTATAAGAATATATACAATCAAAAATAGTGTAAGGGTTGCTACCAAAGCGGTACAAAGAAGCATACCGAATTTCATTAAACCTATGTAAACCTTACGCCCTATTTTCATTTTACCTTTAAGATTTGTGTTCACGGTATCACTTCCTTTCCTTCTTTAAGAAAAAGTTAAGAGTTACATTTATAAGCATAATAAACAGAAACAGAACTAAAGCAATAGAGAAAAGTGCCTGTTGCTGAAGTCCGCTTGAATATGCCATTTCGCTTGAAACCGCTGTGGTAAGAAAACGCACGCTTTCAAATAAAGAAGGCATATTAGCAACATTACCCGACACCATCATAACCGCCATAGCCTCGCCAATTGCTCTACCTACACCCAGCACAACTGCGGCAGCAATACCACTCTTAGCCGCAGGAACAGATACCTTAAAGAAAGTTTCTGTTTCAGTTGCCCCAAGAGCAAGAGAAGCATCTTCATACTCCTTAGGAACTGCGTCAAGAGAGGTAATTGAAACCTTGATGATTGACGGTAAAATCATAATTGCAAGTACAATAATAGCCGCAAGTAAACTTGCACCATCTGGAATGTCAAAAATCTTTTTTATATTAGGAACAAGAATCAACATACCCACAAGACCATAGACAACCGAAGGTATACCAGCAAGAAGGTTTACGGCAGTTTCCACCATAGCTCTAACCTTTTTATTTGCCACCTTTGAAAGATACACTGCTGTCATAAAACCAATAGGTACACCGATTAAAATCGCACCTGCTGTGCCATATACACTTGTTAAGATGAATGGTAAAATTCCATACTGAGGTTCTGACTTTGTTGGTGCCCACTCAGCACCAAACAGAAAATCAATAATCCCGATTTCATTTATAGCGGGAATACCCGAGACTATAAGATAAATAGTGATAAGCAATACAAATCCAACAGTAATCAATCCTAAGATAAGAAAAATACCGTGAACTATATTTTCAAAAAGTCTTTTTTTCTTCATAAACAATACCTCACCCAAACAGGGCAAAAGCGGCGACTGAATATTCAGCCGTCGCTTGCTATTTTTCTTTTACGCTGCCACAACACCGGCTGCTGCGATGATATCAGCTGCTTTCTCACTTGTGATGTAGTCAAAGAATGCACTCGCACTTTCTGAAAGTTGTGTTCCTTCTTTAGTTACCAAGACGAAAGGTCTCTGCACTACATATGTACCGTTCTTAATAGTTTCCTCAGTAGGAGCGATACCAGAAACTGTGAGTGTCTTTACTGTATCTTCAACAGAAGCAACGGACGCATAACCAATTGCATCTTCGTTGTTTGATACTGTTGTGATAACATCACCAGTGGAAGTAAGCTCCTGACGATATTTACAAGCGTCTTCTGTATCTGTTACACTCTCAAAACCGTCACGTGTGCCTGAGCCTGCCTCACGTCCGATTAAAACAATCTCAGCATCCTTGCCGCCAAGTTCTTTCCAGTTTGTGATTTCACCTTTAAAAATCTTTGCGATTGTCTCTAAGTCCATATCACTTACAGAGTTTGCATTATTAACAATGATTGCGATGCCATCATAAGCAAGTACTGTACCTTTAAGACCCTGTGAGATTTCCTCATCCTTAAGATCTCTTGATGAAAGACCGATATCACAAGTACCTTCTAAAACAGCCTTAATACCTGAACTTGAACCTGTTGGGTTATAAGTTACTGTAATACCTTCCTCACTTTCAAATGCCTCACCTAATGCTCCGATAACCTTCTCCATAGAAGTTGAGCCGTCTGTTGTAACTGTTTTCTTTGATGTTGAGTTGTCTGAAGTTACTGTACCATTTGTGTTGCCACATCCTGCAAATACTGCACACATTAAAACTACAGCTAATACTAAACTAACGATTTTTTTCATATTCTCTTTATTTCCTTTCTGTGGTATATTTCTTTCGTCCACAGTTATCAGTGTAATTTCAGGCTGTAAAATCCGTAACCAAGATGATGTAAAATCGATGTAAAAAATAAAACTAACCTATATACTTTATGGCAAGCATATTTTCTCAATTCTTGTATACCCTTAAATTATATTTTAATTGTAATGTATCATTACATAACAAAAGGCAAGCGAAAGATCGCTTGCCTTTTTGCTATGTCTTCTTATATCTCTTTGCAGGAGCTTCTCTCAATAAGCTTGCACGGAAGTTTTATTCTCATTGGGACAGGAACTGCTTTTTTGCCTTCGGTGATAAGGCTGTAAAGAGTTGATACACCATAAAGTCCCATTGCGTAAACAGGAGCATTCATTGTAGTAAGTGGTGGGTTTGTGTAGTTTGTGATTTCAGTGTTGTTAAATCCAACGATAGATACATCATCAGGTACTTTATAACCGCCCTCTTGTAAAGCTCGCATAGCACCGATTGCTATAGGGTCACTAGCAGCGAAGAATGCTGTTGGGATTTTACCGCTTTCTATCATCAACTTTGTCGTATTATAGCTCGACTGAATATTGAACTGTGTCATTCCTACATAGTCCTTATACTCAACTTCACGCTTCTCGCAAAAATCTTTGAAATAGCCAAAACGCTCATCGATGATAGCTGAATTATCGTCTTCTGATTGTATCCCGCCTAAGAAACCTATTCTTCTGTGACCTAAATCGTTGAGGTGTTCCATAGCAGAATTTACTGCCTGTTTAAAATCGAGAGTTATAGATGTTATGTCAACATCATCAACAAGCATATCAAGGACAACTATATTAGATGTAATAGTCTTCAATTGTGTAAGCTCTTGTTTACTAAACTTACCTAAACATAAAATGCCATCAACTTCTTTTAGTGCTGTCAGGTAGTCAGAATCAGACTTAAACTTTCTTATTATGTTTATCTTATTTTTTGCACAGCACTCTTCAATACCAAGACGCATCATCAGGTAGTACTGGTCTTCCATCTCCTGTGCCGCAGAAAACCATTGGAGTATTCCTATAGTACAGTTTGATTTTGTTACAACTTTCTTTTTCTTTATATATCCAAGCTCGTTAGCTGCATTTAGTACTCTCTGTTTAGTCTCAGGAGAAGTGCTGAGTGTAGGGTCATTGTTAAGTATTCTTGAAACAGTAGCAACTGAAACATTAGCTTTATCTGCCACATCACGGATTGTTGCCATATATATCAACCTCTTTTCTGATTTTATTATAGTGAATGTTTACTAAAAAATCAAGTAAAAATTTAGTAAAAACGCAGAAAGTAGTTGTTTTAACTAAAAACGAAGTAAATTTTAGTAAACTTCTATTGACTTTTTAGTAAACATAGAATATAATTTAGTTAACAAAGGAGATATAAACCAATTAAACAAAGGGTGAGGATAATGATCAATTCAGTAACAGCTTTAGAAAACTTTAAAAACAAAGAGTATGACAATCTTTTAAAAGACATCTATGTAGATGACAGTGTACTCGATTACCAAAGAACGAGATACATACAGGCTATCATGCAGTATGAAACTCTCTTCTGTCAGGATGAAATCAGTATTTTCAGTGCTCCGGGCAGAAGCGAAGTTTGTGGTAACCATACAGACCATCAGCACGGCAAGGTGTTAGCTACTTCAATCAACCTTGATACAATCGGTATTGCCGCTAAAAACAATAGCGAAATAGTCAAGGTCGTTTCAAACGGCTATGATATGATTACTATCGATATCAACGACCTTGAAATCAGAGAAGATGAAGCAGGATGTACAGAAGGTCTTGTAAGAGGTGTATTAAGAGGTATCAAAGACAGAGGTTACGAGTTGAGTGGTTTCAACGCTTACACAACAAGCGATGTGCTCATCGGTTCAGGTCTCTCCTCTTCTGCAGCATTCGAAAACGTAATTGGCACAATCGTATCAGGACTTTTTAATGATATGGAAATCGACCCAATCACAATCGCTCAGATTTCACAGTTCGCCGAAAATGTTTACTTCAAAAAGCCTTGCGGACTGATGGATCAGATGGCATGTTCAGTTGGCGGTTTGATAAACATTGACTTCAAAAATCCTGAAAAACCAATCGTCAACAAGATCGATGTTGACTTTGAAAAATACAACTACAGTCTTTGCATTGTTGACACAAAAGGTTCACACGTAGATCTTACAGATGATTACGCAATGATTCCTCTCGAAATGAAAAAGGTAGCTAACTACTTCGGTAAAGAGGTTTTGAGAGACTGCGACTCAACAAAGTTCTATCTCCACCTTAAACAGATTAGAAAATTTGCAGGAGACCGAGCAACACTGAGAGCTTTCCACTTCTTTAAAGAACAGCAGAATGTTGATGATGCAGTTACAGCACTCAAACATGATGATTTCAACGAGTTCCTTATGGTAATCAAAAACTCAGGTAACTCATCATTCAAATATCTTCAGAATGTTTACGCAAGCAGAGACATCCAGCATCAGAACGTTTCAGTAGCTTTAGCGTTAAGTGGTGGACTTCTCTTACATTACGGTGTAGCAAGAGTTCACGGTGGCGGATTTGCCGGAACAATTCAGGCATTCGTACACAACGATTTCGTAGATAACTACAAAGGTTTTATAGACTCAGTGTTTGGTGAAAATTCATGCCGTATATTAAAGGTTAGAAAACACGGCAGTATCAAGGTAATCTAAGAGGTAATAGCTATGAAAATATTGGTTCTCGGCGGAGCAGGATATATCGGCTCACATACAGTTTACAGACTTATCGAACAAGGTCATCAGGCAGTTGTTTTTGATAACCTTGAAACAGGATATATTGAAGCAGTCCATAAGGATGCAAAGTTTTACAAAGGCGATCTTCGAAACAGAGCTGACATTGATAAAGTACTCGATGCAGAAAAAGATATCGACGCGGTTATCCACTTTGCGGCTAACTCACTTGTCGGCGAAAGTATGGTAAAACCGCTCAAATACTATGACAACAACATTTATGGTACAAAGGTTTTGCTTGAATCTTTAGTCAGCCACGGTATCAAAAACATAGTCTTTTCTTCAACCGCCGCTACATACGGCGAACCTGTTAACACTCCTATTTTAGAGAGTGACCCGACAGTTCCTACAAACTGCTACGGTGAAACAAAAAGAGCTATGGAAAGAATGTTTTACTGGACAGAGCAAGCACACGATATCAAATATGTTTCACTAAGATATTTCAACGCTTGCGGAGCTCACATTGATGGTAACATTGGTGAAGCTCACAACCCTGAATCTCATCTTATTCCAATCATCCTACAGGTTGCAAACGGTACACGAGACCACATCAGTATTTTCGGCACAGATTACGATACAAAAGATGGCACTTGTATCAGAGACTATATTCACGTAACCGATCTTGCACAGGCTCACATTTTAGCAGTTGAATATCTCTTAAACGGAGGAGAAAGCGATATCTTCAATCTTGGAAACGGAGTTGGTTTCTCAGTTAAAGAAGTTATCGAAACAGCTAGAGAAGTAACTGGTAAAGAAATCAAAGCAGTTGAAGAAGCAAGAAGAGCAGGTGACCCTGCTGTACTGATTGCATCAAGTGAAAAAGCAAAGCGAGTATTACACTGGGAACCTCAGTACGATGACCTTTCAACAATAATCAAAACAGCCTGGAAATGGCACAGTACACACAAAAACGGATATATGTAACAAACATATAAGGGTGGGTATTTTATGAAAAGCATTTACAGTCAGATAATAAGACTTGTGTCATACGGAATAAATGTTGGTTTATTAGAACCTGAAGACAAAACAAGTGTGACACACTCTCTTATGAAAGTTATGAATCTCCAAGAACCTGATGATAATTCTGATTTAGAGCTTACTGACGACAACGCTGATGACCTTGAAGATATACTTAAAAATCTTCTTGATATAGCATCTGAAAAAGGAATGTTCTGTGAAAATACTACCACTCAAAAAGCTTTGTTCGATATAAAGATGGCACTATTATCAGAGATTATATTTGTATAACTAGCCTTACTAAGACTAATTTGAATATCTCTTAAGCAAAGGGCGGGTATTTTTATGAAAAGTATTTACAGTCAAATAATACGACTAGTGTCGTATGGAATAAATGTCGGTTTGATAGAACCAGAAGACAAAATCTACGTAACAAACTCTCTTATGGAAATCATGGAACTTGACGAGCCAGATGACGATTTCAATTTAAAGCTTACTGATGACAACGTAGATGACCTCGAAGATATACTGAAAAATCTTCTCGACATGGCGTTTGAAAAAGGTCTTTTCCCTGAAAACACAGTAACACACAGAGATTTGTTCGATGTAAAGCTGATGAATACAATGGTAAAACGTCCATCAGAAGTTATCAAAGACTTCTGGGATTATTACGCAGTTTCACCAGAAAACGCAACAAACACATATTACAAACTCAGTTGCGACAGTGACTACATAAGAAGATACAGAATAAAGAAAGATTTAAAGTGGAAAGCTCAGAC
>JAFUOM010000056.1 GCA_017481885.1 Ruminococcus sp.
CACGGTGATGCGATGGGCGGTGCAATTATCGGCAAAACCGAATATCTGGATATTATCCGTGCTCAGTCGCAGATCAATCTCGGCGGTACTATCAGCCCGTTTAACGCTTGGCTTATTATGCGCGGTTCGGTAACACTTCCGCTCCGTATGCGTCAACACAATAAAAACGCACTCAAGGTCGCAAAATGGCTGGAGGCCCAGCCTTGCGTAAGCTTCGTAGCTTACCCCGGACTGGAAAGTCACAAAGGGCATGAAATTGCCGCACAGCAGATGGCGCCCGGCTTTGGCGGTGTACTCTCCTTTGGTCTCAAAGCCGACCATGACACACATAACAAATTTGTAAGCTATCTCAAAATTATTACCTCTGCCGTGTCACTCGGACACGATGAAAGTCTTATTGTATTTCTCGGCGAAAACGATGAGCGGCAATACCTCTACCCCGAGGAATTCCATAATGGTTTCTTCCGTATGAGCGTTGGCATTGAAGATATTGAGGATATTATCGAGGATTTAAGGCAAGCGCTGGAAAAAGCGAATTTACTGTAATATATTGAATGAAAGGATGAGCGGTAAATGATTTTGAGTCTTTCTGATGTTTCTGAATTAAAAACGCAAGTTGCTGAAAGATTTTCAGCAACGGTGCATTTTTGTGATAGTTGCGGCGGACAAAGCTTTATTATTGAAGATCCGACTGATACATTGAAGGCTTTTATTACTGACTTCTTTGCTGCAAAGAATTTGAAAGCAGTTTTTTCGGAAAATGGAGAACACTTTACCGTTCGGAGGAACTCATAATGCTGAATCAATTTTCCAGAACTGAGTTGCTCTTTGGAAAAGAAGCGATGAAAAAATTGGCTTCATCCCATGTTGCAGTGTTTGGAATCGGAGGAGTTGGCGGGTACACTGTTGAAGCATTGGTTCGTTCCGGCGTGGGTGCCGTTGACCTCATCGACGACGACAAGGTATGCCTAACCAATATCAACCGACAGATCTACGCAACTCATAAAACGGTTGGCAAATATAAGGTGGATGTTGCCGCCGAACGCATTGCCGAGATTAATCCCGAAGCAACCGTCCGAACATACAAGACCTTTTATATGCCCGAAACGGCAGATCAATTTGATTTTTCGCAGTACGATTATATCGTAGATGCTATTGATACGGTAACAGGAAAGATCGCGCTTGTTATGAATGCCAATGCCGCTGGAACACCGATCATCAGTTCTATGGGAGCAGGAAACAAGGTCGATCCCACCGCTTTTGAAGTGACGGATATTTATAAAACCTCGGTTTGTCCGCTCGCCAAGGTGATGCGTTATGAATTGAAACGCAAAGGTGTAAAAAGCCTGAAGGTCGTGTATTCAAAGGAAAAACCTATCACACCGATTGATGATATGGCAATTAGTTGTAGGTCGCACTGCATTTGTCCTCCCGGTACAGCGAGAAAATGCACACAGCGCAGGCAAGTCCCCGGCAGTAATGCTTTTGTACCGTCGGTTGCTGGTCTTATTATTGCCGGAGAAGTTATAAAGGACTTAACAGCGAAAGTTTTATAGACTTTTTTGCTTGAATTGTACACTAATCCCGTAGTATAATTAACAATGAAAGTACAGAGGTGAAAAACAATGATGATATCAACAAGAGGCAGATATGCACTGCGAGTTTTGATTGATCTTGCGGAACATGAAGGCGACGGTTATATCCCTATGAAGGAGATTGCTAACAGACAAGGTATTTCGTTAAAATATTTAGAGCAAATCGTTCCTTCATTGTCTAAAACCGGATTTGTTGAAGGTGTGCATGGCAAAGGCGGCGGATATCGTCTTGTGAAGGCTCCCGAGGATTGCCGAGTTGGAGATGTTTTACGGCTGACCGAAGGAGATCTTGCACCGGTTGCTTGCCTTGAACGAGGAGCAAAACCTTGTGATCGAGCCTATGCGTGTCGAACCTATCCGATGTGGACGGAATTTCATAGGATTGTCAACAACTATTTTGACGGAATAACGCTTGCAGATATTATGAAAACAGACATGTCGGATAATTATTCGATATAGGTTCAGTCTACTTCTTCTGTTTTAGGGAGTGTAGAATCAATCGTGAAATGTAAGTATAGACGAAACAGTTAGATTCCTACATGTTTTGGTACAATGCAATTTAATTGTTAAGTGGTTTTACATTCAAATCAACTTTTAACATAAATCTAACGTAGTTCTCTGCAAAAAAGTAGGCTTCCATAAATCACAAGACAGCGGCAAGGAGATTTTGCTCTCCCTGCCGCTGCTGTCGTTTAGGTGTAAATTAAATCGGTGTTTACGATTTCTGTGGCTCTGTTGTGTATATTATTCATCCGAGCAACCCATTCCATCTGGTTGTCTGCCTTGAGTTGCTCGGTCACGCCCTCACGCTCTGCCATCTGTTTTACGAGCCGAAAAAACATATCCTCTGCTTGCTTGTCTATGTCAGCGAGGTATCCGTTCAGCTTGCCGCTTGTCAGCAGATTAAGATATAGCACCTTGCGGTGTTGTTTGATATACCGTAAGTGGCGCTGTCCCCATATTCCGATTTCTACGCCTTTTTCTTCATCAGGAAGGGCAAGATCGGGTAGATAATAATCTCTCTGCAAAGTGTAGCTGATGCCCGTCTGTTCGTTATAAATATGCTTTTCCATAATCACGCCTCCTTATAGATCACTTTGAATTTCTTTTGTTTTGCATCGATGATTTTCAGTAAAACCTCATCCACCGCATCAGTGTACTTGCCGTTGGCAATAAGGTTGTTGCGCATTTCGTTCAGGCAGTTCACAACCACCCGCCGTTCAAAATCATCAAGTGCTATGTAGTACTTCTTATCCCGCATATCGTTCACTCCTTCAGCAAGTCTTGAAATGGGGTGTCGGTGGCAACGAAGGTGTCGTAGGTAAAATTAGCTCCCAAGCGAAAGCCCATCATAAAACTGTCGAGGTTGGATTCGCCGTTTACTACGCCCCACGCATTTACAAAGTCGAGAAACTTTTTCTTGTTTTCACCGGAAAGTGCTTCAGTCAAAAATTCCTCATTGAGCATCAGCACTTCCATTTGTTTCTGCACGGCTTTGTTCTGCTTGGTACTTCGTGCCTGTGGATCAATGTTGCCGTAGTAAAATTCTTCTATGAATTTGCCCATATTGTTACCTCCTTTGATTTTCTACCATAATTGTACTCAAAGGCGGTTTAGTAGTCGAATGTACGGTTTGAAAACAAAAAGAGCAAGAAAAAAGAGAGAAGCCGAAACTTCTCTCAATTCTCTTGCCCTTCGCAATGCTCGTACCTTTAAGTTATTGTCCTTAAGGGTACGATGCATTTGAGGCGTGCTTTTTTATTTGTATAAACCTATTTAGATGAAATAAAAAAAGACAGTCATCGTTGAACTGCCTTTTGATTTGACTTATTCAATTGTGGCTGTATTTATTTCTCAACTGCTCAAAGATTGAATGAGTATCTATTCGTTTTTCTTCAACGGTGAGGGTAACAGCATCGCCCTCTTTTGCGCCTTCCAAAAGAACAGCAGGGATAGTGAGCATTTCTCCGTTTTCAAGCTCAATTGTTGCTTTGTCTTTTTCAATTCTATCAATAGTAAATCTCATCATAATCCCTCCGCTTTTACTTTACAGCAAGGCGTAAACTTTGTCAATCTTGCATTTTTACTTGAATATCTTTGGATTTCGCTATATAATATTATATATATGTAATTTGGAGGTAATATGTTAGACTTCATTACACAAATAGATTTCTCGATACTTGATTGGATACAGCAGAATTTAAGATGCGAATTTATGGATCACTTGATGGTGTTTTTGAGTCTCATCGGTGAAGGCGGATTGGTATGGTTTTTGATTGCTGTTCCGATGTTGTTTTTTAAGAAAACCCGCGTATGTGGCGCAGTTATGATAATTGCGATGGGTGTATCACTTGTGCTTGGCGAGTTGTTGTTGAAGAATCTTATCGGCAGAGTTCGCCCGTGCAATATCAATACTGATATTGAAATGCTTGTTAAAAGACCCAAAAGCTTCAGTTGTCCGTCCGGGCACACAAGTTCGTCGTTTGCGGCAGCTACAACTGTGTTTTTGTGGAACAAAAAGTACGGTGTGCTTACACTTATACTGGCATTTCTTATAGGATTTTCAAGACTATATAATTATGTACATTTTCCGACAGACGTGCTGTTCGGTATGCTGTTCGGTATATTTATATCTCTGCTTTGCTATCATATTGTAAAGAGATATAAATTTGATAATAAAATTGAGAACTTACAGTTTTCAAGAAGGGGCTAATTATGGAAAAACTAACTATCAAAAAGCTTTACGACCTTGACCACACAATTGCTAAAAGTCTTTTCGAGACTATTACTTATCCGTGGGAAGCTTTACCTAAAATTAAGGATTATATTTTAGAGCTTGGTGCAACACTTGATTGCGACAAGTTCGATAAAATCGGTGAAGACATCTGGGTTGCTAAAAGTGCGAAGATTGCACCGTCAGCATCTTTGAATGGACCATTGATTATTGACGAAGAGGCAGAGGTAAGACACTGTGCGTTTATCCGTGGTTCTGCTATCGTTGGCAAGAACGCCGTGGTTGGTAACTCAACTGAGCTAAAAAACTGTGTTCTTTTCGATAATGTTCAGGTGCCACACTATAATTATGTTGGCGACAGTATTTATGGTTATAAGTCACACACAGGCGCAGGTGTTATTGCTTCTAACTTAAAGAGCGATAAGAGCCTTGTTACAGTTATGTGTGATGGTGAGAAGGTTGAGACAAACGTCAAGAAGTTCGGTGCTATGATCGGTGACTTTGTAGAGGTTGGATGTAACTCAGTAATGAACCCTGGTACAGTTATTGGTAGAAACTCAAATGTTTATCCGCTTTCATTTGTTCGCGGCTACGTTGAAGAAAACTCTATCTACAAGCGTTTAGGTGAAGTAGTAGAAAAGAGATAAGCTTATACATTAATAATACACTGAAAAAGGTTGCACGTTTTTGTGCAACCTTTTTTATAAATCTTATTATTTTGTCATATCAGTTAGTTTTGTGATACTTGAAAACAATGGCATAAATTTTTCGTTTACATTAATGCCTGTGCATATTACATCAAGATTGTTTGGTGCATTTGAAAGAAAGTCGTAAACCTCGGTTTCAATCAGAAATCCCTTTTCCAGTGCATCGAATACTCCGTCGAGTACAAGCATATCGAATTTTCTGGTAAGCACGGTGACAACTGCCGAGTCGAACAGCTCTCTGAAAACCTTTGCAACTTGAGCTTTGTTATCTTGCGCTGCATCAGAAATAAGCTCTAAATCAACAGGTGCACTAGATACTGTGACATACAAGCTTTCCAGAGCTTTTCTGTCTGAGTATTCATCTTGTCTTATGAATTCGCCGAAGAGTACCTTTTTGTCTTTGGATGCGGCTCTTGTAGCGATGCCGATTGCACTGCTCGTTTTGCCTTTGCCGTTACCGTAGAATAATGAGAGCATAAAAAGCACCATCCTTTCAAGTTTTATTTTACATCAAAAATAATTGATTTGCAAATATTTGTGTCTGAGTATATAATATCTATTACATTATGTATAGGAGAAATGTCAAAATGAAAGACAAAAGAACACTCTTTATTCGAATTGTGGCGTTGAGTTGTGCTGCACTTATATTCCTTTCTGTGTTTGCAACAGCTATCTTTATTCGTTAAAAGAAATAAGATTGCTGTATTAGAGCTGATTTTTGGCCAAAAAAGTGTCTGAAAGCGATTTTTGACTAAAAATTTCAAAATTGTAGCATTTGAGCATCGAAAAAAGAAAATAAATAACACTTTGAATTAGTACCCAAAAAGCCTTGAAAACCGCATAGACATCACGTTTTTTTGTGGTTTTCGTGATTTTTACACCTTTGGTTAAATTGCACAAAATCAACTCTTTAAAACGCTGAATTTTCTACACACTAAATTTCAGAATTTTTATTGATTTTGCATTATATATATAGTATAATTTGCCTTGCGTGACTGCAATTGATATGCGATGAAGCGGGAGGTTGCGACCAAAGGGTCGGTTTTTCCGTGGAGTATGTCCGATTTTAAACCGGGCGAAAGAATAATGTTTGTGTGTAAGGTGACATTGGGGTTGCTATGTCATTATGCATCAAAGTGCTTTTCACTATCCGGTTAACAAGAAAAGTTAATCGGTTTTTTAATGGACAGGGTGGAAACACCCGGCTAGGTGGAAAACTTTAACGCCCGCCAACTAAATTTTTAAGGAGGCGACGATATGGCAGTCAAGGAAAAAATCAGAATAAGACTTAAGGGTTACGATCACCAGCTGGTAGACCAGTCTGCTGAGCGTATCGTAGCAACAGCAAAGAGAACAGGTGCTAGAGTATCAGGTCCAGTTCCACTTCCAACAGAGAAGCAGGTTGTTACAATCCTTAGAGCTGTCCACAAGTATAAGGATAGCCGTGAGCAGTTCGAAATGAGAACTCACAAGCGTCTTATCGACATTTTAAGACCGTCAAACAAGACAGTCGAGGCTCTTATGAGCTTAGAGCTCCCTGCTGGCGTTGAGATCGAGATTAAATTATAATCTTATCCCAACCAACCACAGTCAGGATCATGTCGGCTTAGCCGACCAATAATCTAAACAGGAGGAATAGATGATGCAGAAAGCATTAATCGGAAAGAAGATCGGTATGACTCAGATCTTCGACGAAAAGGGAAAAGTTGTTCCCGTAACTGTTGTTGAAGCAGGCCCATGTGTTGTTTCAATGAAGAAGACAGTTGAGAACGATGGCTACGAAGCTGTACAGATCGGTTTCGGCGACATCAAACCAAAGCACGTTACAAAGCCTTTACAGGGTCACTTCAAGAAGGCTGACGTTGCTCCAAAGAGAACTCTTAAGGAGTTCAGATTCGATGACTGCAGTTCTTATGAGCTTGGCCAGATCATCAAGGCAGACATTTTCGAAACAGGTAACAAGGTAGACGTTACCGGTACTAGCAAGGGTAAGGGCTACGCTGGTGTTATCAAGCGTTGGAACTTCTCAAGACTTAAGGAATCTCACGGTTCAGGTCCAGTAGCTAGACACGGTGGTTCTATGGGCGCTTGCTCATCTCCATCAAGAGTTTGGAAGGGCAAGAAGATGGCAGGTCACCTTGGTGCTGAGAAGGTTACAGTTCAGAACCTCGCAGTTGTAAAGATTGACGCTGAGAACAACCTCATCGCTATCAAGGGTGCTATTCCAGGCCCTAACGGCGGTCTCGTTGTTATCAAAGACAGCGTAAAGGCTTAAGGAAGGAGGAAGTAATATGCCAAACGTAGCAGTTTTAGATATGGCTGGTAAGAAGGTCGGCACAGTTGATCTTTGTGACTCCATATTCGGAATTGAACCAAATGCCGCAGTTATGCATCAGCTCGTTTTAAGCTATCTTGCTAACCAGCGTCAGGGTACACAGTCAGCTCTCACAAGATCTGAAGTATCCGGCGGCGGTAGAAAACCTTGGAGACAGAAGGGTACAGGTCGTGCACGTCAGGGCTCAACAAGAGCTCCACAGTGGTACCACGGCGGCGTAGTATTTGCTCCAAAGCCAAGAGATTATAGATTCTCTGTTAACAAAAAGGTAAGAAGACTCGCTATGAAGTCAGCTTTCTCAACAAAAGCTATGAACACTGAGATCATCGTTGTTGATTCAATCGCTCTTGAAAACATCAAGACAAAGGCAATCGCTAACATGCTCACAGCAATCGGTTCAGAGAAGAAAGCACTTATCGTACTTCCTACAGTTGATGAGAAGATTATCAAGTCAGCTAGAAACATCGCAGGCGTTAAGACAGCTCAGGTTAACGAGCTCAACGTTTACGACATCTTAAACGCTGACAAGCTTATCATCGCTAAGGATGCACTTGCAAAGATTGAGGAGGTATACGCATGAGAGCACAGGATATCGTAATTCGCCCAATCATTACTGAAAAGTCAATGCTTGGTATTGCTGAGAAGAAGTATACTTTTGAAGTTGCAAAGTCAGCTACAAAAATCGACATCGCTAGAGCTGTTGAAGAGCTCTTCAAAGTAAAGGTAGCTAAGGTTAACACTGTAAAGGTTAGAGGTCAGCTCCGTCGTCAGGGCAGATTCGAAGGCTACACAAGAGCTTGGAAGAAAGCTTACGTTACATTAACAGCAGACAGCAAAACAATAGAATTTTTTGAAGGCATGATGTAAGCCTGTAAAAAAGATTAATAACAGGCAGAATGTATGGGATACGCCATTATCCCGCAAAGCCATCATGAGGAGAGTGAAACTACATGGCTATTAAAGTTTACAAGCCGACGACTAACGCTAGACGTAATATGTCGGTTACTGATTACTCAGGACTTTCAAAAGTAGCTCCAGAAAAGAGCTTGCTCGAGCCACTCAAGAAGAACTCAGGTCGTAACAGCTACGGCCGTATCACAGTTCGTCACAGAGGCGGCGGTAACAGAAGAAAGTACCGTGTAATTGATTTCAAGAGACAGAAGTTCGATGTTGAGGGTACAGTCCTCACACTCGAGTACGATCCAAACCGTTCAGCATTCATCGCACTTGTTGAGTACACAGACGGCGAGAAGGCATATATCATCGCTCCACAGGGTCTTAAGGTTGGCGACAAAGTAACAGCTGGTCTTAACGCTGATATCAAGCCTGGTAATGCACTTCCACTTACTGCAATCCCAACAGGTACATTTATCCACAATGTTGAGCTTTACCCAGGCAGAGGCGCTCAGCTCGCTCGTGCAGCTGGTAACATGGCTCAGCTTATGGCTAAAGAAAACGGTATGGCACTTTTAAGACTCCCATCAGGCGAGCTCAGAAACGTACCAGAAAACTGCATGGCTACTATCGGTCAGGTTGGTAACACAGACCACGAAAACGTTAAGATCGGTAAAGCTGGTAGAAAGAGAAATATGGGTATCAGACCAACAGTTAGAGGTTCTGTAATGAACCCATGCGACCACCCACACGGTGGTGGTGAGGGTAAATCTCCAGTAGGTCGCCCAGGCCCTGTAACACCTTGGGGTAAACCAGCCCTCGGTTACAAGACCAGAAAAACACACAAAGCTTCTGACAAGTTAATTGTTAAGCGTAGAAACAGCAAGTAAGGCGGAAAGGAAGGAACTTAATTATGAGTAGAAGTACTAAAAAAGGACCTTTTGTTCAGCCTCAGCTGTACAAGAGAGTTCAGGAAATGAACGCAGCTGGTGAGAAGAGAATCTTAAAGACATGGTCTAGAAGTTCTACTATCTTCCCAGAATTCGTAGGTCACACATTTGCCGTTCACGACGGCAGAAAGCACGTACCAGTATATGTAACTGAAGATATGGTTGGTCACAAGCTCGGCGAGTTTGCTCCAACAAGAACATTCAGAGGTCACGCTGGTGCTAAGACTTCAAGATAAGGCTAAAAGGAGAGAAATGCAATGGAATCAAAGGCATATTTAAATTATGTCCGTATCGCACCTCGCAAGATTTCAATTGTCTTGGATTTAATCCGTGGCAAGGATGTTAAGCTTGCAAAGGCTATTCTTGAGCAGACACCTAAGGCCGCTTGTGAGCCTCTTTTAAAGCTGCTTAAGTCAGCTGTGGCAAATGCTGAGAATAACCACGATATGGATGTGGCAAGTCTTTACGTTGCTGCTTGCAGCGTAAGTCAGGGCCCTACACTCAAGAGAATCCGTCCAAGAGCACAGGGAAGAGCTTTCAGAATCAACAAGAAAACTTCTCATATCACACTCGTGCTCAAGGAAAGAGAATAAGGAGGTAAGAGTATATGGGTCAGAAAGTTAATCCACACGGTCTCCGTGTAGGTATCATCAAAGACTGGGATTCACGTTGGTTCGCTAACAAGAAAGACTTCGGCGATACACTCGTTGAGGACTACAACCTTCGTAAAACACTTAAAGCTCAGCTTTACGGTGCAGGTATCCCAAAGATTGAGATTGAACGTGACGGCAAAAAGGTAAGAATTCACATTCACTGTGCTAAGCCAGGTATGATTATCGGTAAGGGCGGTGCTGAAATCGAGAAACTCAGACTTCAGTGTGAAAAAATGCTCAATAAGCCAGTCGTAATCAATATTGTAGAAGTTAAGCAGCCAGACCTCAACGCTCAGCTCGTTGCTGAGAGCATCGCTACTCAGCTTGAGAAGAGAATCTCTTTCCGTCGTGCTATGAAGCAGGCTATCGGCAGAGCTATGAGATTTGGTGCAAAGGGTATTAAGACACAGTGTTCAGGTCGTCTCGGCGGTGCAGAAATCGCTAGAGGTGAGCAGTATCATGAGGGTACAATTCCGCTTCAGACATTAAGAGCAGACATCGACTACGGTTTTGCTGAGGCAAACACAACATACGGTAAGATCGGTGTAAAAGTATGGCTCTACAGAGGCGAAGTTCTTCATGAGGTTCAGAACACAAGACCTAATAACAGAAGAAGACCACGTAGAGAAGGAGGCAATAAATAATGCTGTTACCAAAGCGTGTTAAGTACAGAAGAGTACACAGAGGTCGTATGACTGGTAAGGCATACCGCGGTAATAAAGTTACTTACGGTGATTTTGGCCTCCAGGCATTAGAGCCATCATGGATCACATCAAACCAGATCGAAGCAGCCCGTATCGCTATGACACGTTACTGCAAGAGATTCGGTAAAGTATGGATCAAAATTTTCCCAGATAAGCCAATCACAGCTAAACCTGCTGAAACTCGAATGGGTTCCGGTAAAGGTTCGGTAGAGTATTGGGTAGCAGTAGTAAAACCCGGCAGAGTCCTCTTCGAGATAGCTGACGTTACCGAAGAGCAGGCAAGAGAAGCTATGCGCCTTGCAATGCACAAACTCCCCATCAAGTGTAAGTTTGTGACAAAGGCTTCTATGGAAACACAGGCGGGCGAAAATTAAGAACGGTTAACACCGGACTTTAGGAAAGGATTGGTTATATAATGAAAGCAAGTGAACTCAGAGAATTAACAGCCACAGAGCTTGAAACAAAGCTCGGCGATCTCAAAAAAGAGCTTTTTAATCTTAAATTTCAGAATTCTACAAACCAGCTTGAAAACCCGCAGCGTATAGTAGCAGTTAAGAAAGACATTGCAAGAGTAAACACTCTTCTTCGTCAGCTCGAGCTGCAGGAAAGCAAGTAAATTTTCTTGATAAAGGAGGAAAACTCAAATGGAAAGAGCACTTAGAAAGACTCGCGTAGGCGTAGTCATGAGCGACAAGATGGACAAAACTATCGTAGTTGCTATCAAAGACAACGTAAAGCATCC
>JAFUOM010000057.1 GCA_017481885.1 Ruminococcus sp.
ACAAACCTTTTGTCCGTTTTCTTTTAAAATTCTGATGATAGCGTTAAGTGTTGTTGTTTTACCAGTACCTGGACCGCCGGTTAAAACGAGCATACCTTTTGTTAACGCTTCTTTTATTGCGAGTTTTTGAAGCTGGGCGTACTGTATGTTATCAGCTTTTTCGATGTACTCGATTTTCTTTTCAACATCGTTGATTCGCATTGCAGGATATCTGAGTAGCATCTGCAATCTTGCGCTGATGTACGTTTCGCTTAGGTGCATAGCAGATGTGAAGATAAATTCTTTGTCTTGAATTTGCTCGGTGATTAGAGTGCCGTCTTCGAGCATTTCTTTTAAGGAAGATTCAACACATTCTTTTTCAACACTAAGCATTCCGGCGGTTACTTCGAGTAGCTTTTCACAAGGCAGGCAGGTGTGACCGTTGAGCTTGTTGTGGTTTAAAACGTGCACCAATGCTGCTCTGACTCTGAAACGGTCATCGTAAGCACGGTCTTGGTGCTTAGCAATTGCGTCTGCTGTGTCAAATGAAATGTTTAGCCGTTCGTCGCACAGGATGAACGGGTTTTCTTCGATGTACTGTATAGCCTGATTGCCAAAGCATTTCCATATTGCAACCGCACTTTTAGCATCAACATTAAAACTCGACAGATACGCCATTAGTTCTCTGATTCCTACAACCTGATTGAGCTGTTGGCTTATATCAAGAGCTTTTTCTTTTGAGATACCTTTGATTTTTGCGACTCTTAACGGGTCACTTTCAAGCACAGAAAGTGTGTCAGAACCAAATTCTTTTACAAGTCGCTGAGCTAAAGCGGGGCCGATGCCTTTGATTGCACCGCTAGAAAGATATTTCAAAATGCCGTCTAAGTTTTCGGGCATACTGCGTTCACAAGCAGTCGCAGAAAACTGTTGTCCGTAAGACGGGTGCTTTTTGTATGTTCCGTAAAGCTTTACCTGTTCGCCGACACTTATCAGTGGCATTGTGCCTACAGCGGTTATCATTTCGTTTTCACCGCACAGCTCAATTACGGTGTATCCGTTTTCTTCGTTACGGTACACAACCGACTCAACTTGTCCGCAAAGTTCGTAAAGCTCATTGTTGTTATTTGTATTCATAATAATTCCTGTATAGAAAAATAATAATAGTTATTGAAATTTTTGCCTGTGTGCTTTATAATATATCATATTGTGTAAAATAATGATATACTTTTGGAGGAATAAAAATGGAATTTATTGCAAACGAAGGTAAAAATGTAGAGATAGAAGTTAACGGTGTGACATATATGCGTCACGCTATCAAAACTCACTTTGTAAAGCAGGGCGAAAGCTACATCGACATTTTCGAAAAGTACGTTTCTCCGCTTTATCAGGAAGGTGACATTGTTTCTTCAGCAGAGAAGATTATCGCTTTGTGCCAGAACAGAGTTGTTCGTCGTGATGAACTCAAAATCGGCTTTTGGGCAAAGCTCCTTTCAAAATTTGCGTCACACCCTGACACAGGTGTAGGCGTTGGCGAAACAATCAAAATGCAGTACGCTATCACAAAATGCGGTCTTTTAAAGGTTCTTTGGGCTTCATTTGCAGGCGGTGTGTGCAAGCTTTTCGGCAAGCGTGGCGTTTTCTACGAAATAGTTGGCAGTGACGTTGCGGGTCTTGACGGCTTCTACGACCATGTTTGGAGCGAGTACCGTGACATCGGTATCGAGAATCCTGAAAATCCATCCGGCGTTTGTGATGAAATTAAAGAAAAGCTCGGCATTTCTTGTATGATTGTTGACGCTAACGATTTAGGTCAGGAGATTTTAGGCTATTCATCTGATATTAAGTTAACTGAGGAAGAACTCTTGGGTCTTATCCGTGACAACCCAACAGGTCAGGGTCAGCAGACAACACCGTTAATCCTCATCCGCAAAAAGCAGTAAATTGATATTATGATTGTAGGGGCGTTCCTTAAGCAGGAACGGCAACCCTTTCGGCGTTAAACGCCACTTCCCCTGACAGGGGAAACTCATTGCTCGTCCGTCGTGCGAAGCACCAATAAAACTACAAAGCAAATTTAAAGCAGGACTGTTTTCACAGCCCTGCTTTTTTGATGCAATCTTCTTTTGATAAAAGCCTTAAGTACGGATAATCTTTTTTAAGTAATGACAACAATTTTTTGTTGTAGTCGTCAAGGTTGTCGGTTAAGCATATTATGTTTTTGATGTTCAGCTTATTCGCTTTGGCAATCATACTGCGTACAGAAAATTCAATGTCGATTTCGTCGTTGTTTTTTTGGTTAATTAAAAGACACACGCTGTCGTTATCAATCTTTGTGAGTCTGTAGTAAATTTCAAAAACAACGTACGACACACCGATTATTGCAAAAAGAGCGAGCAATACAAAAAACACGATTTTCATTTTATCACCTCAATATATGATATCGATAATTTAAAAATTGGTGACGAATATTGAGCGGTTTTTCTCTAATAATAAAAGTGGCGTATATTTTATGCCGAAAAATTAAGAGGTGAATAAAATGGATAACACTTATGCAAACCGCAGTATCCACTGCACAGTAAACAGCTGTAAGTTCCACAATGACAAGGAGAACTACTGCTCACTTGAAAGCATCAACGTACAGACTCACGAGCCAAACCCAACAAAGGTTGAGTGCACAGACTGTGCAAGCTTTATGTGCAAGGACAACTGCAAAGGCTGTATGTAATTTAAGTTAAGACTTAAAGCGATAAAACGGAGACGCTTCTTTTGAAGTGCCTCCGTTTTCGCTTTTGCTAATAGCGGATTTGTCTGTAATAATGCACAAATATCAGAAAAATTAT
>JAFUOM010000058.1 GCA_017481885.1 Ruminococcus sp.
GCTTGTAATAGGTGGTGGAATTGCAGGAGTTTTAACGGCTTGCTTTTTATCGCGAGAGCATATAAACGTTGTTTTGGTGGAAGCATCGTCTGTATGCAGTGGTCAAACAAGAAACACTACTGCAAAAATAACCTCACAACACGGTGTATGTTATAGCAAGATTACTGATAAGTTTTCGTTTGACACTGCGTTGAAATATGCCAGAGCAAACGAACAAGCAATAGATGACTTTGAAAAGCTTATCGATAACCTTAAAATCAATTGTGATTTTGAGCGTGTACCATCTTATCTTTATTCTCTCAAAGAAACAAGAGTGCTTGAAAAAGAATTCTTGCTGGCAAAGAAGTGTAGTATTGATGCAACGCTTACAAATCAGACAGAGCTTCCGTTTGATGTTAAGCTTGCGTTGTGTTACAAAAATCAGGCTCAGTTTAATCCGTATCCGTTTATTTCTAAGTTGTCTGATTATATTTCTGTATTCGAAAATACACGTGTGTTGAAAGTGGAAGACAATATTGCTTATTGCGATAACGCAAAGGTGAAAGCAAAGAAGATTGTTTTTGCTACACACTACCCGATTGTGAATTTCCCCGGTATGTATTTTACGAGAATGCACCAGTCACGCAGTTATGTGCTTGCGGTTGAGAATGCTGTACAAATGAACGGTATGTACTATTGTGCGGATAAAGGCGGATTGTCTTTTAGAAGCTTTCGCGATTTGCTTCTTGTTTCTGGTGAATCTCATCGCACTGGAGAGAGTCCGAGTTATGATGTATATGAGAGCCTTATAAAATGTGTTAAGCAATTCTATCCTGATGCTGTGGTGCGCTGCAGGTTTTCTGCACAGGACTCTATGTCACCGGATAGCTTACCATATGCCGGACAGTATTCAAAAAGCAAACCCGACTGGTATGTGCTTACTGGGTTTTCAAAGTGGGGAATGTCAAATTCAATGCTTTGCTCAAAGCTTGTCAGCGATATGATAATCGGTAACAAAAATGAACTTGAAAAAGTTCTTTCGCCATCAAGATTTAATTCATCGACTGTTATACCTGTTTTGAACGAAGTTTGTCACGCGGTGAAAGGATTATCTGAAACAGCCTTTTACATTCCGCGTGATTTTGTTAAAGATATCGAGCGTGGGGAAGCAAAAGTTGTCATTTATTCAGGAAAGCGGTGCGGAGTTTATCGCTCAAAAAAGGATGAGCTGTTTGCTGTATCAGTTAGATGTCCGCATCTTGGTTGTGCTCTAAAGTTTAATAAAACCGAAAAAACCTGGGAATGTCCGTGTCATGGTTCACGTTTTTCTTATAAAGGTGAACTTTTGGATTCGCCGTCCCAGATTTCACTCAAAACATATCATTAATATGCAAAAAATAAGCCTCCGATATTGTCGGAGGCTTTTAAAGTAATGCTTAGTCAATTTTGCAACCACCCCATTCAACAGCAGTAAATCCGTTTCTTTTTGCTGGGGTAAGCTTCTGTTCTTTTATGTTTATGTTATGTTCCAACGGTTTGAATTGCATCAACACCCTTATCAGCGTGTCGGGTGTTACTGAAAACTCAATTGGCATTTCCTTGTTGATTTCGTCAATCGTTGCAAAGCGAATGAGGTTGTATTCGTTTTCCTGTAATACTGGCAACCAGTAAATTATGAACTCTTGTGCTTCGGCTTCATTAAGACCAAGGATAGCGAGCTTTTCTTCAAGGAACGCAATGGTGTCTGTGCCTTTAACAACAAAACCTTCGGTTAATTGTGAGGTGTTTTTGCTGATTCCCTCCCAGTAAAGACAGTATAGCTCTCGGTTTCTTTTGTTGTCTATTAATTTGCCGTCGGGGAAAGCTGTAACATCCCAGCTGTTCTCGTAATGCGGATAGGTGCAGGTGAGGTTCTGCGGTTTGCCAAGCGTTACAGTAAGCTTGGTTTTTTCTGTCGGGTATAGATATATTACAGGTTTAGCGAAAAGAATATCATCGTTGCAGGTTTCAATTGCGTATTCGGAGTCATCCGACTGTTCCTGCTTTTGTGTTTCGTTTTCGGTGACCGTAGTTGTTGGTTCACTGTTTTTCTTGATGTTGTTACACGCAGAAAGCGTTGACGCAATCAATACTATTATGAATATGGCAGAAATTAACTTTTTCATTTTTGCTCCTTTTTATTCAATTGTGTTGTAGTCAACGAGATTTAACTCGTATGGTTTACCATTTGAGTCTTTTACGATTTTGTAGCAAACAGGCGTTTCGCTGTTTTTGACATCTGATGACCCAACACTGTTACTTACAAGATACACGTATTCATCGTCTGAATATATATCGTAGTCGGTGTAGTTGTTGTCTTCAAGTAATATAGTTGCCTGATTTGTTTCTCTGTCAAGGCAAGCAATGTTGCCATCAGCGTCAATATAGTATAAGAATTGTGACTCTTGTGCTGATAAACCGCCGAAGGTGGAGTTGCCGTTAATGTCTATATCGTTGCTTTCGGGAGGTGTCAGTGAGTCTTGCGTATACGTATTAACATTCGACGAACTTGAAGCCTCAGCATCAGCGGATTTTGGAATTAATCCGAACAATGGCACAATCGAAGTGCACATTATAACAAACACCGCTGCCATACTGACAAAAGAAATTACTTTACGTTTCTTTACAAAAGATATGCGTTTGTCGATTTCTTGGATGTAGTGTTCATCAAGGTCACCGAGCACATCATGTAGTATATCTGCACTTGTCATATTAATCCCTCCTCTTTGATTCTTTCGTACAGCCTGTCTCTTGTTCGCATTAGTGTAACTTTAATCTTGCTTTCGGTGTAGCCAAGTTTATGTGCGATGTCTTTGACTGAGTAAAGGTAAAAATATCTTGCAAGAAAAATCTGCCTTTGTTCAGTTTTTAAGTCTGACACAAATTGTTTTATGAATTTCAGTAATTCGTTTCGCTCAATTTTTTCTTCTGTCGATTCACTATCAACCAATATATCTTCTAACTCGCTTAAGGCTAATGTCGTTTGTGCTCCTCCACGCTTTTGTGCTGAGTATGTGCGAAAACGCTTTAATGAGATGTTGCGTGTCAATTTACAAAGATAGGTTTTTAGCACGCTTGGCTTTTTCGGCGGAATTGTATTCCACGCACCAAGGTATGTGTCGTCAACGCTTTCTTCGCTATCTTCTTTTATATGTAGGATGTTGTATGCAATTTTGTACAGATACTTGCCGTACTTATCTTTAGTTGCAGATATGGCTTTTTCATTTCTGTCAAAATACAGCTTGATTATGTTTTCGTCAGTCATAATGTTTTACCTCCTCTAAAAGTAAAACTACCGAAAAATTACGTTTGGTTACATTATATCAAAATAATTTCACTCACAAAAGATATAACTGCATAAATTTAACGCCTGCGTCAATAATACTGACGGAGGCGTTTTCTATGAAAAAATATAAACATAATTCTTCTAAAAAGCCAACTGAGCGTATCGGATTTTATATTGCGTTATCGATTTGTCTGGTGGCAGTTGGATTGGCAGTTTATTCAACATACACTTCTGTGAGTGAGTATCTGCAAAAATCGAATGACGAGTATTCGGCTGCCCTTAATGAAACCGTTGCGCCCGTTGCACAAAATGTAACAGGAGTTACAGAAACGGCAACAGAAAATGTACAGGCAACTCCTGATGAAGAAACCGTTGGCGAAACACGAGATGGCACTTTGAGCTTGTACGAATCATCAACCTTACCAAAAACCGAGGATGTCGTAGCGGCATCTGACAGTGATTCGTTATCAGCAGTACTCAAAGTTACCGAAAGCTTAATTTACCCTGTTGATAGCGAGAGCGTTTTGTATGAGTACAGCGAAACAGCAGTTTACAACAGCACGATGAAAGATTTCAGAGCACATACAGGCACCGATTTTGTTGCAAACGAAGGTGACAAGGTTTATGCGATGTGTGACGGTGTTGTAAAAAAGATTTCATTTGATGAGCGTTATGGTGTTATTATTGAAATAGCCAACGATGAATATTCAGTTTACTATTGCGGTGTGGATTCTGATACTAACGTGAGAATGAAAGATCAGGTTAAGCAAGGCGAAGTTATAGGCACTGTATCAAAAATTCCATGCGAGTCAAAAGACCCAACACATCTTCACGTTGAAATCAAAGTAGGGGACAAGTTGATTGACCCGCTTACGGTCATATTAAGCGACCAATAATAATATAATAGAATATATTATGGGTGTAGTGCCCTCGATTCGTTTTAGGGGCAAAATATAAAGGGTGCCAAAATATCTCTTGGCACCCTTGTATTGTGGAATCAACCTTTCAGGTTAATGTAGGAACAGATAAGTTCTACAATTTTATCATCACTCAATTGAGCACTGTTGATACACAAATCGTAGTTTTGTGCGACTCCCCATTTTTTACCTGTGTAAAAGCTGTAGTAATTAGCTCTTGTTTTGTCAGTTTTGTTAATTACCGTTTCGGCACGTCTTTCTTCAATATCGTGAACAGTAACAGCACGTTTCTTTCTATACTCCATATCAGCGTAGATAAACACGTTGACTGTGTGTGGATTGTCCTTAAGCACGTAATCAGCACATCTGCCAACAATTACGCAAGGACCCTTTGTGGCGATATCCTTAATAATTTCGTGCTGCAAAAGGTAGAGCTTATCGTTCACCGGCAAATCACCCATAGCAAGTGGACCGCCTAAGTTGTACATTCCCATGGATAGAGAGTACAGCAAGCTGTTGGCAGCAGTTTCGTCAACGCTTTTGAAAACCTCCGGACTTAATCCGCTGTCTTTAGCCGCGATAGAAATCAATTCCTTGTCGTAGAAAGGGATACCGAGCTTGTCAGCAAGCTTATGTCCGATAGCTCTGCCGCCGGAGCCGAATTGTCTGCTAATAGTTATAACGTATTTATTGTTCATTCAAAAACCCCCTGTATAGAGTATCTACTATATTATAATATCAGCATAAATTCAGGTTGTCTAGTGTACGATGAAAAAAAGAATCAAAAAAATGTAAAACAGTGTTTACAAAAAGCTAAAAGCGTATATAATAACTTCTTGGCGATAATCTTCAAAGTATGTGAACAGTAGTTTCTGTTGACCTTAGAAGATAGCCGCCGTAATCATCTTTGATAATAGTCATAACTTTGAAAAAGTTTTTTAGAAAATTTTTAAAAAGTGCTTGACAAATCGAAAAAAGTGTATATAATAATAACTCGGCGCTGAACTTCAGACGCAAAAATCACAGTCAATGTGAGGCGAGTTTGGAGCGAAAGCCAATACATTTCAATCTTTGATTGAGCGTCAAAAAACTTCAAAAAATTTTTATTCGCATAC
>JAFUOM010000059.1 GCA_017481885.1 Ruminococcus sp.
AAAGAGTTCTAAAGTGCACGAAAGTAAGGTATTGCAAGAGTGCGTGTTTACGGCATAATCTACGATTTGTTTGAAGAAATAGTTCTCGAAAAGAATAAAAAACACACTATTGAAATCGTAGTTGACCGTTTGGTTGTGTCACAGAACATTGTTTCAAGACTTGCTGACAGCATCGAAGTTGCGTCTAAACTTGCTCACGGAATCGTTGTTGTCAACGTGCTTGATGGAGAAGATATGACCTTCTCACAAAACTACGCTTGTCCTGAGCACGGCGTGAGCATTGAGGAGTTAAGTCCTAGAATGTTCTCGTTCAATAATCCGTTTGGTGCGTGCGAAAAGTGTACGGGTCTTGGTGTTTTTCTGCGCGTTGACCCGAAGCGTATAATTCCTGATAAGAATAAAAGTATCGCAGAGGGAGGTCTCAAAGGCTCAGGCTGGGCACTTGAGGGCAACTCAATTGCTTTGATGTATCTAGAGGGACTTTCAGAAAAGTACAACTTTTCGCTTAATACACCGATTAAAGATATCCCGAAAGACATTGTGGATAAGATTCTCTACGGCACAAACGGCGAGGAGATTAAGCTTATACGCAAGGGAATGTGGAAAGCAGGCGAGTTCTACAAAGCGTTTGAGGGCATTATCCCGAACCTTGAGCGACGCTTCAAGGAAACAGGCAGTGCGTGGATTAAAGACGAAATCCAGAGCTATATGACCGAGATTCCGTGCGATGAGTGTAACGGTAAGCGCCTTTCAAAAATCAGCCTTTCTGTAACGGTTGGTGACGTTAACATTGCCGACTTGTGTGATATGTCGGTTGTAAATATCATCAGCTTTTTTGATAATCTTGAGATTAGCGACCGCGATAAAATGATTGCAGAACCTATTCTGCGTGAGATAAACTCTCGTCTTAGCTTTTTGAAAAGTGTGGGACTTTCGTATCTCACGCTGTCACGTAGTGCGGGTACACTGTCCGGTGGCGAAAGCCAGCGTATAAGACTTGCAACACAGATTGGTTCATCGCTTATGGGCGTGCTTTACATCCTTGATGAGCCTAGCATCGGTTTGCATCAGCGTGATAATTCAAAACTTCTCGATACATTAAAACACCTGCGTGATATCGGTAACACAGTTATCGTTGTTGAGCACGACGAAGACACAATGCGAACAGCCGACTATATTATCGACATTGGTCCTGGTGCAGGCGTGCACGGCGGTGAGGTTGTCTGTGCAGGTGATATCAATGATATCATTGCTTGCGACAAGTCAATGACAGGTCAGTATTTAAGCGGTAAGCGTGCGATAGAAGTGCCTCAAAAACGCAGAAAAGGCAACGGCAACTTCATCACTATAAAGGGTGCGACTCAGAATAATCTTAAGAATATCAATGTTAAAATTCCTTTAGGGAAATTTGTTTGCGTGACAGGTGTGTCGGGTTCGGGTAAATCTTCGCTTATTAACGAGATTTTGTACAAGCATCTGGCTGCTAATTTAAACAAAGCTAAGACCACCCCTGGTGACTTTAAAGAAATCACAGGCCTTGAAAATCTCGACAAGGTTATTGCGATTGACCAAAGCCCGATTGGACGTACCCCACGTTCTAACCCTGCAACATACACTGGTGTGTTTACTGATATACGTGAGCTTTACGCTTCCACTCAGGATGCAAAAATGCGTGGTTATAATTCGGGTCGTTTTTCATTCAATGTTAAGGGTGGCAGATGCGAAGCTTGTCAGGGTGATGGTATCCTTAAAATTGAGATGCACTTTCTGCCTGATATTTATGTGCCTTGTGAGGTGTGTAAGGGCAAGAGATACAACCGTGAAACTCTTGAGGTTAAGTACAAGGGCAAGACTATTTATGATGTGCTTGAAATGACGGTTGAAGAAGGACTTGAGTTCTTCAAAAATATGCCGAAAATTGCAAGGAAACTCCAGACTCTTTACGATGTAGGCTTGGGTTACATCAAAATCGGCCAGCCAGCTACCACACTTTCAGGTGGTGAAGCTCAGCGTGTTAAGCTTTCAACCGAGCTTTCAAAACGCTCAACAGGCAAGACGGTTTACATCCTCGATGAGCCGACAACAGGCTTGCACATTGCCGATGTACACAAGCTTACAGATGTACTGCAGAAGCTTGTTGACACAGGCAACACGGTGGTTGTGATTGAGCACAATCTTGATTTGATTAAAACTGCCGACCATATTATCGACCTCGGTCCTGAGGGCGGTGACGAAGGCGGTAAAATTGTCGCTCAGGGTACACCTGAACAGGTTGTAAAGGTAAAGGAGTCTTACACAGGACAGTATCTTGCACCGCTTTTAAAGTAAATATAACTCTACAAGGACAGCACAGCTTTTGTGCTGTCCTTTTTGTTTAGCTATTACTCCTCGTAATTTTATCTACAAAAATAAAATAGTTACAATTTTTGAAAACTTGCATATTTTTATGCAAGTTTTTCTGTTTTTTCGTATTAAGTGGGAGGTGAATTATGCAAGCGGAGTATATCCACAGAGCTGAGCACGAAGAATTCGTCAAGCGTATGGATGATGAACACAAAAGAATGAACAATCGCATAGTCATTCTTGAAAAGTCAAGTCAGGAGATGCAAGCGTTAATCAACAATGTTGGCAAGATGGCTGTTATTATGGAGCATATGGTTGAGGAACAGCGTAGCCAGAGCGAGCGTCTAGAGCGACTTGAAAAACTGCCCCTTAATAATTGGAACATCGTAAAAAACGGTGTATATAATGCTATTGGAGCATCTATAGGCGGTGCGATAATAGCGGCTATTCTATATTTTATGTAGAGTGAATCAGGTATATATGATTCACTTATAAAGGAGAAAGTGTATGAAAATTAACTGGAAAGTACGTTTTAAAAATCCAATGTTTTGGATTGGGATTCTCATTGCTGTTGTGGCAACAATCCTGACACAGCTGGGTGTATCTTGGGAACAGGTAACAAACTGGAAGTCTTTTTTTAAGCTTTTTGTTGACGCTGTGTCAAATCCTGTTGTTGTAGTCGCTGTTATCACGGCTGTGTATAACGCTGTAATTGACCCTACAACTAAGGGTATGTGCGACAGCAAAGATGCTCTCAAATACGACAAACCAAAGGAGGAGTAATTTATGGCATATAAAATCTATCTATCGCCATCAAATCAGGGTGGCAATAAATATGCAACAGGTTCTACTAATGAGATGGCTCAGTGCGACAAAATCGCAAAAGCTGCTCAGACTGCTTTAAAACGCTGTGGCTTTGATGTTAAGGTAGGCAAGAGCGGTGACACAATGCAGAACCGTTGCAAAGAATCCGATGCGTTCAAGGCTGACATCCATATGCCTGTGCATACAAATGCGTTCGATGCAAAAACAACAGGCGGAACACTTGTGATGCTTTACAAAAATACAGCAGAGCACAACAAAGCGGGCAAAGCACTGCTTGATGCGGTTGGTAAAATCTCACCAGGTAAGGACTACGCTTTAAGATACAGAACTGACCTTTACGAGCTTTCGGCACCTGCTGCTGTGTCGTTGTATCTTGAAGTTGAGTTTCACGACACAAAGACAGGCTCGGACTGGATTAGAAACAACATCACAAATATCGGCGAAGCAATTGCAAAGGGAATGTGCAATTATTTTGGTGTAACCTATAAAGCACCAACAGCATCAACTACACCTGCAAAACCTGCAACAAGCGACTTAAAGAAACTCTACTATGTACAGGCAGGTGCGTTTTCA
Organism: Ruminococcus sp.; assembly: GCA_017481885.1. GTDB lineage: Bacteria > Bacillota > Clostridia > Oscillospirales > Acutalibacteraceae > Ruminococcoides. Next base: position 3,742 of record JAFUOM010000059.1, read on the forward strand.
AGTAAGGCTAACGCAGACGCTATGGTAGCTAAGCTCAAAAAAGCTGGCTTTGATGCAATAATCAAAACAGAATAATTCTATATAAGCATTTAATTTCTTCCTATTAATAGTATAAGCAGAAAGGGGATGTCTCGTTATGAGGTGACCCCCTTTTATGCTAAATTATAGTTTAGGTGAACAAAAAGCCTTCCCCGAGATTGGGGAAGGTGGCACCGATAGGTGACGGATGAGGTTGAAGGCGTTGATAGCTTAACAATTAAATTGATGTTATCAAGCGTTTTCACCTCATCAGTCTCGCAATACTCGACAGCTTCTCCTCAAGGGGAAGCCTTGGTTGGTTATTTGTGTGTGGTCCGCTAAACTATATTTTATCAAAAAATAGAGGATGCCTCGCTCTTTTAGTGAGACATCCTCTTTTTGTGTTGTATGTAAAAGTTTACTGTGCTATAATTAATAGATACAGATGTTATCAACGTGAGGTGACAGTATGAAAACCACAAAAAATACAATGGTTGATTATGTTGAATGGCGTGGTGACCTTGAGTTCACACGAGACAAGTTAAACGAAGTTGATTGCCTGATATTTGCATCACTTTCATATATGAATCTTGACAAGGCGGATTTTGCGAATACCGCGATTTTAGAGAGTGCACCTACGCTTGATCAGGTTTATCCTCAGGTCAAAAACGTAAAATGCTTTGGCAGTATGTTTTTACCTTTGATGAGCCAGTGTGCAGTATCAAACAGGTTCAAAAATGTTAAGGTGATGTATTTTAAATCTATTATTGATATTGATGAGAAGACCCAGTTTTCTGCTGTGACCTTTGTTCTTCCTAGTGGTGAGGTTGTTGTCGCTTTTCGTGGTACAGACGACAGTCTGGTTGGCTGGCAGGAAGATTTCAATATGGCGGTTGGTACTATCCCTGCTCACAAATATGCCCGCAGATATCTCTGCGATGTTGCTGATTCTGTCAAGGATAAGCCGATTTATGTCGTAGGCCATTCAAAGGGCGGAAACCTTGCTGTATGGGCGTCTGCTCACTTGTATGATGTTCATTCAGATAGGTTGAAAAAGGTGTACGACTTTGACGGACCAGGTTTTTACGGTGACTTTACTGACAGCGTTGAGTACCAACAGATTGTATCTAAAACCACAAAGTACGTTGTTGATGCGTCAATTATCGGTATGCTTTTGTCAAGTGCTACTCCTCAGGTTGTTGTTGAAAGCACAAAGCACCTTTCTATGATTCAGCATCTTACAAGCACTTGGGTAGTTCAGGGAACAAGTCTTTCAAAAATGCGTCAGCGTTCAAACCGTGGAATTACCTCGCAGGCTGTAATTGAAGAGCTTATCGAAAGTCTGACTTTTGACGAGAGAAAGCAGTTTAACGCTATGCTCAACGATATTGTGCAGTCGTCGAATATCAAGGCTTTTTCTGAACTAAAGTCAGTTGAAGCGATCCCTAAGATTTTTGATATGATTAAAAAAGGTGCAGTTAAGCCTGAGGATAAACTGTTTGTACAGACGATTATTAAAAGGATGGCTGTGATTATCAAAAACCGTACCATTGGCAGTATCTCGCTGGATATTATCAAAAAAGACAGCCAGTAATATATCTTTTAATAAAATAATAGCCCGATATTGTTCTTTACAGGAATTATATCGGGCTTTTTTAGATAAGATTTTGCTGTTAGATGTACCGAAAATCATTGCGAATCGTTCATAAATTGTATATTTTAGTGCAAAATCAACAAAATATATCATTAAAATATGGATTGATTGTTTCAAAAAGCAATTGACTTTACTCTGCTAAAACGTTAAAATGATAACACATTAATTCACGGAGGAAAAGAAAATGAAAAAGATTATTGCATTAATAATGACTGTTTTAATGATGAGCACTCTGTTTGTAGGTTGCGGTTCAACTACAAACAACGATGCTACAAAGGACGAGGCTGCTGCTTCTGATTTAGCTTACATTCAGGACAAGGGCACACTCATTGTTGGTATTACAGACTACGCTCCAATGAACTACAAAGATGACAACGGTGAGTGGACAGGCTTTGACACAGAGTTTGCTCAGGCAGTTGGTGAAAAGCTCGGCGTTACAGTTGAGTTCATCGAGATTAACTGGGACAACAAGTTCTTAGAGCTTGATTCAAAGTCAATCGATTGCATCTGGAACGGTATGACAATCACAGAAGAGGCTAAGCTCAACGCTTCAGTTACAAACCCATACGTTGAGAACGCTCAGGTTGTTGTTATGACAGCTGAAAATGCTAAGAAATATACAACAGCTGAGTCAATGGCTGACCTTTCATTCGCTGCAGAAGCTGGTTCAGCTGGTGAGGCTACAATCACAGAAAACAACTGGGCTAACTACACAGCAGTAAAAGCTCAGAGTGATGCTTTACTCGAGGTTGCTTCAGGTTCATCAGACGCTTGCGTTATAGACATCACAATGGCTAACGCTATGACAGGCGAGGGCACAAGCTACGCTGACCTCACACAGGCATTAAAGCTCAACACAGAGCAGTACGGTATCGCTTGCAGACAGGATTCAGACCTCACAGCAAAGATTAACGAGATTATGGCTCAGCTTATGGCTGACGGCACACTCGACGCTCTTGCTGAGAAATACGAGCTTGCACTTGTAAAATAATTTAAGCATTTTAATAAAAAGTACTAGCCAAAGCTGACGGAAAACCTCCGTCGGCTTTGCTTACTGATTAGAATAATTTAAAAGAGATATTCAGGAAGGAAATTTTATGTTCGGTGAAGTAACACTAAGTCTGCTCAAAGGCTTTGGCGTGACTTGTGAGGTATTTGCATTAACATTGCTGTTTGCGTTGCCTTTGGGTCTTATCATCAGCTTTGGTTCAATGAGCAAATTCAAGCCGTTAAAATGGCTTTGCAAGGTGTTCGTTTGGTGTATCAGAGGAACACCGCTTATGCTTCAGATGATTGTTGTTTATTATGGTCCCGGTCTTGTTGGCAAGTGGGCACAAGGGATTGAAGACCCTAATTTAATTATCACTTGGCTTGCAAGCTGGACTGTATTTGACCGTTTTGTAGCGGTGCTTGTTGCGTTTATTATCAACTACGCTTGCTATTTTTCAGAGATTTACCGTGGCGGAATCGAAGCTATCCCTGTTGGTCAGCGTGAGGCTGGTCAGGTGCTTGGTATGAAGAAGTCACAGCTGTTCTTTAAGGTAACACTGTTGCAGGTTATCAAGCGTATCGTGCCTCCTATGAGCAACGAAATTATCACACTTGTTAAAGATACATCTTTAGCACGAATCATCGCCGTGTATGAAATTATCTACGCAGGCGAACGTTTTATCAAAGCCGAGGGTCTTATCTGGCCACTATTTTACACAGGTGCATTCTACTTGATTTTCTGTGGTGTGCTCACACTGTTGTTCGGCTACATCGAGAAGAAACTCGACTATTTCAGAGGTTAACGCTATGGCAATGTTAGAAGTCAAAGGTATAAATAAAAAGTTTGGCAAAATCGAGGTTTTAAAGGGCATCGATTTTGAGCTTAATAAAGGTGAAGTGCTTTCAATCATCGGTTCGTCAGGAAGCGGTAAAACAACACTTTTGCGTTGTATGACATTTTTGGAAACTGCTGAACAGGGCACTGTGTTTGTTGATGGTGACTGCGTGTTTGATGCAAACGAGCAAAAGCGTATCAGCTTAGCTGAAGCCAGACGTCGTCAGCTTTACTTTGGTCTTGTTTTCCAGAGCTTCAATCTGTTTCCTCAGTACACAGTATTTGACAACGTGTGCCTTGCACCAAAGCTTTTAGCTAAGGACAGACCGGATTTCAGAGCAAACAAAAAGGCAATTTACGAAGAAATCGAAAACAACGCCAGAAAGCTTATCGAACGTGTCGGTATGACACCACGTATCAATATGTATCCATGTCAGCTTTCAGGCGGTCAGCAACAGCGTGTTGCGATTGCAAGAGCATTAGCGCTTAATCCTAAGATTTTGTGTTTTGATGAGCCTACATCAGCGCTTGACCCTGAACTTACAGGTGAAGTTTTGAAGGTTATCCGTTCGTTAAAAGACGGTGATTGTACAATGGTAATTGTTACCCACGAAATGAACTTTGCCCGTGAAGTTTCTGACAAAATTATTTTTATGGATAATGGCGTAATCGCTGAACAGGGCACTCCTGATATCCTTGAAAATCCAAAAACAGAACGACTAAATGCCTTCCTGAATGCATTTAACTGACAATATGTTTGTTTTACGACCTCCCTTTATACAGGGAGGTTTTTGTTTACTGTTTTTATTGAACATCTCATAATAATATGGTAAGATTTACTTAGGTACAATGAGGTGGTAAAAATGAAAAAGATAATTTCAATATTGCTTTGCACTTTTATGGTGTTAAGCGTGGCTTTTGCGTTGCCGATCACAGCAGGTGCTGAGCAAGCAGATATTGCCCAGGTGTCATTTGTGACTGAGGATAAAATCGCGTACAATATACTTCCTGACGGTACTGCTGAGTTTTGTGCATATCTTGGAGAAGGTGCACGTCTTACTATTCCGTCTGAGATAGATGGACATACTGTTACTTCTATAGCGTATCGCGGACTTGAGGCTAACCATACTTTAGAGCAAATCATCATTCCTTATACAGTTGAAAGAATCGGTGAATACAGCTTTTTAAATTATACAAATCTTGTGGATATAATCATCCCTGAGTCTGTAACGTTTATAGGCACTAATGCGTTTTCCGGCACTGCATGGATTAATACGTTTGCAGATGGTCCTATTTATATCAATAATGTACTGTACGCCTATGCAGGTGAAATGGAAGCTAACACACATTTTGAGGTTATGGACGGCACCGTTTCTATCAGCGACAGTGCTTTCTATAATGAGAGAGGACTCACATCAATAAGTATACCAAACACGGTTGAGTACATCGGTGTAGATGCTTTTTTTGGATGTCCGAACCTTGAGAGCGTCAACATTCCTGCGTCTGTTACATATATCGACAGCTACACATTTGCTGAATGTTCCAAGCTGAAATCTATCGTTGTCGATGAAAATAACCCTGTATATGACAGCAGAGAAAACTGCAATGCTATTATCGAAACAGCAACAAATACTCTGATTAAGGGTTGCGACAACACAGTTGTGCCACAGTCTGTCTGTGCTATTGGCGATAAGGCGTTTTATTATTGTGAAAACCTCAGTTGTGTACATCTTTCAGAGAATGTTAAGAGCATAGGCGATATGGCTTTTTACTCATGTAAAAATTTAAGTGATGTCGAGATTAAAGCCGACAGCGTGAATATCGGAATGATTGCATTTGGTGATACACCGTTTTATGACAATCTCCCAATGGGTGAAAACTACATAAATAACACATTTCTGTTATACAAAGGCGATATGCCTAAAAACTGCGAATACACTCTAAAAGAGGGTGTAAAGAGTATCGCTCCATCTGCTTTTAAGTATCAGACAAATCTTGTGTCTGTTACTCTGCCACAGAGCCTTGAATACATCGGTGCCAGTGCATTTTACGGCTGTAAGGGTCTTGTGAATGTAGATATCAAAGATAATGTCAGGGTGATAGATGATTCAGCTTTCTCTACTTGTACCAGCCTTGAAAGCTTCGATTTCCCTGAAAAACTTGAGTTAATTGGAAACGGTGCTTTTTATATGTGCAGTAACACCGTGTTCAGCGGTGAGCTTTCAAATGCAAAAAGTCTCGGCGACTATGCGTTTGGCTATTGTGACAAACTTTCAAAAGCTGAGTTCTCAGCCGATGATTTGTATATCGGAAGCTTTGCGTTTTCTGATTGTGTTTCTTTGACAGACGTTGTTTTTAACGGCACAGTAAAAAACATTGATTATTCTGCCTTTAACAATTGTATAGCACTCATAGAGATAGCGGTTGATGCTGAGTGTATTACTTTTGATGCATTTATTGGCTGTGATGCACTGGAGGCTGTGTATCTCTACAATCCGATTTGTAATATGCCGTATGAACTTACAACTCACACCTTTATGCGTGCAACCATTTACGGCTATGACGATTCTTCTGCACAGGCGTTCTGTAAGTATTATGGCAAGAAATTTGTATCATTGGGAAAAGCACCGCTCAAAGGTGACGTTGACAGCAATGGCGAGCTGTCTATTATGGACGCAACATACATTCAGCTGTATCTTGCTAATAGATGTGATTTTGATGATACACAGAAAAAACTTGCAGATGCCGACAATGACTCTGATATCACAATTATGGATGTAACTCACATTCAGTTTGTATTAGCAAAAATTATTTAATCCGTATTCTGTTTTCGTTTTACAAAGAATTTTGTATTGTGCTCTTGTGGGGTGGATAAAATGAAAAAGATATTATCAGTATTGCTTGTGATTGCGCTGGTTTTTATTAGTGTGAGCTTTAGCGCTTTTGCTACTGAAGAGAATCCTGATTATCCTATTGACGAAACCTTTATCGAAGGTGACTACGAGTACGCTATAATAGATGACGGCACAGCAGAAATTAGGGACTATTTCGGAGAAGCCGAAAACTTGACATTACCGTCAAAGCTCAATGAATATACAGTTTCAAAGCTTGCTATTTATTCGCTTAGCGAGTGTGAAAATCTTGAAACAGTTGTTATTCCCGATACTGTTACTGCTATTGCAGATGGCGTTTTTTCGGGATGCACTTCTTTGAAAAAAGTTGAAATTCCTGACGCTGTAACAATTATCGGTGCGTGGTGCTTTGCTGATTGTTTTTCGCTTGAAAGTATTGTTATTCCAAAAGGTGTTACCAAGATAACACACAACGCTTTTTCTCGATGCAACAAGCTTACGAGCATAAAAGTCAGTGAGGATAACAAAAAATACGACAGCAGAAACGACTGCAACGCTGTGGTTGAAACAAAGACAAACACTTTGCTTTTCGGTTGTAAAAGCTCTGTCATTCCAGACACAGTTACTTCAATTGGTGCAGATGCGTTTTCCTGTTGCTATTTACTTAAGTCGATTAATATTCCAAATTCTGTAAAAAGCATAGGCGAGAATGCGTTTTTGATGTGCACTTCACTTGAAAGCGTTGTAATTCCTGATTCTGTAGAAACAGTCGGCGAATGGGCGTTTGCTGAATGTACATCGCTTAGCAGTGTGAAAATCTCAAACAAATTGACTGCAATCAGCGGTTGGATGTTCTCAAACTGTAATTCGCTGTCATCTGTTGTTATACCCGACAGCGTTGAAACGATAGACCAAAGTGCTTTTGTAGATTGCAGTTCGCTTTTACAGGTGTCAATTCCTGAATCTGTAGAACGTGTTGGCGATTGGGCGTTTTGTAACTGTTCAGCGCTTAGCGCTGTTGAATTACCTGAATCCTTGAAAAGCATAGGCGAGGGTGCGTTTTCAAATTGTACAGCACTTAAAAGTGTTGTTATACCAAAAAATGTTTCAAGTATCGGTTATGGTGCCTTTTACGGTAGTCTGAGCGATTATGTCGTTGTGCTCAATGCTGAGTGCGAAATTAAAAACGATGCTGATTACTCGGATACGTTTATGAGCAAAACTCTTATATACGGCATTAAAGACTCAACCGCACATCAGTATGCTGAAATTCGTGATATGGCTTTTGAACCATATTGTCAAGCACCAGACTTTACCCACGATGGGATTGTAATTGAGGGAATTCCTGCAACAGATTTTGAGTCAGGCTTAACTGATGGCTTGCAGTGTGGTATATGCGATGAAATGTTAAAAGCACAACAAGAGGTTAAACCGCTTATAGGCTTCATTGGCGACGTTGATATGGATAGCGATGTGACAATTCTTGATGCAACCGCTGTTCAGTTGTATATCGCACAGATTGAAACGCTTTCGCAAACACAAGCCTTGCTTGCTGATACCGACAATGACAAAGAAATTTCTATCATAGATGTGACCTTAATTCAGCTTTTTGTGGCACATATTATTGATGAGTTTTAAGTAATTACATTACTTGAAAGAGGGGAGATAACTCCTCTCTTTTTGTTTTTCATTTGCATAAATATAGAGGTAAAGTGCATATATATGCACTGATATGCAAAACGAAAGCTCTGTCGCTTTGAAGTTACAATTAATTGTCGTAACTGCGAATATGCATATATTCATACAAGTTTGCATATTGCTCTTGGTTTTTTGATACGATTGTACAAAAAATCCCTTGCGTAGTTGTTGATATCACTGAATATTGAATATTTATGCAAAAATATCTTGCATATTCTGTTCTTTTGGTGTATAGTAATTTCATCGCGAAAATTCAGGTTTTCGAAATTTTTAAAAATGAGGTATTAATTATGAAAAAGATTTTTGCACTTATCCTTGCTATTTTAATGGTAGCATCTTTAGCTGCTTGCGGTGGTTCTAACGACGCAACTACTGCTGACGACAGCAAGCCTGAGCTTGTTATGGGTACAAACGCTGCTTTCCCTCCATACGAGTTCTACGATGAAGACGGCGAGACAATCATCGGTATCGATGCTGAAATTGCACAGGCAGTTGCTGACAAACTCGGTATGACACTCACAATCAAAGATATGGAATTCGATTCACTTTTAACAGCTGTTCAGTCAGGTGCTGTTGACATCGTTTTCGCAGGTCTTACAGTAAACGAAGAGCGTAAGCAGTCTGTTGATTTCTCTATGACATACGCTACTGGCGTTCAGGTTATCATCGTTAAGGAAGATTCAGAAATCGCTACTGTTGATGATTTAGCCGGCAAGACAATCGGTGTTCAGGCTGGTACAACAGGTGACATCTACTGTACAGATGAGTTTGGTCAGGAAAATGTTAAGCAGTTCACAAACGGTGCTTTAGCAGTTGCAGCTTTACAGAACGGTCAGGTTGACTGTGTTGTAATCGACAACGAGCCTGCAAAGTCTTTTGTTGCTTCTAACGACGGCCTCAAAATTCTTGACACAGAGTACGCTGTTGAGGACTACGCTGCTGCTATCTCTAAGGATAACACAGAGCTTACAGCAAAGGTTAACGAAGCTATGGAAGCTTTAAAGGCTGACGGCACAATCGACAAAATCCTTGCTAAGTACATCAAGGCTGAGTAATTTTTAAGAATAAAGTTTAGCGATAGGGACGGCTTTTGCCGCCCCTATCATTTGCGTTATAAAGAGGACTTTTTATGAGTATAATTTCTTTTTCAGGTTGGCTGTCTGATATGCCATCCTGGTTTCAGGAATGGCCTGAGTGGATACAAAACTTTGTGTTCCAGTTATATCAGACCTTCATTTACCAGGACCGTTATATGTTCTTTGTCAACGGTCTCAAAATCACCTTTATTGTTACCATAGGCGCCCTGCTTCTTGGTACAATCATCGGTCTTTTTATTGCGATTATCCGTGTTTCTCACGATTCGGTTACAGAGAAAAAGCCAAACATTCTGCTTAGAATCATCAACCGTATCTGCATCTGGTACTTAACCATCATCCGTGGTACACCAATGATGGTACAGTTGCTTATTATGGGCTTTGTTATTATGGTTCCAAACACCGAGTTTGAGTGTATTGTATGCGGTATTGTGACACTTGGTATCAACTCAGGTGCGTATGTTGCCGAGATTGCCCGTTCAGGTATTATGTCAATTGACGTGGGTCAGATGGAAGCAGGCCGTTCAATGGGCTTTAACTATGTCCAGACTATGTGGTATGTAATTATTCCGCAGGCTTTTAAGAACATTCTTCCTGCTTTGGGCAACGAAATGATTACACTTTTAAAGGATACATCCCTTGTGTCTGTTATCGCTTTGCGTGACGTTACAAAGCAGACACAGAACATCGTGTCCCTTACATATCAGGCGTATGTGCCGTACATATCTTTGGCGGTCATCTATCTTGTTATTGTTATGATTATGACAAAGCTTCTTAGTATTCTTGAGAGGAGGCTGAGAAAGAGTGAGCGATAAAGTATTAATTAAGGTTACAGACCTTAAAAAGCACTACAACGGTGGCGAAATCAAAGCGCTCGACGGCGTTTCAATCGACGTAAACGAGGGCGAGGTTATCGTTATTATCGGACCATCTGGTTCAGGTAAATCAACACTTCTGCGTTCTCTTAATCTCCTTGAATACCCAACATCGGGTAGCATCGTTTTCGATAATGTTGAGATTACAGACCCAAAAACAAACATTAACCTTCATCGTCAGAAAATGGGAATGGTGTTTCAGCACTTCAATTTGTTCCCGCATATGACAATTATGAAGAATCTAACAATTGCTCCAATCAAGCTTTTGAAAATGGAAAAAGAGGCTGCCGAAAAAAAGGCACTCGAGCTTCTTGACCGTGTTGGACTCAAAGACAGAGCAGACGCTTATCCAAGCCAGCTTTCAGGCGGACAAAAACAGCGTATCGCTATTGTGCGTTCACTTTGTATGTCACCTCAGGTTATGCTATTTGACGAGCCGACATCAGCTCTTGACCCTGAAATGGTAGGCGAGGTTCTTGATGTTATGAAAGAGCTTGCAAACGAGGGTATGACAATGGCTGTTGTAACCCACGAAATGGGCTTTGCACGAGAAGTTGGAACCAGAGTTGTATTTATGGATGGCGGTAAGATTATCGAGCAGGGCACACCTGACGACATCTTCAATCACCCACAGTCCGAGCGTTTAAAAGACTTTTTGGCAAAGGTGCTTATTTAATTTAAACTTTTATTTCACAGCTTCCGCTTTTGTGGGAGCTGTTTTTTTATTTTCATATTTCTTCTTGGATGTTGAACTGTCATCGTTTATGTGTTATAATCAAATTTCATTAAGACTCTAAGAGGTAGCAAAATGGAAAATTTCAAGAAAACTGTTGCCGAAAATATAACACGACTTCGCACTGCAAAAGGAATGACTCAAGCTGAGCTTGGTGAACTTCTTTCGTATTCAGATAAATCCATCAGTAAATGGGAGAGGGCTGACGCCGTACCTGACGCTTATGTTCTCAAAAATATAGCTCAGGTTTTCGATGTATCGGTTGATTATCTTTTGAACGAACATTCACCTGACGAAAAAATCGTTGTCGAAAAACCGAGATCATACAGCCGTACTGTTATCTCCGTAATTACAATGATTGGCATTTGGACGCTTGCGCTGTTCGCTTTTGTAATTACATGGCTGTGCGGTATGCCGACACCACTGATTTTTGCGTACACTGTTCCTGTGTCGCTTATAGTGCTTTTGGTGCTGAACTCCGTGTGGGGTATCGGCAAGCTGAATATGTTTATTATTTCTGGCATTGTGTGGGGTTTGATTACCTGTGTGTACCTTACTTTCTACCAGTCAAATTGGTGGCAGTTGTTCATTATCGGTTTCCCTGCACAGATTATTATCATCCTCAGCTTCTTTATCAAAAAGAACCGAAAAAAGCAATAACACCCTCAAAAGCCCAGTGTTTAAGCCAACTCCACGATTAGTAGAGTTGGCTTTCTTGCTGGTAGAGTTGAATTTTGTCGACTCTACTAAGCTTAAAATTTTGGTAGATTGAAAAACCTCCACAATAGATTGTAATTTTTAGTACTCGGTAGTAGAATTCCTCTTGTAATTATTTTGAAAAATTTTCAGGAGGCAATTATGAGCTATATTTTAAGTTGTTGTTCAACAGTCGATTTAACAAAGGAGCACCTTGAAAAAATCAATGTGTCGTTTGCTTGTTTCCATTATATATTGGATGGAGTTGAGTACCCTGACGATTTGGGTCAGACAATGTCCTTTGACGATTTTTATAACAAACTCAAAAACGGTTCGGATTCTACCACATCACAAATTAGCGTAGGCGAGTATGAGGACTACTTTAGAAAGCTCCTCAATACTGGCAAGGATGTCATACACCTTTCTTTCTCATCAGGTATTTCAGGTTCATATCGCTCAGCTTTAACAGCTGCTGATATGTTAAAAGAAGAATACCCTAATCAGAAACTTTATGTTATCGACTCACTTGCAGCATCATCAGGCTACGGTCTTTTGATTGATACCGTTGCTAAAAAGCGTGACGAAGGTCTTAGCATCGACGAGCTGAGGGATTGGGTTGAAGAGAATAAACGCAAGCTTCACCACTGGTTCTTCTCAACTGACCTTACATTCTTTGTAAAAGGCGGTCGAATTTCAAAAGTAAGCGGTATGATCGGTGGTGTGTTCGAAATTTGTCCGCTTATGAATGTTTCACACGAGGGTAGGCTCACTCCACGTACAAAAATCAGAACAAAGAAAAATGTTATCACCGAGATGGTCAACCGTATGGTTGAGTACGCTGAAAATGGCACTAATTACAACGGCAAGGTATATATGAGTAACTCTGACTGCCTTGAAGATGCAAAAGAAGTTGCATCTCTGGTTGAGAGCAAATTCAAGAAGATTGACGGCAAGGTGCTTATCAACTCAATCGGTACTGTTGTTGGTACTCACACAGGTCCTGGTACAGTAGCACTGTTCTTCTGGGGCGACGAGAGGGTAGACTAATGACACGTACTGCATTAAGAAACAGAGCTTTACCTAACTATACAAAGGGTGAAGAGCTGTTTAATATGATTAGCCACATTGTTGGCGGAGTTTTCGGCGTAGTGGCACTTGTGTTCGGTGTAATTGACGCAGCCAAAACAGGCGACGCTTGGGCTGTTGTATCCGTATCAATTTATGGTGCAACTCTCGTTATAATGTACACAGTGTCCAGTGTGTACCACGGTCTTCACAAAAATACAGCAAAAAAGGTTATGCAGGTAATTGACCACTGCGATATTTACTTCCTTATCGCAGGTACTTACACACCAATTCTTTTGTGTGCAATCAGACCGCACAACCCTGCAATTGCGTGGACAATTTTCGGCATTGAGTGGGGACTCACAGCTTTGGCTGCCACCCTCAACGCTATTGATTTAAAGAAGTTCTCAAAGCTATCAATGACATGCTACATCGGTATGGGTTGGTGTATTGTTGCAGTGCTCAAGCCAACTATCGAGTACCTGACAATGAGCGGTTTTTGGTGGCTTCTTTGGGGCGGTATTTCTTACACAATCGGTGCTGTGCTCTACGGTATTGGTAAAAAAGTCCACTATATGCACTCTGTGTTCCACATTTTCGTTGTAATCGGTAGTGTGTGCCAGTATGTCGCAATTTTTGAATATGTAATTTAATTCTATACAAGAATTCTTTATTAGAAATATAAACCTGAAAAGCAGACAAGAAAAACTTGTCTGCTTTTTTTGAATCAAACGGGCATTTTTGGTATCTAATTATTGTAAGAAAAATAATGAGAGGAGTGGCGATGTGAATAGACAAGAACTATATAACGCTTACACCATTACACAAGAGTGTCACGAAGCAATAACCAAAACTCTTAGCAAGCTGGATGAAAACACACCTGTGCTATATAACAAACGTGTAAAAAGAGTCCGTCTTGCGATAATCTTCATATTGATTTTAGTGATACTATCAACTACAGTTGCAGCTGCATACACTGAGTTTTTCGGACTGCTTGGCAGACGTGTTGGTTTATATGGTTTTGATGTCATCGTTGATGACAGTAAAGAAACTGTAGTCTATGATAATGTTAAACTAAGTCTGGGATATATACCTGACGGATATGAGCCTGCTGTTGAAGATGGCGTAATAAGTGAGCATAAATATACCTATGGCGGTGAGAGTATCAGCGACCGCTTCGGTGTTATCTTTTTCATTGATAAAACCGAAGACTTTGTTTTTGAAGAAAAGTATGTTGTCGAATACGATGAGACAGAGTTTGACGGCCACAAAACGATATTTCTTGCTCGTCAGTTTGAAAAGAACGGTGAGATTGACGGATATCTTTCAATAAAATATTTTGAGGATATGGGGTATGTTGTAACCTGCTATTGCGAGGATTACGATGAGCTGTTAAAAATCACCGAGCACCTGTCACTGGTGGAAGACACAACGCCAATTGCTACTACTTTCAGTAAACCTGAAGCACCTACAGCAAAGGGTGAGGATTATAGTTTTAAAAGCGTTGAAAAGTACAAAGTTCTGAGTATTGGTGATAGCTTTGGTTATTCAGACAATGTACTAAACGGTGAAAATCCTACTGAATACACTATAACTGTTAAGTCGATTGAAGAACGTAGCAGTTTTGATGGATTGAAAGTCAATTGCGTATTGAATGAATGGCAGTATAGCACATATTTCTACGAAAACGGAGATTTGATTACACCATATACCCGTAGTGACAGAAAAAGTGGTGATGGTGTAAATAGCCTTGATGAATGCTGGGAAACAGTAGACGACCGCCATTTTTACATACTTACCTTCGATGTAAAGTCTAATGTGGCTGATGGACAAGGCTTTAATGTCAGAGATATATGGGTGTCAAATGCAGTAATAGATGGAGAAAATCTTACCTCAAACTCTAATTTCGGTAACGTAGACCTTATCTATATCGAGCCGTCAAATCTTTACGGATATTTAGACATTCCTAAAGGAGAAACACAGACGGTTACGATTGGGGTTGTCTGTGATGATGATGTATTAAACGATTCTTATCTGCAATTTGAGAAGAGATACATCGATGTTGATGATACTAAACGTACCGCTGTTGAACGCATCGAATATTATTGTGTTATGCTAAATAGTGAGGTGGATTATGACTAAAGAAAAATTCACCTTATTGGTATTAAACTGCGAAGAAACGCTGTACAGAATTTCGGTTTCAATGCTAAAAAACGAGCGTGACGCAGAAGATGCAACGCAAACAGCAATTCTGAAAGCATTTGAAAAGATTTCAACGCTGAAAGACGAAAAATACTTCAAAACGTGGCTCGTGCGGATTCTGATAAATGTGTGTAATAAACAGCTCAAAGAAAAAAGTAAATACACTTGCAATGATATTGACTTAATCACTTTAAAGTCTTGTGATAACAACTTTGAAGTGCGTGTTGCTGTAGAAAATTTGCCACTGAAAATCCGTCAGGTGGTTGTACTGTATTATATTGAACAATTTTCTACAAAAGAAATAAGTTCTATGTTAAAAATTCCGAAAGGTACGGTTTTAAGCAGGCTTTCAAAAGGTAGAGAGCTTTTAAAACTTGAATTGAAATAAACTAGTGCTATAATAGGAGCATAAAACAGAAAGGGTGATACTATGAAACAAAGAGTAACTTGTGTATTCAGCAAGGCGTTATCGTTTGTTATGGTGCTTATGATGTTGCTGTCAATGATGAGTATGACTGCTTTTGCAGATAGCGTTGAGTTTGACGACAGCGATGTACTTGCAAATACGCTTTTGCTTCTTAATACTCAGACAGGCGAGGTGCTGTATTCCAAAAACAGCGACGTAAAACGTCCTATGGCATCTACTGTCAAGATTATGACTTGTATTCTGGCACTTGAAAATATCGACGACTTGAGCAAAAAGATTACTATTGAACAACAACCGATTAATGATATTCTTGCACAGGGTGCGTCAACAGCAGGTTTTGAAAACTGTGTTGGCGACAGCTTTTCTGCACTTGATATTATCTACGGTTTGATGCTTCCGTCCGGTTGCGATGCCGCTCAGGTTCTTGCGTACCACATTGGCGGTACACCTGAAAAATTTGCACAGATGATGAATGACAAAGCTAAGAAGCTTGGGTGCAAAAATACATATTTTGTTGAGGGTCACGGCTTGTCGGACGAGAACTACACAACTGCAAAAGATTTAGCGATTATCGCAGAATATGCTTGCAGTTTACCGCTGTTTAATGAGATTGTGTCAAGCGAGTTTTACACAGCCGAGGGCTTTTCCTATCCGTATATAAACACAAACTACCTGATTGATGAATGTAACGGCAGACAGTACTACTACAAGTATGCAACAGGCATCAAAACAGGTTACACCGATGCATCGGGAAAATGCCTTGTGTCAACTGCGCAAAAAGGTGACGACGAGTTTATGTGCATCGCTTTGGGTGCACCACTTTTGGCAGAAGACAATTATACTAACCACGCAATGACAGATTCAGCTTCTTTGTACAAGTGGGCTTTTGAGAATTACACCGAAAATATCGAGGTTGAAATAGGCGGAGAATACGCCTCAGTTGAAGTAGGAGAGAGCATCACACTTCCTGCTACTATCACAAAAAACACAACTGATAATGAACCTATTGTTGAGTGGTCATCTTCCGACGAAAGTGTTGCCACAGTTGATGAAAACGGCGTTGTTACTGCACACGCTTTCGGACAGGCAAAAATCACTGCACAAACTCAGACTGGCAATTTTGACGCAGTTGACCTTTCCTGCGGTTTTTACAACGGTATTGACGTAACATCTCGTTACGGCGATTACACTACAGGAGAGAAAGAAAAGCTTGACTGGAAGGCTGTTAAAGCTGATGGCTTTGATTTTGCGGTAATTCGTGCCGGTTGGGGATGGGAGGACTACCCAAACCAGAACGATGCCGAGTTTGTTAACAACGTAAAAGGTGCTTACGAAAACGGCATCAAGTTTTACTTAAGCTTTGTAGCTTACGCTCAGAATGAGGAAGAAGCTAAACTTGAGGCTGACTATTTACTCAAAGAAATGGCTAACGATTTCCCGCAGGAGTGCAAGGATGGCTTGATTGACGTTGTGTACAATATGACTTACAGTGCGTATCAGTCAAACAGCAAAGAAACAAACACAGCCGTTGCGCTTGCGTTTGCTGACAGACTAAAGGAAAACGGATACGACACCATTGTTTTTGCAGGCAAGTCGGTGTTCTCAAGAATGGACATCGATGAATTAACCAAAGAATCAGTGGGTACATATTACAGCTATTATCCATACAGCTTTGACTTTTCAACACCTGTAACTACACCTGATGGAAGCGTTTCTCAGATGTGGCAGTACAGAAGTGACGGATATTTCCCATATGCAAGCGAGAATTCAAACACAAAGCAAAGCGTTGTTTATATGCTCAGCTCATTTGTTGATTCTTTTGAAACTCCACAGCTTTCAGGTGAGCTTTTAACAAACGATAAGCTGACGCTCAAATGGAACGTAACCGATATTCCTGCTTGTTCATTCAGCATTTATGAGATTACAGACAGTGGTGAAAAGGTCAGCGTTTCATCGGTTGATGCAGATGTTTATGAGTACACTTTCACTGCCAAGAATAAGGGTGAGCACAGCTTTGTTGTCGAAAAGGTAATGGCTGATATGATAAGCTCAGAACAACAATATGTGCTGTCGGATGCATTTACTATTACGACTTATCACTATGCTGATGTTGATAGGGATGGTGATGAAAGTATTATGGATGCTACACACATCCAGATGTTTATTGCACAGCTGATAACTGTTGACGGCTTTGAAAAGTACGGAGATGCAAATGGTGACGGTGATATAAACGTAATGGACGTAACTTACATTCAGATGTATCTTGCACGTCTGCTGTAATTTACTAATATAAATTGCGAGGTGATATAGTGAAAAACGGACTGATACCTGACCCGAATAAGGTGCACCCAATAGCAGGGTACGATAAGGAAATATACGTAAAGCCGACAATCAAGAGCGATAATATTATTGTGGGTGATTTTACATATATCGCAGATTCTGATTTTTACAGCCACGTCACACACCACTATCAGTGGCTTTCTGATAAGCTTATAATCGGAAAGTTCTGCCAGATAGCAAGCGGGGTAGAGTTTGTAATGAATGGCGCAAATCACCAGATGAACGCTGTTTCTACCTTCCCGTTTTACACACTTGAGGGTTGGGATATGGACGCACCAAAGCTTTCTGATTTGTCATTAAAAGGCGACACTGTAATTGGAAACGACGTCTGGATTTGCCAGAATGCAACAATTCTCCCAGGTGTTCACATTGGCGACGGAGCAATAATCGGAGCAAACAGCGTTGTTACAAAAGACGTTGAACCATACACGATTGTAGCGGGAAATCCTGCAAAGGTAATAAAAAAGAGATTTGACGATGAGCTTGTATCGATTATGGAAAAACTCAGGTGGTGGGACAAAAGTATTGAAGAAATCAACAGCCTGATACCACTGCTTACGTCGGGTGACTTACAAAAAGTGAAAAAAGAGTTTTTAAAAATGCTTTGATGAATTGTTGCTTTTAGTTTACAAAGAAAACCTCCTGTAGCATAGCAAAATGCCACAGGAGGTTTTGTTGTTATGATATTCAGTTATAGCTTTCATTACTTCTTTTTGCACACAACAGATACGCTCATAAAACCGTTTTCGATTTGAGCAAAAACATCTCCGCCCATTTTTCGACTTAGCTGACGGCAGATGTAAAGTCCAAGTCCGTTTCCTGATTTTGAACCGACATTCGAACCTCTGTAAAAGCTGTCAAAAATATGGGCAAGCTCGCCTTCGTCCAGTGTGCAACCGCTGTTTTTTACGGTGATAATCCTGCAATCTTCTTCGTCACAAAAGTGCAGACTGATTGAGTTTCCGTCACCGTATTTGATTGCGTTTTCAATAATGTTTTGAAGTATCTCGACTAACCTGTCACAGTCACCGTTTAACAAACAGTCCTTGTATTTATCAATTGTGAAATCTGTGGTTTCAAGCTTGTCGGTGTAATATTTGTCGATGTCGTTGATAACCTGCGATAAGTAAAACTCGCCGTTTTTGATGTCAAATGCAATGATGTCCTCGGTTTCGTTACGCATAATCTCAGACACCAGCTTTTCAATTTCGTCAGCCTTGGTGTTGATGTTGTTGTAAACTTCAAGTTGTTTGCTTGGCTCTTTGTATATTCCGCTTGATAAGGCCTTTGCGTACAGCTTGATTGCCGAAAGCGGAGTTTTGATATCGTGAGAAAGTGAAAGTAGCAATGTCTTTTTTTCTTTTTTTAGCTCAAGCTCAGCCTGTTTTGACTCTTCAAGCTTTTCTCTAAGCATATCAAGTCCCCACAAAAACTTTCCAAAGTACCGGCTCTTTGTTTCTTTGACAGGCAGTGTGAGGTTTCCTTTTGATAATTCATAGGGGAGGGTGGTTATCCTGTCAAACGGCTTTATTATGTTGTGTCGTATGTAGAAAAGCACCAAAAGAACAAACAGCGATAACACCAAAAACGCTATGTTAACGTACAGCATTTCGTTTGTGTTGCTTAGTTCTTCATAGTAATCAATGCGATACATTGTGCCGTCGATTTCTCTTATAACATAGTCGCTTTCACTTTTGAAGAAGTCACTGTCTGAGTTGTATTTGTATACGCCTGTGATTGTGTTGTACTGGTCAGTTTGCGGGATTTCGCCCGTTTGCGAAATGCTTTGCACAACTCTGTTTATTTCGATATTCTTGATGCTTGTGCTGTCTTTTGCAATAAGTGGAACAAAATTCAAAATAGCAAAAGCTGCAAGGATAATCGTGACTGCAAGAGCTATGACTTTATTGAAGCTTTTCATTTTATTCCTCCCAGCGGTAGCCCTTGCCCCAGACGGTCATAATATGAGCAGGATTTTTAGGGTCTGACTCGATTTTCTCTCTTAGCCACTTAATATGAACTGTGAGAGTCTGGGTTTCAGATTCGCTGTCGATACCCCAAATTGAATTGAAAAGCCTGTCTTTTGTCAGCGTCTGACCTTTGTTTTCGATAAGCATTTTCAGCAGTTCAAATTCCTTTGAGGTCATCTCAATAACTTTGTCGCCTTTGGTGACTATTTGGGTTACAAGATTAAGTGTCAAATCACCCTCACTAAGCTTATCTTCGGCAAATCTGCGTTTAAAAATACCCTTGACTTTTGCAAGTAGAATATCAATGTCGTACGGCTTTTCAATGTAATCATCCGCACCAAGGATAAGACCGTTTAACTTGTCTTCTTTGCTGACCCTTGCAGTGAGCATAATAACAGGGGTGTTGCCGTCTTTTCGGATTTTTTCGCATACAGCAAAGCCGTCAATACCCGGTAAATTTATATCAAGCAGAACAAGCCTTGCGCCGTATTTTTCGAATACAGCCAAGGCTTTCTCTCCGTTGTCAGCGGTGCTGACGGTGTACCCGTCAGCACGCAAAAAGTCAGTAAGTAATTGTAAAAGTTCTTTGTTGTCTTCAACTATCAGTATATCTGTCATATACTCACCTCAAAATATATTATAATATAAAGTTTACCACGCCAAAGATTAAATGACAAATCAAAAACATGGTGCCTGTAGCAACAGAAATTATATTTTTTCTGTCAATTGCATAAAAAACAAATGCAAGACTTGGTGGGATGGTTAAATCCAAAATAATAAGTGGATTTACAACACCGCAATAGTATAATATCCACCCTAAAAAATACATTAAAAAGCATATGACAGTTGCGATAATCATAGGTGAAAGTTTTAATTTGTCGGAATTTTTGTTAATAAGCAAACATAATGAAGCTATCATTACGGTTTGGCTTATTGATGCGATTATATCGATAACAGGAGTGATGGATTCAGTTCGTAAAATATCGTTTGGAGCTTGAATGAATGACCACAAAAGTGTAGGTATCATCATTAACGCAAATAATATTAACCCCAAAAAGTCAAATCCTAATTTATATCTTTTCATCATACTTTTTTTCCTTATGCAGGTAGGTTGTTACCAACCCATTTCCATAAGCCAGTTGTTAAGT
>JAFUOM010000060.1 GCA_017481885.1 Ruminococcus sp.
CCGATAAGATACCATCTCAACTCGTTTTTTTCGCAAAATTCATTTAAAAAATTTAACGACTCTAACTCTTTAAGCTGAAGCTTTCTGAGTGTTTCGTTGTCAATTTTAATAATCTCAGCCATAGTACACCTGTTTTTATCAGTCTTCAAAGAAGAAGTCGTCTTTCTTTTTAGTGTTCTTTTTGATTGCTTGTTTTACCATCTCAATGCGTTTTTCAGCCGTGTCATCGAGTTTCTTTTTCCAAAACGGCATTTTTATTAGTCCGACAAGTGTTCCTACACCGTAAGAAATGTGGAGCACAGGGAAGATGAACGGTAAAGTCAAAAACAGCAGGTTCGGCTTTTTGAGCATCAAGCATCCGACCGTGTTAACAAGATTGAACATTGAGTACATCGCGATGATAACAGCAAACAGTGTCGGGTTGCCAAGTAACCATAAAAGCAAGCTGAACAGTAATGCCATAACAAAAACAAACGGAATAAAGTGGAAGTA
The DNA here is from genome assembly GCA_017481885.1 of Ruminococcus sp. Classification (GTDB taxonomy): domain Bacteria; phylum Bacillota; class Clostridia; order Oscillospirales; family Acutalibacteraceae; genus Ruminococcoides. The sequence goes on from JAFUOM010000060.1 coordinate 493, forward strand.
GTTAAGGCATTTAAAGCAAACACCCGAGGTAAGACCAATCCAGTAGCCGTTGCCGTATTTTTGCTTAATCATAGCACGCAGAGTATTTCTTGTGTGCTGGAAAGATATAATTTCAGGGCAACAGCAGAACTTGTAGCCTGCCATTCTCATTCTGTAATGTAGCTCGTTGTCCTCGGTTCTGCCTAAATCTTCGTTAAATCCGCCAACCTTTTCGAAAACCTCACGCTTGTAAGCCGCGTGGAAAAGGCTATCAAGGTAGATTTTCTGACCCGGAGCACGTCTGTAATCTGCAACCGATGAACCGAAAAGCGATTCTTCTGCCGCAAGCAGTGTGAGTTTCCACGGAGTCATACCGTCTGTAGTGTTTGGTCTGCCACCGCCGACAATGTCTTCGCCTTCGTTTATTTCAAAAACGTTTTTAGCAACAAAGTAGCGTGGGATTTTTGAGTGAGCGTCAACTCTGATGATGATATCACCTGTGGCGTGCATCAGTGCTTCGTTCCACGCTGTGGCTTGATTTTTATTTGTGCTGTCAACAAGCTTGACCGATTCAAAGCCGTAGTCGGTTCTTGCGAACTCTTTCATCATAGCTTTTGTGTTGTCGGTTGATGCATTGTCAACAAGAATGATTTCAATTTTATCGTGAGGATAGCTCTGCTCAGAAAAATCTCTGAAAAGTCCGTTTAATACAGATTCTTCGTTATATGCAATTGTGCACAGCGAAACCCTAAGGTTTTCTTTTTCACTGAAATAACTCATAAGTTTTGTCCATTCCTTGAAAGTTCTACGAGCCATTTTCCGCTCAGACACAAAGCCTGAGTGAAATATGGAATTGTATAAAGAGCAGGTAAACCTGTGATACTCAGCAGTATCCAGCCGATAAATGACCAAAAAAGTTTTACTACGTCTTTTTCGTGGCGTTTCATAATCTGTTTTGAAGTTTTGAAATAGTAACTTGTGCTTTCAAACTCGTTTTCACATAACAGCAGAATGCTGACAAAGTAGCGGATGCTGTGTCTTAATGTAAATAAAATTGCAAAGATTATCAAAAGAACGAAAATGGCGTTTGACCATAATTCCATTTGCCTGTTATCATTAAAAAAGTAGTTTGCCAGATACCAGGCGATAGGTGGTATTGAATAAAGAAGTGTAGGTAAAAACATCCTCAAAATGAAACTGAGCACAAATTTGATAGCTTTTGTGTAATGTTTTGCACTTGAGAAGTAGTACAAAACATCGTCCATCGAATACTCTTTGTCACCGCTGTAAAACATTCTGAAAAAGCCTAAAACAACAGGACTTAAAAGCAAAGCGACAATCATAGCCAAAGAACCGCCCGCAACTTCGATAATAAACTCAACAGTCTTGTTAGGTTCTATAACGTCGATAGTGTAACTACCGAGCAGTGCAACGCACTCTACTAGCATATACACAATTACAAGTATAGCAAGAGCAAACAGCGCCTTAGCCCAACCGCCGTGTTTGAGCTTTTCTTTGGCTTGTGCTTTAATTAACTTTTCAGCAGACATAATAACCTCTTTATTCAGCTGTGTACATTTTGTACATAGCTTCCAGACAAATCTGAGCGTGCTTGAAGAACTTTTCAACGTCAATACACTCGTTTGCGTTGTGAATGTTAGAAACCTCGTCTTTGAAAACAGGACCGAAAGCAACACCCTTACCGCCAAGCATTCTAGCGTATGTACCGCCACCTGTTGAGTAGAGGTCAGGCTTTTCGCCCATAATCTCTTCGTATGAATCTGAAAGCAGAGTGATAAGCTCGCTATCCTCGTGCATATATAACGGTTTTGAGTGCTTGAGCACCTTAACGTTCAGATTTTCGTTAGCAGCTGCTCTTGTAACAGTGTCAAGAATGTTGTCACCGTTTATAGTAGCTGGATATCGGATATCAACTGTACAAGTTGCGTAACCCTCATCAATGTGAACAGTGCCAACGCTGATTGTAAGCGGACCTGATTCAGCATCTCTTGTCTTGATGCCCATCTTAACGCCTGAGTTATCAAGTCCGATGCAGGATTCGATAAACGAGCAAACGCTACCAAGCGACGGGAGAGAGAAGTTTGATGTGAGCAGGTCGATAAGTGCTACTGCGGCATTGTGACCCTGTTCAGGTTCGCAAGCGTGTGCTGCCTGACCACGGCTTAATACCATCATACCGTCAATTGTATAGTAAAATTCAAATGTACCTTTTTTAGCATCAGCAAGTCTTAAAAGCTGGTGGTCCTCAGTTTCTGAGCAGTCAAGTAAAGCGTAAGCTGTGTCAGGAACAGCGTTTACAGCCTTACCTGAATGAAGCTGAGTGAGTGTTGTGCCGTCGTGAGTATCAGCGTAAAGCTCAAG
>JAFUOM010000061.1 GCA_017481885.1 Ruminococcus sp.
CCGGCAGAACCAAGTACACAGATGATTTATGCGACAAAAGTGCATATATCGCAAAGGTGCTTCATTCTACTATTACTCACGGCAAGGTGCTGTCTATTGATGTAACCGAAGCCGAAAAAATCGACGGTGTAGTGAAGATTGTCACCTGCTTTGACGTACCAAAGGTGTATTTCCCAACAGCAGGCCATCCGTGGTCAACCGACGTATCCCATCAGGACGTAGCCGACAGATTGCTTTTAACTGACACTGTCCGCTTTTATGGTGACGACATAGCCGCAGTTGTAGCTGAAAACGAAGTCGCAGCGTCACAGGCTTTAAGAGCTATCAAAGTTGAGTACGAGGAGTATCCGTTTGTACTAGATGTGCAACAAGCTATGAAAGACGATGCACCACAGTTGCACGAGAAGTTCAAGAACAATATCCTCGGCTATTCAAAGCAGAGTGTCGGAAATTATGAAGAGGCTATCAAAGAAGAAGGGCTTATAAAATTTGACAACTGGTACGACACACCGACAGTTCAGCACTGCCACATTGAAAACCATATCTGCTACGCAAGTATGGAAAACGGCAGACTGACCGTTGTAACGTCTACCCAGATTCCGCACATTGTCCGCCGTGTAGTCGGTCAGGCACTCTCGCTTGATTGGGGTAAAATCAGAGTTGTAAAGCCGTACATCGGCGGTGGCTTTGGCAACAAACAGGACGTACTCTACGAGCCGCTTTGTGCTTATCTTTCAACTGTAGTCGGCGGAAGACTTGTAAAGCTCGATACTAGTCGTGAAGAAACCTTTGTGTGCCAGCGAGTGCGTCACGCAGTCAGAAGCCACATCATAACATACACAAAACCAGACGGAACCTTTGTAGCTCGAAAGCTCGAGCTTTTCTCAAATCAGGGAGCTTATGCATCTCACGGTCATTCAATTGCCGCAAAGGGTATGGGATGCTTTAGACAGCTTTATCCTTGCCCTCATGTAGAGGCTGAGTGTTACACTGTGTTTACTAACCGTCCTGTAGCAGGTGCGATGCGTGGCTACGGCATACCGCAGGCGATGTTTGCTGTTGAAAGCCAGATTGACGATATCGCAAAAGGGCTTAATATGTCACCGCTTGAGTTAAGACAAAAGAACCTGATGCCTGTTGGTTACAAAGACGATTTTTCCAAAAACGTCAACTACTTTGACTCTTTCAACCAGTGTATTGAAAAGGCTAAAAAATATATTGATTACGACAGAAAAATTGAAGAATATAAAAACCAGAGCGGTAACATCCGCAAAGGTGTCGGAATGGCAGTGTTCTGGTACAACACAGCCGTGTGGCCTATCAGCTTGGAGTCATCTTCAAGCCGAATGGTGCTTAATCAGGACGGCTCAATCAGTCTCCAGCTTGGTGAAACCGAAATCGGTCAGGGTGCTGACACAGCCTTTGCTCAAATGGCGGCTGACGCTGTCGGACTAACGCTTGATAAGGTTAATGTGATTTCATGTCAGGATACCGACGTAACTCCGTTTGGCACAGGTGCTTATGCATCACGTCAAACCTACGTTGGCGGTCTTACAATTAAGCAGACAGGCGAAATGTTAAAGATGCGTATCCTTGATTACGCATCAAAGTTAAGCGAAATAGATATAAACGAGCTTGACATCGCTGATAATAATATTGTAGTAAAAGCTGACAGCAAAGTTGTTATGACAGTCGGAGAGCTTGCAACTATCGCTCTTTACAGTATGGAGGACAGTCGTCATATCACTGCTGAGAGCACATACCAGATTAAGTCAAACGCATATTCATTCGGTTGTTGTTTTGCAGACGTCGAAGTTGACATCCGTGCGTGCAAGGTCAAAATTAATGACATCATCAACGTTCACGATTGCGGAAAGCTTATCAATCCACAGCTGGCTGAAGCTCAGGTTCACGGCGGTATGTCGATGGGCATCGGCTACGCACTTTCTGAACAGGAGCTTTTTGACAGCCGTAGTGGTCGCACACTTAACAACAACCTGCTTGACTATAAACTTTCAACATTTATGGACCATCCGCATCTGGAAGCTCAGTTTGTCGAAAATGCTGAGCCAACCTCAGCATTTGGCACAAAAGCACTGGGTGAGCCACCTGCTTGCCCTGTAGCACCTGCAATCCGCAATGCTGTGCTTCACGCTACAGGAGTTGCGATAAACACAGCACCAATGACACCACACGTTCTGTTCGAAGAATTCTCTAAGAATGGACTTATCTAAGGAGGCGAGATTATGTATGATATCAAAGCTTTGTACGAAGCATCAAGCGTAGAAGACGCAATAAAACTGCGTTTAGAGCATCCCGATGCACAGATTCTCGCTGGTGGTAGCGACGTCTTGGTGCAGATTCGTGAGGGCAAGCGAGCAGGTAAAGAGTTAATCAGCATATATATGATTGATGAGATGCGTGGAGTGTCCCTTGATGACAACGGTGACATCCGCATCGGTTCCTTAACAAGCTTTTCACATATCACAAAAAACGAGATTGTTCAAAAATATATAAATGTACTTGGCGAAGCAGTCGATATGGTCGGCTCGCCACAGATTCGAAATATCGGCACAATTGGTGGCAACACCTGTAACGGCGTTACGTCTGCCGATTCAGCGTCAACGCTGTTTGCACTTGATGCTTTAGTAGAGCTTACAGGAGCGAATGGCAAGAGAATAATCCCAATTTCTGAATTTTATATCAAAGCGGGCACAGTTGATATCAAGCCTGACGAAATCCAGACCGCTATTATAATTCCAAAAGAGAAGTATAACGGCTACAAAGGACACTATATAAAGTACGCAATGCGTAACGCACTTGATATCACAACAACAGGTTGCTCGGTTAACGTAAAGCTTAGCGATGACAAGAAAGTTTTTGAAGATGTCCGAATCGCCTACGGCGTAGCAGGACCAATCCCAATGCGAGCTAAAACCGCAGAGGAGTTTATAAAGGGCAAGCCTGTTAACAAAGACACCGCACAGGAGTTTTCAAAACAGGTGCTAAATGACATTAACCCACGAGACAGCTGGAGAGCATCAAAAGCTTTTCGTCAGCATTTAGCGACAGAGCTTGCTTACCGTGCACTAAAAGAGTGTGTGAAACTAAGTGGAGGTGAGATGTAATGGCACAGTATAAATTAGTCAGATGTACCATCAACGGCAAAAAAGTTGAGCAGATGGTTGATGTGCGTGCATCTCTCACCGATATGCTCCGCAACGACTACCGAATGACCTCTGTTAAAAAGGGTTGCGAAGTAGGCGAGTGTGGTGCGTGCAATGTGCTGATTGACGGCGAGTGCTTTAACTCGTGTATCTATCTTGCTGTCTGGGCAGAAGGCAAGAACATCCGCACCTTAGAAGGTCTTTTAAGCGAAGACGGCGAGCTATCCGATATCCAGCAGGCGTTTATTGATGAAGCCGCAGTGCAGTGCGGTTTCTGCACCCCTGGTGTGATTATGTCCGCTGTAGAAATTTTGGAAAGTGGCAGGGACTACACAGACGATGAACTTCGAAAACTCCTCTCAGGACATCTGTGCCGTTGTACAGGATACGAAAATATCCTGCGTGCAGTCCGCAAAACACTTGACAAACGACTTGGTAAAGCTGAATAATATGGCTGAAAATAAAGACAAAGCAAAGCTACACCCAAAACTAACATTGCAGTTTTTTACGGATGAAAAATGCTTTGGCCCTGGTGTAGCTATTTTGCTCGAAAAAATAAAAGAAAATAATTCTATCCGAAAAGCGTCCTTTGATATAGGAATGTCTTACTCAAAAGCGTGGACTATCATAAAGCGAGCCGAGAAAAACCTCGGATTCAAGCTGCTTTCTTCAAAGACAGGTGGAGTAGATGGTGGCGGAGCCACCCTGACTGAAAACGCAGAGCGACTACTTAATAGCTACAGACAGTGCGAGCAGGAGCTTTTAAAGTATTGCGACAGTAAATTTGCCGAAAACTTTTCGTGGATAGATAATATTTCTGTATTAGAATAATGGCTACCGATATGTCAGTGTACATTTGTGCATTGACATATTGTTTGATTTCGTTATATTTTTATTAGAATAACTATAAGCATAACTAAAAGAATAAACTATGGTTTCAGAATTACTTAAAATCAAAAAGGGTGTCACAGCAGTCATTGGTGGTGGCGGAAAGACAACCTTGCTTCATACTTTAGCAACTGAGCTAAAAGAAAAAGGTACAGTGATTATCACCACAACAACCCATATATTGCCAAGCACGATTTTCCACAATGTGATTGACGATACCATAAGTCTGCCGCGTCTTAGCGAGCAGTTGAGTCAGCATAAGTGCATATGCCTTGGAAAGCAAACTTTAAACGGCAAACTGTGCACCACTTCTCATACATTTGATGACTTGTGCAGTGTAGCCGATTATGTACTAGTCGAAGCTGATGGTTCAAAGCACTTGCCACTTAAAGCACACCTTGACTTTGAGCCAGTGATTCCAATAGAATCAACTCAGATTATAACTGTTGTCGGAGTGGACTGTGTCGGTAAAAAACTTGAAGATGCAACCCACAGGTGTGACAAAGCGTGTGAGCTTTTAGCGTGCAACAAAGAAGATATAATAACAGAAAAAATGGTCGCACAGCTTATCAACACCGAAAATCTCCACGATAAAGTGTTAATCAATAAATGCGACAGTGTTAAAGAGAAAACTACCGCTGAGCTTATCAGCGGATACATAAAAACAGAATGTGTAATTTCATCATTACTCAAAGGAGAATGGTATGTTAGCAGTAATTAAAGGTGCAGGTGATATTGCTTCCGGTATAGCCCTGCGACTCCACCGTGCAAATTTTAAAATCGTTATGACAGAAATTGACGCTCCAACCGCAATCCGCCGTACAGTATGCTTTTCGGAAGCCGTGTACAAAGGTGAGGCTGTAGTCGAGAACGTCAAAGCAGTGCTAGCGGATAACACAGACAAGGTAGCAGATATCATATCAAACGGAGATATAGCCGTTATAGTAGACGAGAGAGCGAGCTGTATCAGAGAGCTCAAACCTGATTTTGTGATTGACGCTATTTTAGCTAAGAAGAATCTGGGAACTGATATCGACGATGCCGATGTAGTAATCGGCGTAGGCCCTGGTTTTACCGCAGGGGAGGACTGCCACGCAGTAGTTGAAACAAAGCGAGGCCATTATTTAGGCAGAGTGTATTATGAAGGCAGAGCGATTGAAAATACTGGCATTCCTGGAGATATCGACGGTCATAGCGCTGACAGAATCATCCGTTCACCTGAGTACGGTGTGTTTAATCCGATATACGAAATTGGCGACGAGGTGAAAGAAGGCGAGGTTGTCGCCTGCGTTGACAGCACCCCGATTGTTTGTAATGTGTCGGGTATCCTTCGTGGAATTTTGCCAAAAGGCACGTTGGTTAGCACAAATATGAAGTCAGGCGATGTTGACCCTAGATGTAAGAAAGAGCATTGTTACACCGTGTCCGATAAAGCTTTAGCTGTCGGAGGCGGAGTACTCGAAGCCTGCCTGCATCTTCATACATACTAAGATAAAGGCTTCCCCTTTTTGAATTAAGGGGAAGCTGTCAGCGTAAGCTGACTGATGAGGTAAAAACTTTTATAGCAATATTACTGGGATAATAAAGACACATTCAACCTCATCCGTCTTTTGCTATGCAAAATCCACCTTCCCCAAATCTTCGGGGAAGGCATGGGCTGCCCAATAGGTGACTGAGGAATTGCCCGTGCTTCATCCACAAATCATAAATGGAGAACACTATGTCTGAAAATAACGTTAAACTTACAAAACTTTCGAAATGTTCGGGTTGTGGAGCTAAGGTTGGAGCAGGAGTGCTTGCTCAATTGCTCGGTGACCTGAATGTCAAACACGACGAAAACCTGCTTGTCGGCTTTGATAAAAGCGACGACGCTTGTGTGTACAAAGTCAGCGAAGATTTATGTATAGTTGAAACAGTTGACTTTTTTCCGCCGATTGCCGACGACCCATATACTTTCGGTCAGATAGCCGCAACCAACGCTTTGTCCGATATCTACGCAATGGGAGCCGAGCCAAAAATCGCCCTCAATATTATGTGCGTGCCAAAGTCTATGGCAAATTCCGACGTCCACGCTATATTAAAAGGCGGTTACGATAAAGTTTATGAGGCTGGTGCTGTGATATCAGGTGGCCACAGCATCTACGATGACGAGCCAAAGTATGGCTTGTGTGTCACTGGCTTTGCTCATCCTGATAAGATTTACACTAATAGCGGTGCAAAAGCAGGCGATAAACTGATATACACAAAACCGTTGGGTATTGGCATTATAACAACAGCACAAAAAGCTGACATTGCGTCACAGGAGAGTATCGACAAGGCGGTTGAGGCAATGACTTTTCTTAACAAATCAGCAAGGGATTGTATGGTTAAGTACGACGTACACGCTTGCACTGATGTAACAGGTTTTTCAATGATGGGTCATTCGCTCGAGATGGCTCAGGGCTCAGACACACAGATTAAGATATACACAGATAATATCGACGTAATTGACGGAGCGTACAAGTTTGCCCAGATGGGAATACTGCCAGAGGGAATGTACCGCAACCGAACCTACGCAGAGCCGTTTATAAACGCGGGGGATGTTCCACTTTACATTCAAGATGTACTTTTTGACCCGCAGACATCAGGCGGATTGCTCATCAGTGTATCCGCAGACGATGCAGACAAACTACTTAGCGATTTGTCGCAGTGCACATTGTCAGCTCGAATCATCGGTGAAGTTGAAGAGTACACAGGAAGTGAAAGAATATTTCTTGTGTAGAAATATAAATAATGCGATATTAGAATTAAAACTATAAATAATATTCCAAAAGAGAACTATGCAGAAAATTTACTTTGACAATGCGGCGACCTCTTTTCCAAAAGCACCGCAGATGTCACATATAATCTCAAATTTCATAGATAATAATTGTGTGAACATAAACCGTGGCACTTACACTTTGTCTGACGAAGTAAGCGACGTTGTGCTCAGCACACGCATCAGGCTGGCATCTTTTTTTGATTGTGCTGATTTACCTGTTAAATTCTGTAAAAGAATTATATTTACTTCAGGTGTAACCGAATCTATCAATATGTTCCTGCGTGGACTTTTAGCAGACGGTGACCACGTGGTAACAGGCTCTATGGAGCACCATGCTGTTATGCGAACGCTGTATGACTTGAAGCGTGAAAGAAACATCAGCTTTGATACAGCTTTGTGCAACGAAAAAGGTGTTGTAACTGCATCCGCGGTTGAAAGTCTCATCAAGCCAAGCACCAAGGCTGTGATAATCAACCACGCGTCTAATGTCTTCGGTACTATCAGCCCGATAGAAGAAATTGGAAAGTTGTGCAAAAGCAAGGGTATCTTCTTTGCAGTTGATACCGCCCAGACAGCTGGCATGCTTGATATCTCAATGCGTAAGTGTTGTATTGATTTTCTGGCTTTTTCAGGACACAAAGGTTTGCTTGGTTTACAGGGTGTGGGAGGCTTTGCAATTAGTGAGAAGTTGAGCGAAGTGCTCAAAGTAGTCAAAACAGGCGGTACCGGAAGTGCGTCACATTTTTACACCCAACCTGACACCCTGCCCGACAAGTTTGAAAGCGGTACGCTTAATTTGTGTGGTATAGTATCGCTCAACCATTCGCTTAAGTTTATTGAAGAAGTAGGACTTGCTAAAATCCGTGAGCACGAGAGAAGTTTGCGTCGTCGTTTCGTTGATGCTTTAAGTGTATTTGATGGAGTCACCGTTTACTGTGGTGGCGACATCTTTGATACAACATCCGTTGTATCGCTTACTTTTAAAGATATCGACAACGGTTTAGTTTCATCAGTGCTTTCAAGCGACTACGGTATAATGACCCGTAGCGGACTTCACTGTGCACCATCGGCACATTCGTCTATGGGCACATATCCGTCAGGCACAGTGCGTTTTTCGTTTTCTTATTTTAATACTGAAGATGAGGTTGACTACGCAGTTGATGCTGTAAAGAAAATTCTAAAGGAGAAATATAATGCCTAAAGCAATTATCGCTATGAGTGGCGGTGTGGATAGCTCTGTGGCGGCTTTTCTGATGAAAGAGCAGGGCTACGATATCATTGGTATCACGCTCAAACTCCATAGCGGGAATGATATAATCGAAGAGCAGTCTTGTTGTACACAGCAGGATATACTGGATGCAAAGGCTGTGTGCGACAGACTTAACATTGAGCACAGAGTGGTTGACCTTGAAAGCAATTTCAAGGAGTATGTAATCGACCGCTTTATTAATTCATATATGTGCGGCGGCACGCCTAACCCTTGTGTTGATTGCAACCGCTTCATCAAGTTCTCAAAGCTCCTGCAAATCGCAAATGAAGAGGGCTTTGACTATGTTGTCACAGGTCACTACGCTCGAGTAGCATATGTAGCAGATTCGGGACGCTATGTGCTTAAGAAAGGCTTGGACGAAAGCAAAGACCAGAGCTATGTTCTGTATTCACTCACACAGGAAGCTTTAAAGCACATCAAGCTCCCATTGGGTGAGCTGTCAAAAGCACAGGTGCGTGAGATAGCAGAGCAAAACGGTTTTGTGAATGCAAACAAAAAGGATAGTCAGGACATCTGTTTTGTGCCAAACGGTAAGTACGCCGACTTTATCACCCAGTACACAGGCAAAAGTTTTCCTGATGGTGACTTTGTAGACTTGCAGGGCAATGTGCTCGGCACACACAAGGGCATAATCCGCTACACCATTGGCCAGCGAAAAGGTCTTAATTTATCACTACCTCAGTCGATGTACGTCTGCAAAAAGGATGTAGAAGAGAATAAAGTTACCCTGTGTCTTGACCACGAGCTGTTTTCATCTGAGCTTATTGCAGAAGATGTCAATTTAATTTCTATTGAAGAATTAACAGAGCCGATTAAAGTCAAAGCAAAAATCAGGTATAAGCATAACGAAGCTGAGGCTACACTTTATCCACTAGATAACGACAGAGTAAAGCTGGTTTTTGACGAACCACAGCGAGCAATCACCAGCGGGCAGGCTGTTGTAATGTATGACGGCACCACCGTTGTCGCAGGTGGAACAATAATATAAAACTTGTAGGATTTGGCGTTTACGACAAAACGTGTTAACTAAACATTAATGTGTTTACTCACAAAAAATAAGGAGCTGTTGCTATATAGTTAGCAAGACAGCTCCTTTTTATTATCCCTGAATCAGTTCCATCATATGCGATATTTCGTTTTGTTTACATAGACCCTCTGAAAAAGCCGTTGCACTTCCGCACGCTGTAGCAAGTTTTAGCGCAAATTTGTAGTCCTTTGTTTTTAGGTATCCCGCAACAAAGCCTGCTACCATTGAGTCACCTGCACCAACGGTGTTTACTGCCACACCCTGCGGTGCACTCTGCAAAATGACCTGCTTGTCTTTTGTGAATAGTACCGAACCTTTGTTACCCATAGAAACAAGCACATTCTTTGCACCAAGTGTCTGCAGTTTTATTGCGTACTTTTCAATATCGTGCAATGTGCTAATCTTAGTGTTGAAAGTATCACAAAGCTCTGCTACATTCGGTTTAATCAGAAATGGCTTGTACTCTAGCGTGTTGAGCAGTTTTTTGCCTGTTGTATCGACAATTGTCATTACACCCAGCTTGCTGACCTTTGAAATGATTTTTGCGTAAATCTGGTCATCTGCATTTTTCGGCGTGCTACCTGACAAAATCATCACATCGTCTTTATTCAAGTCCTCAAACTTTTTCATAAGAATATGCATATCATAGTCGGAAATTTCAGGACCACTTGTGTTGATGTCAGTTTCTTCGTCGCTTCGGATTTTAACGTTGATTCTGGTAAACCCGTTTTCGATATGCACAAAGTCAGCGTTGATGCCTTTTTCTTTTAGTAATCTTTCGATTTCTTTTCCTGTGAAACCTGCCAAAAATCCTGTAGCAACACTATCTGTGCTCAACTCTTTGAGCACAGTTGATACGTTGATACCCTTGCCACCACAGTACAGTGTTTCGCTTTCACTTCGGTTGATGGTTCCAAGTATCGGATTGTTCATATTAATAACAAAATCAATAGCAGGGTTGAGTGTCACCGTGTATATCATATAGCACCTCTAACGTTTAATTCTATTATAATCTTTACTCAGTTTTTAACCTATTATACAATTTCAGTATTGTAATTTGCAACAAAAAATAAAAAGCAGCAGTTTTTTACGCTGCCGCTTTTTATTATTAGGGGGGTTATTAAAAAATGAAAAAACAAACAATTCCTGTTAAGATGCTGATGAGTGCTCCACTCACAACGTCTTTTATAAAATGAACACCTGACAATACTCTCGTAATGCCAATCAGTGTTGCAAGCACTAACATAATGATGCCTATTTTTGTATCAACGTACAAAAAGGTCATTGCAATTATAAACGCAGATGCTGTGTGTCTGCTTGGAAAACTCTTTCCCTTTGTGTTTTTATGAATAGCAGGGGAGTAGTTGTATACCTCATATGGTCTTTTTGCATTGATAACGTAACGCAAAATAGTAACAAAAATGAGAACCGCAAGCGGAACTAAAGTAGCTTTCAAAAAGATTTCGCTTTTGAAGCCCTCTGAGTACAGCAGAAACGCTAACTGCAACGGATAGAACATCATCATAATGGCAGGTAAAATATCGTGAAGAGCCTTGATGATGTTAAATCTGCTTTTGCTGGCAGTGAAGAACTCACTTAAAAACTGATACTGCTCTTCTTTCATATTCACCCGTCCTTTCTGTTTCGTTATCCTAAGTATACCATTGATTTTAACAAAAACAACAAATAAATTTTAACGAAATTGTTAACATTCTATGACTACACCATAATTTTCAAACCAATAGTCCAGTTCAATGATATATGCCATAATCTGTGGAGCACGCATCAGCTGACCGTACCAAGGCGAGCTTATCTGCTCAGGATTGTTGATGATATTCATAACTCCGTCTGTATCAAGCAGACAGCTCAGCACAGTGCCTTTTTTGTTCAGTATTTCTTTTACCTTTTCACTGCACATATTCATATACTCAGGGTTGTGTGTTTTTGGGTACGGGCTTTTCTTTCTGTAGCAAATGTCATACGGCAAGGTGTTTTCAAACGCTTTTCGTATTATGCCTTTTTCTCTGCCACCGTAGGCTTTTAATTGCCACGGCATATTGTAAGCGTACTCAATAAGGCGATAATCGCAAAACGGTACTCTTACCTCAAGTCCCGAGTACATTGAGCATCTGTCTTTACGCTCAAGCAGACATTGCATAAACCAGTTGAAGTTGAGCATAAACATTTCTCTCATCCTTTTGTCAACTGTTGAGTCGGTTGGCAGTTTGTCGGCTTTGCGTATTGTGTCGAAATACTTGCTCATTACATACTCTTCACCGTGTTTAAGGACACCTTTTTTAAGGATTGAGCGCCTTATTTCCTGACTTCTTGACCACGGGAAACACTCTTCAAACAATATATTTTTGTTGTGATACCATGGGTATCCACCGAACAGTTCGTCTGCACATTCGCCTGAAAGGGCTACTGTGTAGTCTTTTTTTATTTCTTTGCAAAACAACAGCAGGGATGAGTCGATATCAACATATCCAGGTAAATCCCTTGCTCTAACGCTGTCGTACAGTGCTTCCATAACGTTTTTGTTATCAAGCACAATCTCGGTGTGCACAGACGACGCATCGTCTGACATAATCGAAATGTAGTCAAAGTCGGCGTTAGGCTGAAAAGCATTTTGCTTGAAAAATTTTCGGTTGTCCTCGTATTCAACGCTGTATGTGTGGATTTGTCCGAGATTATTCTTTCTGTAGTAGTTCGATGCGGTTTTACAGATGATGCTTGAGTCAAGACCACCCGATAAAAAGAAACACATCGGGACATCGGTAACAAGCTGGCGGTTTATAGCGTCTGTCAACAGATAGCGTGTTTTCTCAATTGTTTCGCTTTCGGAATCAGTGTGCTCAGTTGATTTGATTCTAAAGTAGGTTTCCTTGTACATTCTGCCGTTCTTAAACACTGCCATTTCGCCTGGACGCAGTTCCTTTACTCCTTTGAAAATACCGCTTTTTGGCGAGCGTGCAGGACCTAAGAAGAATATCTCGTAAAGTCCTGTTTCATTTACAGTCGGCTTTACTATACCGCTAGAAAGCAGTGCCTTGATTTCTGAACCGAACACAATACCATTTTTATATTTGTAGTAAAAAAACGGCTTAACACCAACTCTATCTCTGCACATAAAAAGTTTTTTTGTGTTAACCTCGTACACTGCAAAAGCGTAAATTCCGTTTAGTTTGTGCACGCATTTTTTGCCAAATTCTGCGTATGCGTGCAACAAAACTTCGGTGTCGCTGTGAGTTTTAAAAACGTGCCCTTTTGATATTAGCTCGTGCCTCAACTCATCAGTGTTGTACAGCTCTCCGTTATAAACGATTACGTATTTTTCGCCCTTAAATGTAAGCTCCATCGGTTGCTTGCCGTTTTCAACATCAATTACAGCAAGTCGCCTGTGGAGCAGAGCACAGTTGTGTGTGATGAATTCACCACGTTCATCTGGTCCTCTGCTTTCTATCGAGCGCGACATATCGTTAAGCTCGTTTGTCCTTTCTTTTAAATCAATTGTGTCATCAAGCCAGCCGGCAATTCCGCACATAATCTTACCTCCGATTTAACTTTGTTTTACTTAGTGAATTCAAAAAACACACCGCTGTCAGCACCAGTGCACAGCATCCCCACAATGGAGCGGCGTTGCTGTGGTGTGTGGCTTCTACTGTTGAGAAAACCTCATCAGTCAGCGGGTATATTATAAGTAAAATATATGTAGCAATACTTGCTGTTATGCCTTGTATAATTCTCCACATGAAAAATGCAAATTTATTTATTCTTATTTCTTTTACAGCAGAGAAAATCTGAAAATGCACGCATAATCCCGAAAAGCCTGTGACAAACGAAATAATATACAGCGGATATTTGTTACATATTCGGTTGCAAGCTGTGGTTACTTCTAAAAAACAGGCCAGAGCGTCGCACACAACAGGATAGTCAGAAAGCAAAAAATCAAACACGGAAATCAAAGCCGAAAATGCAATCACCATTGCACACATATTTGCCGTTGCTTTTGTACCGCTTTCCACGGCTTCTACAATGCCACTGTTGTAGCGTTTTTTATATGCCTTTGTGCTTTCATTAGTCACCTTGTATGTTCTGCCAATTAAAACCGCTACTGTAAAAAATGCTATAATCTGGGATATGAATAGTATAATCCCTGCTTTTGTGTTTTCTAAAAGTGCAGAGCCTAGGTAATTTAATACAAATCCGGGTCCACTGCTTACTGCAATCAAACTAAGCTTTTTGGCTTGTTCTTCATTTATAAGGCGATTATCAAAAAGAGTAGCAACACATCGTGCGCCTATCGGATAACCGCCGATAAGTGACAGTAAAAGTACTGTTGAACTTTCTTTTGGAAGTTTTAGCAACTTTGTAGTGATAGGCGAAAATAGCCGACCGAATAAGTCAGTAACCTTATCATTTGCAACATACTGGGCGATTACCATAAATACAAACAGCGACGGTATCAGCACCGTCATACACAGGGATAGTCCGTTTATTATCCCATCACGACATTGTGGAGAAAACTTAACCGCAAATACAATAGAGCATATGGTAAGGGTGGTTTTGAAAATTAGTTTTAGCTTGTCGCTATATTTATCCTGATTTTTAATCCATATCATTTTATCACCGTTAATATATATGAGTGCTTTCACATAAAAATAATATTGAATGATAACTATTTCACTGCGATGTAGAAACTTAGGCATTGTAATAACGGAGGGTAAAATGAGAAAACCAAAAGCAGATAGTAAATCTTCACATAAAAACCGTGAAAATTTTGTACAAAATCTTTTCGGTGACATTCCAGAATTGTCATTTCGAGGAAACAGAGAAGTGATAATCGAGGGAAGTCGTGGAGTGGTCGAATACAGCGAAAATGTTATTCGCATAAACACATCAATCGGAGTTGTGTGCTTTTTGGGTAGAAACCTTAACCTTGTGTGCATTTCGCCGACAGAGCTCATAATCAACGGTTTTATCACAAAGGTTGAGTTTGTACTGTAAAGGAGTGATAGCGTGCTCGAAATATTTAGATGGCTCCAAGGCTATGTTTGTTTTAAAATATGCGGCAAATTCCCTGAACGATTTATCAATATAGTAACAAAAGCAGGCATAGCTATCTGGAACACAAAAAGGACAGACGGAGAGCTTTGTGCGTGTATGTATGTCAGAGATTACAGAAAAATCCGTCATCTTGCAAAAAAGAGCAGAGTAAAACTTAAAATTGTCAAAAAAGCTGGTTCACCGTTTTTTGTTAGGAAGTATAAAAACAGAGTAGGCGTGCTTTTTGGTGTTGCTGTGTTTTCACTGGTGATTTTTATTATGTCAAATTTTGTTTGGACAATAAATATCACAGGCTTGCAGACTATAAGCGAAGCACAAGTAAGACGGGTGCTTTGTGATAACGGACTTTACATAGGTACCTACATCCCGTCACAGAGCTTTAAAACCATATCACGTGATACAATGCTCGAGCTTGATGACATAGGCTGGATGTCGATAAACGTAATCGACTCACACGCATCCGTCGAAATCAAAGAAAAAGCAAAGTCACCAAAGGTTGATAATTACCACCAACCTGCAAATGTAAAAGCAGAACGTGACGGATTGATTTTGAAAATTAACGTACATGAGGGAGAGGGTTTATTCAACTCGGGTTCAGCAGTTGTGAAAGACCAGATGCTTGTAAGCTCCGTTGTGGAAGATAAACTCGGTGGTGTAACGCTAGTTAGGGCAAACGCTGAGGTTATAGCTCAGACACACCGCGAGATGATATTTTCTGTCGATAAAAATGAAACAAGGTATGTATACGATGAACCTAAAGACAGATATAAATTCAATATTCTAGGTCTGAAAATTCCATTTTCTCTTACTTTTGCTGACGACAGCGAGCATATCCTTTGCTATAAAACGGAGTCACTTTCCTTGTTTGACACAGTTTTGCCACTGTCACTGCAAACACAGACTTTGTACAATCGTACACCATTAAACAAAGTAATCAATAAACAAGAAGCCGAGGATATTTTGTTTAAAAAGGCTTCTCTTTATGAAGCGTTTGACTTGTCAGACTGTCTTGTAGTGGACAGAAAAGCACAATTTTCCCAGACTGATACCCAGTATTTCCTAAAAATGAGCTATACTTGCGAAGAAGATATAGCGTATCAGCAGGATATCAATGTCGATAATGCCGACATAGAAAGACGGGATGCAAAACCAAAGGATAATTCTCAGTAGCGGTTTAAGTTTTCTAAAAAGTGTGGTATAATGCATTTGATTCACTCTAAATCTGGAAAGAGGGATATTATGAGAATATTATGTATTGGAGATGTAGTCGGAACAGTGGGTTGCTATTTTTTGCGCAAGACACTTCCGAACTTTAAAAAGCTTAATGCTGTAGATTTAGTGATATGCAACGGCGAGAACAGTGCAGACGGCAACGGTGTGTTACCTGTATCAGCTGACCACTTGTTTACAAGCGGAGTTGACGTAATCACCCTTGGCAACCATTCGTTTCAGCGTAAGGAAATATACAACTATATGGATGACAACGAGTTTGTTGTACGCCCTTGCAACTTTCCGTCACCATCAACACCGGGCAGGGGATACTGCACTGTCGATATGGGCAGAACATCGGTTGCCGTAATTAACCTTATGGGTCAGGAGTTTATTGACATCCGTTGCGAAAATCCGTATTACGCTATGGACGAAATCATTAAAAAGGTTGATTCCAAAATCATTGTTGTTGATATGCACGCTGAAACCACCAGTGAGAAAAAAGCAATGGGCTATTATCTGGACGGTAGAGTGTCTGCGTTTTTTGGTACACACACCCATGTTCAAACAGCCGACGAATGTATTCTGAGTGGTGGTACAGGATATATTACTGATGTAGGTATGACAGGACCTGTCGAGTCAGTACTTGGTGTAAAAAAGGAGATAATAATCAATCGTTTCAAAACAAAGCTCCCTGAACGTTTCGAAAATGCCGAGGGACCTTGTATGGTTAACTGTGTGCTTTTTGATATTGATGAAAAGACAGGCAAGTGTGTAAAGGTCGAACGCTTTGATATAAGATAGTACTTTTTTATACAATACTTGTTGAGTTTTCAACGAATATCGGCATAATGCCGAAAAGCTCAAAAATCGCTTGCTAAGTAAATTTTTTTGATGTATAATGCAATCAATGTATAATGCTACAAGTTTGTACGTTTATATCCGCACTTAATAACCTATGGTCAAAACAAAGGATGTGTAATTAAATGATTAACGGTCAACTCCTCAAGCAGGCAATTATTTCAGGTGCTAACAACATCTGTTCACAAAAGGGTAAAATCAACGATCTCAATATTTTCCCTGTTCCTGACGGTGATACAGGTACTAATATGTCAATGACTATTATGGCTGCCGTAAAGGAACTCGAAAAGCTTGATTCAAATGATGCAGGTGTAGTTGCTAAGAAAACAGCTTCTGCAATGCTTAGAGGTGCTAGAGGTAACTCAGGTGTTATCACTTCACTGTTCTTTCGAGGCTTTTCATCAGGTCTTGAGGGCAAAACAGAGGCAAGCGGCAGAGACCTCGCTAATGCATTAAAGCTTGGTGTTGACGCTGCATACAAGGCTGTAATGAAGCCAACAGAGGGTACAATGCTCACAGTTGGTCGTATGGCTGCCGAGGCTGCTGTTGAAGCTGCCAAAAAATCAAATGACCCTGTAAGAATCTGGGAAGTCGTTTGCGAAGAAGCAGAAAACGCTTTAAACCTCACTCCAACAATGCTCCCTGTTTTAAAGAAGGCAGGCGTAGTTGATGCAGGCGGTAAGGGTATCCTCGTAATCTTTGAGGGTATGCTTTCAGTTATTCGCGACGGCGTTATGATTGAAGCTGCTGAAGTTGCAGACGACGATGAGGGCGAAGAAGATGCTTTCAGAAGTGCTGCTGCTGAGTTTGACGATGACATCACTTTCACATATTGTACAGAGTTTATCGTTGGCCGTGATCCTGAGATTGCAACAGAGCCAAACGAATTAAGACTCTTCTTAGAAACAATCGGCGACTGCGTTGTTGTAGTTGACGATGAAGAAATCATCAAGGTTCACGTTCATACAGAACAGCCTGGCGACGCTCTCAAAAAGGGCCTCGAGTTTGGTTCACTCTTAACTGTAAAGGTTGAGAATATGAAAGAACAGCACAAGCAGGCTAAAGAAGAAAACGAAAAGCGTGCTCCTAAGAAAAAGAAGCTCGAAGTAGCAGAGCCTACAGACCAGTTCGGTTTCGTAGCTGTTGCTGCTGGTGACGGTGTAACAGAGCTTTTCTCACAGCTTGGTTGCTCACAGGTAGTATCTGGTGGCCAGAGTATGAACCCATCAACAGATGATATTTACGCTGCTGTAATGGCAACTCCTGCTAAGACAGTTTTCGTTCTTCCAAATAACAAGAACATCATCATGGCTGCTGAGCAGACACAGGCTATCGTTGAAGACAGAGAAGTTGTTATTGTTCCAACAAGAACAATCCCACAGGGTATGTCTGCAATGCTCGTGTTTGACCCTGATGCTGATGCTAACACTAACAAAGAGAATATGTTAGAAGCCGCATCTGCTGTTTCAACAGGTCAGGTGACATATGCTGCAAGAGATTCCGAGTTCGGTATGAAGAAAATCAAGGAAGGCGAGATTATCGCTCTTGAAAACGGCAAGCTCACTGTTACTGATAAATCAATCGAAAAAGCACTCTACAAGCTCGCTAAGAATATGATTACAAAGGATAAGTCTTTTGTAACTCTCATCAGCGGTGAGGATGTTAGTGAAGAGGATGCACAGCACGCATATGAGCTCTTGAATGACAAGTTCGGCGATGATGTTGATATCACATATGTTGCTGGTGGTCAGCCAATTTACTATTACGTTTTAAGTGTAGAATAATTTTTACAGGCGGCGAGTTATCTCGCCGCCGTTTGTTATTTAACAATACATAAATTATAAAAATTGTAGGGGCGAGCATTGCTCGTCCACCGTGCTTGCGCCCATAATCAACAATCAAAGGAGGGGATAAGATGTCACTTTACGATATGCCCGTAAGCTCATTAAAAGGCTTTGGTAAAACACGAGCAGAATTATTTTCAAAACTGAATATTAATTCTGTTGGAGAATTATTGCGATTCTATCCCCGTTCTTATTCTCAATGGGGCGATGTTACCCCAATTGCGGAGCTTTCAAACGGCGAAAAAGCCTTAATTAAAGCCACTGTTGTGACCGCTGTCAGTACTGCACGAATTAAAGGTGGACGACTTTTATCTAAAGTTCAGGTTGCTGATGATAGCGGTGTTATAGAGCTTGTTTTCTTTAACAATAAATACATCAGTTCATTATTGAAGTTTGACGAAGAATACTGCTTTTACGGCAAGGTGTCGAGAGATATCTACGGATTTTCAATGACCGCTCCTGAGTTTAAAAAGCTCAGCGATATGACTGACATCACCCCTGTGTACAACCTTACTCACGGTCTTACTAACCGTATGGTTATAACTGCCGTAAAGCAAGCGTTGTCGCTTTTACCGGATGTTATGACCGACCCACTGCCTTATGATATTTTGAAGCAGTATGATTTGTGCACTTTACGCTTTGCACTTAATAATATCCATTTTCCTGATAGTGAGCAATCTCTTGAAAAAGCACGCAAACGCCTTGTTTTCGAAGAATTTTTAGTTTTAAGCTTGGGACTGAAGCTCCTGAAAAACCGAAAGCTGACCCAGACGTCTTGTAAAATGCCTGTTGATTACACAAAAGACTTCATAACTACTCTGCCGTATGAGTTGACAGGTGCACAAAAGCACGCTGTCACAGACTGCATAAACGATATGAAAAATAAAAAATCACCTATGAACAGACTTGTCCAAGGTGATGTAGGTTCAGGTAAAACCGCTGTTGCGGCAGCTGTGTGTTATAATTGTGTAAAAAACGGCTATCAGGCGGCGTTTATGGCACCGACAGAGATACTCGCTACTCAGCATTTTGAGAATTTGCAGAAGATGTTTTCTGACTTTGATATAAACATCGGCTTACTCGTCGGTTCGATGACCAAATCTAAAAAAGATAAAGTCAGAGAAAAACTTGTAAATGGTGAGATTGATATCATCATAGGCACCCACGCTTTGATAACCGATGCAACAAAATTCAAAAATTTAGGCAGTGCAATAACCGACGAACAGCACCGTTTCGGTGTTGAACAACGCTCAAAGCTTGCCCAAAAAGGCGAAAAGCCTCACGTGCTTGTTCTGTCCGCTACTCCTATTCCACGAACGCTTGCTCTTATTATCTACGGTGACCTTGATATAACTTGCATTGATGAACTACCACCAGGCAGAAAACCAGTGCAAACTATGATGATAGACACCAAAAAGCGTGATAAAGCCTTGGCTTTCATCAGAGAAGAAATTGACAACGGTCGTCAATGTTATGTGGTCTGTCCGCTTGTGGAGGATGGCGAACTGCCTTTAGAGTCTGCCGAAAATTATGCCGCTGAACTTATGCTAAATGCTTTTGCGCATTATCCTGTTGGTATACTTCACGGTAAGATGAAAGCAAAAGATAAGGATGCCGTAATGAACAGCTTTTCAAGCGGTGAGATTTCAATTTTAGTTTCAACTACTGTAATCGAAGTTGGAGTCGATGTGAAAAACGCATCTGTTATGATGATTGAAAACGCCGACCGTTTCGGACTTTCTCAGCTTCATCAGTTAAGGGGAAGAGTAGGCAGAGGTGAACATAAGTCATATTGTATCTTGGTTTCCGATAACAAAAATGAAGATACCTTAAAGCGACTTTCAACTATGTGCCGTACCAACAACGGTTTTGAAATAGCTGATGAAGATTTGAAACTCAGGGGTCCTGGTGACTTTTTTGGCAATCGCCAGCACGGATTGCCACAGCTTAATATTGCCGATTTCTCAGATATGGACAGCCTGCGTGCATCTCAGCAAGCTGCAAACTTCATTCTTAACGTTTCACCTGATTTATCTAATGATAACTTCAAAGGTTTAAGAGGAATGGTCAAGCTTTTGTGGAAGTCGATAGATAATGGTGCTCTGAATTAATCTGTTTTAATTAAACGTCAACCTTCACGACTTCCTGCCATACGCAGGTCATATTGGTTGACAACGCCCTGTCTGTGTGCAGACTCCCGAAATACCACATTTTGTATCTCACGTTGTGCAAAAGTGTGTCCAAGAAAATATTCAGATCATTGATGTTTGAGTCCCTGCGTATAAGTTTCTTTACTGACGCAGGGGCTTCGTGCGTGATTATAAGGTCAACTTTTCTGTGTATTGACTGGAGATTATTAACAGCCTCCTGTAACTGTTCATCTGTTGGCATAGCTTTGTCGTTCAGCGGGTCGGAGTCCAAGTTTTCAAATGGGTCATCAACACCGCCACCACCAAGACAGAACACGCTTTTGTTTTCGATTGTATATATTACGCCTCTTTTAAGACAATAAATGTTGTCGGCGATTTTCTTTGCGGAATTTTCGAAAATTTCAACATCCTCGTACTCATTTATCATATCGAAGTTTTCGTGAACACCTTCAACAAACAGGATGGTAAACTTTTTCTTTGAGAGCTTTTTTAGCGATTTTATTTCCAATTTAGAATTATCCCATAAAAAGCCAAAATCTCCCGTAATGATGAGAATGTCGCCTTTTTTGATTTTTCCGATATTTCTGCTTTCGATATCGCTCAAATCTCCGTGTGTATCTCCGGTTATATATATCACAATAATTCCTCCAAAATTAAAAAAATGATTGATATAATTTGTGTTTTATTGTAAGATAGAAATATATTAACACATATTAAAGGAAAATACTATGAAGAAAAAACTAATTTTTTGCATTTGTATATTACTTTCAATAATAATGGGTTTTAGTGTAGTTCCTTTTTCTGCGTATTCTTATGAATGTCCGGTTGAGGTTAAGTCTGCATCTGTGCTTCTTGTCAATCTTGACACAGAAACTGTTGTGTTCGAAAAACACCCTGATACAGCCCACTTTATTTCATATTTATCAAACCTGATGACATTTATAGTTGCGTGTAACAATACTGAGGATTATCAGACTAAAATTGCTATTACTGACGAAGTGCTCAGCAACATTCAAAATTCTGACGGCAGTCTTGAAGTTTACAGAGGGAAAACACTTACTGTACAGGATTTGCTTTATTTTATTATGCTCACTAACGGTAATGATGCGTGCTACGTCCTAGCTGACCACGTAACAAAAGGCGATCGTGACGCTTTTGTAGCTATGATGAACCAGAAAGCAAGAGAGCTTGGATGTAAAAAAACAAAGTTTTCATCTGTTGCAGCTAGAAATGATACAACCCATTTTTCTAATTGTACAGATTTATATAAAATTTTAAAGTACGCTCTAGAAATGCCGGAGTATCTCAAGGTGGCGGCTGCTGCTTCGTATCAACCAAAAGATTATGAAGGCGAGAAATATTTGATAACGACAACAAATTCGCTGATAAAAAGCAAAAGTCCGTATTATTTCAGATATACAAAAAACGGTAAGTATGGTGCAGATTCAATTGCGAAAGGCAACCTTATAGCTGTTTCAGAGTATGCAGATGTACATTACGCTTGTATCATTCTTGGTGCCCAACAGTTAAGCGAACAAAACGCATTTACTGAAGCAAAACAACTACTTACCTGGGCTTATACAAAGCTTGGTAATAAGCAGATTATTTCAAAATCAACAGTTCTTGCTACTGCCACAGCAAATACTCCTTGGGGAGATGTTGAGGTCGAACTCACTTCAGGCAAGGATATTGTGAAGACAGTTCCGGCTGAGTACACTGCTAACAAAATTACCTTTGAACCTGACGAGCTTGACGAAATCAAACTTCCTGTGTTTAAAGGTCAGAATGTCGGTACTGCACAGGTTTATTATGATGGTAAGCCTTTTGACGAAATCGACCTGATTGCAGGTTCCTCACATGGCGTAAGTATGCTTTCTGATGTTTCAAGCTTTTTTGGTGCGGCAATAAACAGAACAATAACCCCTGCTAAGGGTGAAACAGCTGATGAAACAGAAGCTACACAGTCCGACACACAGGTTGAAACTAAATCTGCACAAAAAGAAACAGTTACTACACAGGCGGAGTGAAAATATGAAAAAAATTATAAGTATATTTGTTTTGCTGACGATTATGCTGTCGACTGTCAGTACTTTGGGAGTCGGTGCGATAAGCTTTGATTGTGATGTAAAAACTTATTCGGATTCGATATTGATGGTTAATCTTGATTCAGAAATGGTTGTTTTTGAGAAAGACGCCGATTCCAAGCGTTATCCTGCATCGTTAACAAAAATAATGACATACATCATAGCAGCAGAGTATTTTGATGACTATGATAATACGAGGATTGATATTCCTCAGGCTACAATAACATCGCTTGAGAATAGAGGTATCAGTTGTTCGGGACTTGAGTGGCACGTTGGCAAAAGCTTAACAGTAACCGATATGCTCTATGCTTTGATGGTGCCTGTCGGACACGATTCAGCAACTATTCTTGCTGATTATATCACAAAGCAAGGTGGTACAGATTTCGTTCAGCTTATGAATGACAAAGCAAAAGAGCTCGGCTGTAAAGGTACTCATTTTTCAAACCCTACAGGTGTACACGATGCAAATCATTACACAACAGCTCGCGATATGTACATCATCACACGTTACGCAATGGGACTTCCGTTGTTTTCGAAGATTTGCTCAACATCGACATACTATCTTGAGGGTGACGAGTATCCTATAACAACAACAAACTATATGATCGACTCAGGTCGTGGCGGTGATTATTTTTACACTTATGCAACAGGTGTGAAAAACGGAACAACCGATGAAGCGGGAAGATGCCTTGTAAGTACGGCTATGTACGATGGTTACGCTTATATGACAGTTTGTCTGCACGCACCATATAATTACGAAAAAGAGGATACTGAGCAGTACTGTATGATAGAATCAGCCGACCTTTACCGTTGGGCTTTTATCAATCTTGAATTTGTAACACAGGTGACAAAGGATACGCCAATCTGTGAGCAGAAGGTTGAGCACGCTTGGGATACAGAGTCAATTCTGCTTGTACCTGAAACAGATTTGAACGTAATTCTGCCGGGTGATTATAAAGAAGCGGATGTTACTATCACACCTGATACAATAGAACCTGTCAGTGCTCCTATAAGTGAAGGTGACATTATTACAACTGCAACCGTGTATTATAAAGGTGACAAGGTAACCACCATCAACCTCGTTTCTCAGGAAGATGTAAGAGTCAGCTTGATTTTGTATGTTTCCGAGCTTGTCAAAAGCGTTATCACATCAGTGTGGTTTTTAATTGCTGTGCTTTTGGTTGTTATCTTGTTTGTATTCTACGTTGCTGTTTCAACTTCATACTCAAAGAAAAAGCGTACACAGAACAATGGTAGAAAACGCAGATAACTTTAAATTCTATATTAGAAAATTAAGACGACCGCAAGGTCGCCTTTTTTCGTCACAAAAATCCTGTATTTTGTGGTATATTTAAATGCGGATTTTAGCAAAATACACGTAAAATCGGGTTGTTATCTAATGTTTACAATAAATTAACTTGACTATATATTGTGTGTGATATAAAATGTATATGTTATAAAGGTTACTGTGGAATATTGTAACTTTCAAAAGGAGATATATTATGACTTCCAAATTATCATGGATAACGTTTGTTCCGTTTACTTTGGCGGCAATTGGTATCAAGATTATTCAGTTGTTTTTTCTTGAACCGGGCGGTACATTTTTCGGATTCAATTCGTTAATGCTTTCGTATCTGGCTATCGCATGTGCGGTTCTTACAATGTTATTTGCGGTTATTTTCTGTGCTTTTGACAAGAAAACCGCTCAGGTTTATGTGATTAATAAAAACTTTGTAGCCGGAACAGCTGGCTTGCTTTTAGCAGTTTCAATGGCTTGTGAAGGTGCAAATCGTGCGTTTTATGCTTTTAGAAGTATGGGCGTCGAGTTCTTTGAAATCACGGACATATTGCTCACAATAGTGTCGGCAATTGTCTTTGTAGTTCTCGGACTTAACCACTTTGTCGGCAATGGTGGAGTTAAAGGCCTTTCGGTGTTCTACCTTGTTCCTGCAATATGGAGTGCTTTCAGACTTGTGAATTGCTTCCTTGCTTTCACAACTGTTTCAATCGCAGTTACTGATGTAACAATCCTTGCTTGCTACATTTTTACAACAATGTTCTTGTTCAACTATGCAACGATTGTTGCACTGATGAAAGGCAAAAGTCCTGTCAGAGCAGCATACATATACGGCTTGCCAGCAGTGACAATGCTACTTTCATACAGCATTTATGCACTTGTCGGTTCTTATTATTATCGCAACAGTGCTTTCAATCTTTTCTCGGATTTACCTTCAATCGAGCTTTTCCTTCTTGCAATTTACATTCTTTCATTTGTTGTTGAAATGAGTGCAAATGTAAAACGCAAGGATGAGATTGAGCTTATTGAAGTGAATGAGTCAGATGAAGAGTATGATAAAATCAACGACCCTGACTCAGATATAGTCGATACACTTTCGAATTCAATGAAATACGGAAACAAGCCTGATGATACTGTTCGTAAAGTGCTCAGAGAGGTTAACAACGAGGAATTCCTTGCTGAGGATGATCAGGTTTTCATTGAGGTAGCTCAGGCATCTATGAACGAAACTGATGATTACACCAGTGATGTTGATGTTAGCGACTTTATTTATGGTCAGGCACCTGAGGACAGTGACTTTGTAATGCCTTCTGCTGATAATGATGGTAATTTATACGAGACTCATACCGAAGACGTTGAGCACTACATTACAAAAGCAGACAGTGCTTACGATGATGATGAAGAACTCAACGAGCCTAAGAAGTTCAGTATGGATAGAATAGATCAGCTCATTCTTGAAATTTCTGAGGATGAATTTAACTGATGAATGGGCGGGTTAACCCGCCCTTTTTGTTTTTCTGTGATAAATAACCCGTGAGGGAATGGTTTTATGAAAAAGTTTATTCCAATTATTATAGTACTTTCGTTTGTTGTGTGTGCTGTTGCGTTGTTTCCAGCATTCTCTGCAGATACAGATTTTGTTATTGAAGACTCGGTGCTTGTTGAGTACACAGGTAGTGATGCAAGTGTTACGATTCCATCGTCTGTTAGCGTGATTGCAGACGAAGCATTTATTGACAACACAACGGTTAAAACCTTGAAGTTACCTTCAAGCGTTGTGTCAATCGGTAATATGGCTTTTAAAGGGTGTACATCACTTTCTGCTGTTAGCGGTGGCGAAAATGTCAGCTATGTAGGAGCACTCGCTTTTGTCGATACACCGTTTTTAGAAAAATCGACATCTGAGTTTCTTACACTTGGCAGTGCACTGATTTGTTACAACGGTACATCAACAGATGTTTATTTACCTGAAAATATCAAGACAGTATCTCCGTATGCGTTTTTGAGAAATCAGAATATCACTAGCTTTTCTGCATTTGAGGGTTTAACCACAATCGGTGAGGGTGCCTTTTATGAATGTACAAATCTTTCCGATGTAAACGTAACACAAAGGGTATCTTTCATCGGTGCTGATGCTTTTTACGAAACAGCGTGGCAGAATTCACAGTCTGATTTCGCTGTTCTTGGTGATTCAATACTGGTTGCTTATAACGGAAAAGAAAGCGTGGTGTCGGTGCCTGTGGGCATAAGACAGATAGCACCAAACGCTTTTTACGAGAACTCTTTTGTGAAGGAAATGAAACTTCCGTCAACAGTGTTTGCAGTGGGCGACAGAGCTTTTATGAGTTGCAGTGAACTTGACAACGTTGAGTTTAACACAGGACTTGTGATGATAGGAAACGAGGCATTTGCAAATTGCTCAAAGCTCACACAGATTGCTACACCACTCACACTTTCCAGAATAGGAGAGGGAGCTTTTATTAACTGTACTAAACTCAGTAAAGTGATTGTTCAGGGTAACAATCTCTCGATTGGTCGTGGAGCGTTCGCTAATTGCGATTCTTTAGGAGTAGTACTTTTGTCAAACGGTGTTTCTGTTTTGTGCGACGATGCTTTCTCGAATAATCCAAATCTTGAAAGCGTGTCTGTGCCTGAACAGGTGACTTCTGTTACACCTGTTGTTTTTGAGAATTGTCCGTCTTTGACGGTTGTGTGCCAGAAAGGCAGTTTTGCCGATAACGCACTGTCGGGTGACGTGAAGCTTAGCTACAACAGAGGCGACGCAAATCTGGATGGCAGTGTTTCTATTATGGATGCAACAGCATTGCAACTTCATATTGCTAGTGTTGAGCAGTTGCCTGATGTTAATCTGCCATATATGGATGCAGATTTTGATGCAGAGATTAGCATACTTGATGCAACATACGTTCAGCTACTTATTGCAAAACTTTTGTGATTTTTAGTTGACACAGCATTTTTTTAGTGATATATTATTAACAATATTTATCTTAGATAAGGACAATGCCTTGTTTTTAGAGTTTCAAGAGAGCTGTCGGGTGGTGTAAGACAGTAACGAGAGAGCAGGGATACCACCTTTGAGATTGCGTAGGAAATGACGTGACGGCTGACCTCGATATCGGTTTATGAAGGGTTTTAAACCAAAGTTAGGTGGAACCACGGCATAGTTTTTGTCGTCCTGACATTCCGTTTTGGAGTGTCAGGACGTTTTTATTTTCAGCACATTATTATTAGGAGAGATATTATGATAAATGTAGAGTTAAAAGGCGGAGTAATCCGCGAGTATGACGACAACATTACAGCGGCAGAGGTAGCAAAGTCTAGCGGTGCAGGTCTTTACAAGTCTGTGTGTGCCGCTAAAATCGACGGAGAGCTTTGCGATTTAAGAACACCGCTTACAAAAGATTGCAAATTAGAGCTTCTCACATTTGATGACGAAGAGGGTAAAAAGGCATTCTGGCACACAACATCACATATCCTTGCTCAGGCAGTGAAGCGTGTGTTCCCTAACGCTAAGTTTGCTATCGGTCCTGCAATTGACGACGGATTCTACTACGATTTTGATGTAGAAAAGCCATTC
>JAFUOM010000062.1 GCA_017481885.1 Ruminococcus sp.
CTTCCCTGTAATGGGTTGTAGAAGTGCTCTTACTCCGTGGAAAAATGAAAAGGGTGACTACCAGTTCTACGGCAGATTCAATCAGGGTGTTGTAACTATAAATCTGGTTGATATCGCTCTTTCCAGCGGTAAGGATATCGATAAGTTCTGGAAGATATTTGAAGAAAGGCTCAATCTTTGCTACAAAGCTTTAATGTGCCGTCATAACAGATTAAAGGGTACACTTTCTGATGCAGCACCAATTTTGTGGCAGGATGGTGCTATTGCAAGACTTAAAAAGGGCGAGCCTATCGACAAGCTTCTTTATGGCGGTTATTCTACAATTTCACTCGGTTATGCAGGACTTTGCGAGTGTGTAAGCTATATGACAGGCAAATCGCACACAGACCCGTCTGTAACAGATTTTGCAATTGAAATTATGAAGTATATGAACAAGGCTTGTGACAGTTGGAAAGCCGAAACAAGCATTGCCTTTGGCATTTACGGTACACCGCTTGAGAGTACAACCTACAAATTTGCAAAATGCCTGCAGAAGCGATTTGGTGTTATTGAAGGCGTTACCGATAAAGCATATATTACTAATAGCTATCACGTTCACGTTACTGAGGAGATTGACGCTTTCGATAAGCTGATGTTCGAATCGAAGTTTCAGGCTCTTTCAACAGGCGGTGCTATCAGCTATGTTGAAGTTCCTAATATGCAACAGAACATTGAGGCTGTACTCCAGATTATCCGCTTTATTTACGATAACATAATGTACGCAGAGCTGAATACAAAGAGCGACTACTGCCAGAAATGTGGCTTTGACGGTGAAATCAGAATTGTTAAGGATGACGGTAAGCTTGTTTGGGAGTGCCCTAACTGTGGCAACCGTGATCAGGATACAATGAATGTCGCTCGTCGCACTTGCGGTTATATTGGCACTCAGTATTGGAATCAGGGCAGAACTCAGGAAATTCAGGAAAGAGTGTTGCATATCTGATGAATTACGCAACTATAAAAAAACGTGATATTGCAAACGGTGTGGGTGTTCGAGTTTCGCTTTTTGTGTCGGGCTGTACCCACCATTGCAAAAATTGCTTTAACAAAGAAACGTGGGATTTTTCTTATGGAGAAAAATTTACCGAAGATACAGAAAAACTTATCTTAGATTATCTGGAACCTGATTTTGTAAACGGTCTGTCGTTACTTGGAGGTGAACCGTTTGAAGTTGAGAATCAGGAGGCTTTGACAAAGCTGTTGCGAAAGGTAAAAGCAAAGTATCCAAAGAAGGATGTATGGTGCTACACAGGTTACCTGTTTGATAAGCACCTGTTAAGTGAGAGCAGAGCCAGAGGAGAGTTTACCGACGAGATGTTGTCTTATATTGATGTGCTTGTTGATGGCCCGTACATTGATGAACAAAAGGATATTTCACTGCAATTCCGTGGCAGTAAAAACCAGCGCGTAATTGATGCGAAACGCTCTTTGTCTGCTAACGATATCGTTTTGTGGGATAAGTTAATGAGATGATTTTATTACCGCAGAATCATTGCTGTTATTGATAGATTATTGACAAACAGCTGGTTTTGCGGTATCATTTCTTGTGTTTGGAGGGAATGCAAATGTCAATGATTTTCGAAAAGAAACTCCCTATACCTATGGAAGTTAAAGAAGCATATCCGCTTTCTATGAAGGCAGTAGAGAGAAAGGAACAGATTGATAAAGAGGTTGCTCAGGTTTTTAAAGGCGAATCTGATAAGCTCGTGCTAGTTATCGGTCCTTGCTCTGCAGATAGAGAAGACGCGGTGCTCGATTACGTAGAAAGACTTAGTAAAATTCAGCAGGAAGTATCCGATAAGTTGATTCTTATTCCTAGAATCTATACAAACAAACCTAGAACTAACGGCAGTGGATACAAAGGTATGTTCCACCAGCCGGACCCACACGCAAAGCCTGATACTTTTAAGGGCATCTTAGCAATTAGAGAGCTTCACTCACGTGTTCTTACCGAGTATGGTATGTCAACAGCAGACGAGATGCTCTATCCTGCTAATTATCGTTATCTTGATGACCTTATGTCCTATGTTGCTATTGGTGCTCGTTCTGTTGAGAATCAGGAGCACAGACTGGTAAGTAGCGGTATCTCAGTTCCTGTTGGTATGAAGAATCCTACCAGTGGCGACTATTCAGTTATGCTCAACTCTATCGAAGCTGCTCAGCATAGTCATACATTCGTATTCAGAGGTTGGCAGGTTAAGACCTCTGGTAATCCACTTGCCCACGCAATTTTAAGAGGATATGTTAATAAGCACGGCAAAATGATGCCTAACTATCACTACGAGGATTTAGAACATCTGCACGAAATGTATTCACAGCGTGGAGTTGAGAATCTTGCGTTAGTAGTTGATGCAAACCATTCTAACTCTGCAAAAAATCCATTTGAGCAGTCAAGAATCTGTAAGGAAGTTTTACATTCAGCTCGTCACAACAGCGATATTAAAGCAATGGTAAAGGGCTTTATGATTGAAAGCTATATTGAAGACGGTAATCAGTCGGTTGATGATGGTGTCTATGGTAAGAGTATCACTGACCCATGCTTGGGTTGGGATAAGTCTAAAAAGCTTATATACGATATTGCTGATATGATTTAAATTAATATGTATAAAAATAAACCGCACAGCGTTTTAAACGCTGTGCGGTTTGTTATTATATCAGTTTTTAATTTTATCAAGAAGATACGAAAAGTAGGATGGAAGCTCTTTGTACATTGTAATAAGTCCTACAACAAACGGAGCGAATATCACAACATAACACCAAGCAGGTTTTAGTTTGTTAATCAGCTTTGATAACGCATTGATTGGTATCATAAAGAAGTTGAGTGATACAAACAGCGTCAGCAGTACACCAAAACTTAACAGAATGATTTTATACAGTGGGTCACCCAGCGATATTATCATATCAAAGAAAGGCGTAGCTGACAGCAGGTAAAGTATTGGACGATGCCATACATAAACTGCAAGTGTGTTTGCTCCCATATTTGAAAGAATAGGAACTTTGATGTTAGGGATAAAGCAGAACACCGCCATACAAAGCATTATCGAAATGCCATAGCACAGCAGTCTGTGCTGAAATCCACAATCAATTATGTCTGTGCTTGAAAAAGGGTTCCTACCTGTGAACAGTGGTCTGAGCTTGTAAACTAAGTCGAGGTTTCTGAAACACACAACAAAGTAGAATAGCATACAAGCACCGCTGATAGCTTTTACAATGTAGTTTTTCTCAATTTTGATGAGAAGTTGCGGTGTCATATAGTAGCCGATGAGGTAGAGCGGTAAGAACACAAAATATCTTGAGAGATAAAGTGTATCATCAATGAAACTGAAATAACCGCTCACACAGCCCAGTACAGAAGAAACTATGAGCATAATAGCGGGGTGAACCTTACGTGTTACATAAGCTGTGACCATAAACATAGCAAGTACAAACAGATACCAGTCGATTGTTTTAGAACCAAAAAATGTGATGGTAAAATCTTTGCCTCCTGCCATTCGGGCTAAACCATTTACAATCTTAACTGCAAAGCCCATAGTGACAAAAAATGCAATTTTGTTTATTTTCAGCTTGTTTTCGTCGCTGTAACGTTTCTGAAACAAACCGCTGATGAAAATAAACAGAGGCATATGGAACGAGTATATAAAAATAAACAGGCTTTTGAACATATCGGACTTGTCAACGTAAGGCTCAATGACATGACCCACAACAACAAGCATAATGCTCAAAAGTTTTATATTGTCAAATTTGTAGATACGTTCTTTAATATTCTGAGCCATAACAATCACGTAGATTACTTGTCAATAATCTGAACCTTACCCTTTACCTTGCCAGGTACAGTGAAAAGGTTGAACGCCTCCATAGTTTTATCAAGTGGGTACTGAGCAAAAATCATACTGTCAGTTACCTTTAAGTCGCCGATAGCAAAATGCTTGTCTGTCATTTCCCACTCTTTGCCAGGGAACGGCTTTGAGTATGACATCCATGAACCTGTGAGGTAAAACTCCTTACGGTTCATATTCTCCCACTCTTTTACTGAGAAGGTCATTTCTTTTGTAGGAGTACCAATGAAGCAAAGGTGAGCTTTGTTGCCTGCAATATCAAAAGCAAGCTTCATTGCATCTGTTGAACCTGTTGAAACGAAAACGTAGTCAAAGCCACGGTTGTCAGTGAGTGCGTTTAACTGGTCTTTGTAGTCTTCGTCGCAAAGAGCAACAACTGCGTCAGCACCTAATTCAACAGAATCTTTGAGTCTGTCGTGGTCAACGTCGATAACAACAACTTTTTTAGCACCGAAAATCTTAATCCACTGTAAAGTAAAAAGACCGATGTTGCCACCGCCTAAAACTGCTACAGTGCCACCGTCTTTGTAATCAGCCTGATACAAAGCGTGAATTGCAACAGTGGAAGGCTCAAAGAAAGCAGCAACTTCATATGGGATAGCTTTGTCGATTTTCATGACGTTGCTTTCAGGTAAGAGAACGTACTCAGCCATTGAACCATTCTGGCGTGAACCTACAAAGCTGTAGTGCTTGCAAAGGGAGTAGTTACCCGCTTTGCAGTCCTCACACTCCATACAAGGAACAAGCGGAATACCTACAACGTGGTCATCTTTAGAAACAGATGTAACTCCCTCGCCAACTTCAGCAACATAGCCTGAAAACTCGTGTCCTAAAATGATAGGGTAGTTGTGAGCAGCGTGGTCGTGAACTCGTGGAAGGTCGGAGCCACAGATACCTGTTGCAACTACCTTTACTAAAACTGTGCCTTTTTCTACCTGTGGGGTAGGGATTTCGTCGAAACGAACATCTTTATTAGCGTGTAATACAGCAGCTTTCATTTATAAAAACCTTCTTTCAATTACATCATTGGGTTAGCCATATAATTGCACTTTACAGCGTAGTTGTAGTCTTCAACAACGCAAACAACCGCATCTTTAGCAAGCTCTCTTGGAGCTGGGCTTAACTTGC
The DNA here is from genome assembly GCA_017481885.1 of Ruminococcus sp. Lineage (GTDB taxonomy): Bacteria > Bacillota > Clostridia > Oscillospirales > Acutalibacteraceae > Ruminococcoides. The sequence continues at coordinate 5,004 of JAFUOM010000062.1, forward strand.
CGTCACGTACCTTTGAGTACTGGAGTGGCATATACTGGTGAAGTACAGGAAGCGGAATTTCAACGTTTGAAAGATTCTCGAACAGTTTTTCCTGAGCAGCGAGAACTTTCTCGTGTGTGAAGTAGTATCTTGAACGGTCAGAGAAGCTGTACTTTCTTGCAATTGCCTGCTGTTTCTCTGTGCCGTGGTAGTGCTTAATCCAGTTTCCTGGCTCATCCATCATAACCTGCTCGAGCACTTCGATGAAGTTTGCACGCTGTGATTCGTCGTCGATAAGCTCTTTTTCAATCATAGAAAGAGCAAAGATTGCCTCTCTTACAGCGTTTGTCAGCGCAGGGCCAACTTTGATGATAGCAATACCGTCTTCAACCATTTCTCGAAGTTTTACAGGTGGCTGATAGTCAGTTGAGTGACCCTCAAACACGATGTCAGGGTACTTTTTGAGTCTGTTGCAAAGCTTTACTGCATCCAGACGATTGTATGTATGAATGTCAGTGTTGCCAAATTCAACACCAGGCTGAACAACGATACCGATAATGTGGTTCCAAGCGTCTTTTAGACCAAGTTTATTGAACATTCTGCGGTAAGCCATAATTGTGCTTTCAAAATCTCTTGGGTTAGTAACCTTTAAGTTATCTTCCTCTTCCTGAGAACCACCAGGGATTGGAACCTCAGAACCGATGATGTATACAGGCTGAACAGCATCAGGGTTTTCTTTCAAAAGCTCCTTGTATGCCTTGTCACACTCTTTATAAAGAATAGCACCGCGTTCTGCGATAACTTCATTTGGGAGCATTTCGTCAACAGGGTCGTCGCCTAGTTTCATACTTGTATCAAGGTGAACCTTTGTGTAACCAGCCATAACGCAATCGTAAACAAGCTTTTTAGCGTGTTCCATAGCTTCATCAGCCTTTAGATTACACCAAGGGAGCGGACCTAAGTGGTCACCGCCTAAGATGATTTTGCTTTTGTCAAAGCCAATCTGGTCAGCAATTTTGTAAACATATTCACGGAAATCAACGGATGTCATATCCATATATCCGCCGAACTGATTAACCTGATTTGATGTAGCTTCAATTAATACTGTGTCGTCAAAACGCTTTGCTTGATCCATAATCGCTTCGATAACGATTTTGTTAGCTGAGCAGAATGATGGAATACCACAGTGGATTCCAAGTGTACGTTTTTCAAGTACGTCAAGTAATTTGTTTCTCATTTATTTTTCCTCCTTTGGGAAGAAGTAGTTGTCGATAAGCTTTATGAATAAATCCATATCATCAGCGTAAGTGATTTTAAGGTTAATCACATTGCACTTGATTACCTTCATTGTGATGCCGTAGTGCAAGGCAATTGCACCAGCGGAAGTCATACTCTCGAGCTCTTCTTTTGTTGAGTTCATATAGATATCGAAAATTTTTCTGAAAGTGAACGCTTCAGGAGAAGCACCGGCTACGATATTGAAACGTGGCTCGATGTTTGTGAGGATGTGGTCATCGTCCATTTTGTAAACAGTGTCGTAGTTGAAAGATGCAAGAGTAGCACCGCCAAATTCTTTAACAGCCTCAATTACTTCCTGAGTGCCCTTTTTGTCAACATAAGGGTGAGTGGCATCGTGAATCATAATAACGTCATCGTCATTTGAATATTCACTTGCACAGATAAGACCGTTTTTAACTGAATCTGAACGTGTGTCACCACCGGTTACAACCTTGTAGAGCTTGTCGGCGTTAATCTCTTTTGCAACTTCTTCTACATAATCGACCCAGTCAGCGTGAGAAACGATGATGATTTTATCAACACACTCGAGTTTGTTGTAGCCTTCAAGAATGTAAGAAAAAATAGGTCTGTCGTTAACTTTGATATACTGCTTTGGAATGGCAGCACCAAATCTTGTGCCGCTTCCGCCCATCATTAAAAGAACTGTATTCATAAGCTTACCTCTTTATTTAGTCATCGTAAATGTGATACTTCTTTGCAATTTCCTCATCAACGTGCCATGAAACAAGGTCGTGACCAACGCGCTGGTGTAAAAGCGGAAGTCTCATATAGTCTTTATACTGCATTGTAAGGAACTTATCCATATCCTTGAGTGCCATAACCTTTATGCCTTCAAAATTGATGTCCTGATAAGGAATCATATCTTTTACATCAGCGTAGGTGTAAGTAGGCAGGAAGGACGCAACGGTTGTCAGTTTCATTTCTTCTGCTTTAGAGTTGTAGTAAGTTGCTTTTTTGATGTACAATGCCTGAGTTAATTTCAGTGGTACAAGATGTACCAGCTTACGTCTGAACTCGTTGTAAGTTCTTGCCCACCATTCATAAATAGTTGCAGGCTTTGAATCGTAAATGGTCTTTTCTTTGTGTCGGTTGATAACCTTGTGATGGATGTTAGACCAGAAAAGAACTTTATTTTTGAAACGCTGTCTTTCGTTTAATGAGTTTGGAATGTAGTCAAACGGGAATAGGTCAAGACAAATACCTTTGTGGAAGTCACGCTTTTCGTTGTAGTTTGTGATGTATGATGTTCCGTTTAATCTGATTTTAGAGAAAAGGTAAGGAATTTTTGGGTCAGATTTTCTTGTCTGTAAGAAGAAGTCTTCGCCTAAATATTTGCCGCCTTCTTTTATAAATTTATCATAGTCAGCTCTAAGCATTCCTACGTCGATGTCATCATCCCAAGGGATAAAACCGTCGTGACGCATATGACCGAGCATTGTGCCACCGCAGACAAAGTATCCAACGCCAATCTTTCGACATACTCTGTCAAATTCTTTTAAGAGTACAAGGTCGATTTTCTGGATAGTGCGTGTTTGCTCCATCAATGCATCGTTGATTTCAACAGTCCACTTGTTGTATGTGTTAGGGATGTTGATTTCAGCGTGGTTAACCTTGATGCGCTGTGTTGGGAATACCTTGTCGTATTCAATCATAACGCTTCGTCTAGGAACCAGACGTGTAATGTACTTTGTGTTTTTATATTTCTGTACAGTTTTGAGCAGTTTGCGATAGGTTTTCTTTGGGTTTCTTGTTCCGTAGCAAAGGGTTCCCCAGAAAAGGTTGAATACCTTTCTCATACTCATCGGTACAGTTGTAGCCGGAGGAGTAAGATTAACCATCTTGAGATACTTATCTCTGAGAGAAGCTACCTTTCTCAAGTACATTTTCTGCTCAGCTTCTGTGTCCGGTAAAAAGTCAAATGGGCTGATTTCAACTGCTGCAATGTCAGAAATAACAGCATCTTCCTGCTCAATAACAACAGGTCTTGTAACAGTAAGCAGAAGGTCTTTTGCACCGCTTGGAAAACGGTCAACGATCTGGATATCAAGCTCTTTTTCTCTTTTATAGAGAATCTCGCACAGCTTGTTGTACTCATCTCTTAAAAGACCAATCTCTGTTTTTGACTTGAGACCGTTAGGAATAAAGTCATTGTAATGAACTGCACCAATAAGCAGATCACGAAATCCGAAGTATGAAAGGTTGTTTTCAAGGCAGATGTCGTCAATTATTTTTAAGAGGTCTGCTCTTACTTTGTTGACAGCATCGTGATTCTTGAAAGTAACTTGTTGTGTAATCGGTTTCATATTTACTTCCTTTCAGTAAAAAATGTGATGTTTTTTACTACCAAAAATTATGGCATAGTTATTCACAATAAACACAATAAATTATACATCTTGATGCTATAATTGTCAATCAAAGTAACTACAAGGAATTCCTTTATTTAGCACATTTATATGTGAAAAATATGCATATATTAATGCAATCAAAGATAAAAAGAAATAATAATAGAAAAACTACGTGAACATTCTTTTGATTATCTAAAAGACGCATTAGGATTATAATGTATCAATAACAACAAAGGCTCTCACTTAAAAAGCGAGAGCCTTTGTTATTTATTAGTGGTTAAGTAAATTTGCGAAAATATCATACATTGTTTCAGGGACTTCATAGTGTGTGTAAGCACATTTTTCTTCTGAGTAAATCATAACATAGATTTTACTATCAGCATTTTGAGCTATAACCAGTTTTTCGCCACCGACAAAGTAATGGTTGTCGTCGGTAGATTTTAGTGTAGCAATGTTGCATTTTTCAAGGTCAATAGTGCTGTTTTTTACAGGTGTCGCTGTTGAAATTACCTGATTGATAGCATCGTTTTCTTTATCACTTAAGAAGTAAAACTCGTTTTTTGAGTTAGGCGAGTCTTCACAGTGTTCGTAGTAGTAATCTGTGAAAGCAAGTCCTTTGTTGGTACAGGCCATAACATCGTCGTAGATATCAGCCTTGCAGTAAGTGATATTGATGATTTTACTTTCATCGTTAGTGATATTGTCTAAAGAACCATTATTGTACTTGGCGTAGTCATTTGAATCATTGTAAAAGCTTGTTGTGATGAAGTTGTCATCAAGACTTGCACTCATACATAAACCGAACAAGCTTTTAAATTCCTCAAGTGTGTTGCTGTTAGTGACATATATCATATCGCGTGGATTGCTGATAGCTATATAATCAACAGGGAGCTTTTTGTACTCGACACCATTATAGGTGATAGAATCTTTGCTGTCATCTGAAGTCCATATTGCGTGTTCTGATGGTGTGTCATATGCTGCAATAGCAGTAATCCCGAATATCATAGAGCTCATTAAGAGTAAAGCAAGTATAAAAATTAATGGTTTAACAAAGGTTTTCATAGTTTACCTCCAGAAACACCGATTGAATATTCGCTGAATAATCTATTTATCTTTTTCCTTCGTAGATTGATGTGTTTGCGAGATGATCTTCAACAATCTGGTCGAAAATTACATTCATATTCTCAGGTACTTCGTACTTGATGTAACTCTTTTCTGAACCTTTTACTAAGAAGTATGTACCGTTGTTATCCTGATGAATATCGTATGAATTGCTTGTGAAGAAGTGATTGTCGCTAAGTTCGTCGATGTTTACAATCCAGATTAACTCATTTGGGTATTCCTTAGTTTCTACAGGAGTTACTTCTGATAAAATTTTCTTGATTGCATCGTTTTCTTCGTCGCTGAAGTAATAGAAATTATTCTCAACAGTCTTTTGTTCTTCGTTAACTACAGGGTGTACATAACCATAGTCAGTGTATTCAATGCCTGCATTGATCTCTGCTGCAATGCTGTCGTAGATATCAGCCTTGCAGTATACTTCCATTGTACCATCAGCAGCTGTTGCTGTCATAAGCTCACGATATGTGATTTCGTTGTTATCAATATCAGTTGTAATGAAGTTGCCGTCGAAGCTCATAGCAGCACAAAAGCTGTCTTTTGTTGAAGTTTTGTCAGGTTCTGTAATGTACATTAAGCCGTCTTCAACTTCATAATCTCTGCAGTTGAGTGGCATTACGTCGCCATCGAGTAACTTGTATTCAACGCCTTGATAAGTGATAGAATCTCTGCATTTTTCTGTTGTCCATACAGCGTGCATATATGCAGTGTCGTCTGATGCGATGGCAGTAATGCCGAATGCCATAGTACTTACTAATGCTAAAGCTACAACGATAATAATTGATTTATATAATGTTTTCATAGTTTACCTCCGGATACTCTGATTGAGTATTTTTATATTTTTCTATTTCTTTTCATAATTCTCTTTCAGATATTCCGTTATGGTAATCAGTATATAACACTTTGTATTAAGCTGTTGCCGTTGTAAACAGCAACAGCTTGTGAATATTTGTAAGTGGATTAGTTTTTGGCTTACGTAGTATTAAACCTTATTAGAAAATCCCAGTTGCTTTGAGCGAAGCTCTTTCCTTTTCAGTTATCTTATCAAAAGTATCTGTCATATCCTCAGGGACCTGATATGAAAGCCATTCTTCCTCAACTGCAGAGTAGTAAGTAAATACGTACTTACTGTCATCGTTGCTAAACAAGATTTCGTATTCAACGCTATCTGTGAAGTAGTGGTCTTCGCTTACAGTAGAAATATATAAATTTGAGTAGTTATCATCCATATCGAAGTCATCTGTAGGCTTAGCTTCTTTGATAATCTTATTTATAGCTTCGTTTTCCTCATCAGTAAGGTAATAGTAGGATGCTGTTGACATTCCATCTTCATAGTCGTAATACAAGTAAGCGTAGTTGTTGTACTCAATGCCATTGTTGATGATTTCAAGTACGTCTTCATAGATGTCTGCTTTACAGTATAAAACATAATTAGTACCTGAGTTTATATATTCGGATGCTGAAAAAGCATGGTTTAACGCGTATTCAATTGTTGGATCGTCATATAAATATCCACAAATGAAGTTGCCGTCCCTTGATTTACTAAAGGTTATGCCGTTTGATGCTGCGAGCAGTACAGGAACATCAGGTTCTGTTACAAAAATCTGTTCCTCGCTCATTTGGTAAACGTATGGGAGATTATCAGCCAATACTTTTTTGTATTCAACACCATTTAAGGTGAAAGAATCGTAAACGCCTTTTTCTGTCCATACAGCGTGTACTTTGCGCATACTATCGAGTTCTTTACAACCTGTGAGAGTTGAAAGCATCATAATTATTAATACTACCAGTATTGTTGGTTTAAATAGTTTTTTCATATTTACTCTCCTTATTACTCAAGGTTGAGTTTATTTTTGATTGAACTTCTTGTGACAAGATAGAAGATAGTAAATCCTATAACATAGACAACAGCTGAAACGCCGAATACCAGATGGACTGCAGTTACAGGATGCTTCTCAAGATAAGAAAACAATTCAGGAAGTCTGAGCTGCTGTTCAAATACTGCAAGAATAATAATGCCGATAGTTGAAAGTATCTGCATCACAAAATAGTAGATGAAGAATACACCAATTGCTGCACCAATACGATTTTTCTTTGCACGCTGACCGAGAGCGATACAAGCGTAGAACAGCATATAAGATGTAGCAATTGCTAATACAACAAAAACGATAAATTCTAAAGTGAACAGTGTTGTGTTAAAACCGATTTCTGCGTACATTGATTTTGTTATGTAGAAGAATGCTTTAAAAATTTCGTTGCATACATCACCAAGTGTGATAACACAGGTTGCAAGAGCAATTGTAACAAGGCTGACCAGCTGGGCGATAACAGCCACAATGTTCTTTACCCAGATGTGCTGTGTAGGTGTTACAGGAAGTGTAAACGAAAGATAACCTTCGCATGAAAATAGATTTGTGTGAAATCTTCTGATACCGAAAACCAGTGTCAAAACTGTACACACTATAGCTCCTACAATGAAAACGATAACAGATGATACAAATACAATGGAGTATGCTGTTGAGTCATTTTCAAAAAGCTGAACAAATCTTCCTAACAGGGCAATGCCCAAAAGAATAATGTGCATTGGAAGCATAGTACGCAAATATGCGTAAAATTCGTGTTTGAAAAGTTTCTTTACCATCTGAATACCTCCCTGAACAGCTCGTCAACGCTCTTGCCGTTTTCTTCTCTGATATCGTCAATAGACTTCTGGAGAAGAATGTCACCGTTCTGAATGAAAATTGCTTCGTCAAGTACCTCTTCAATATCGGAGATAAGGTGAGTTGAAATGAGGACTGTAGCCTCCGGATTGTAGTTGTTGATGATTGTCGAGATAACGTAATCTCTTGCAGCAGGGTCAACACCTGCAATCGGCTCATCAAGTACATACAGTTTTGCGTTTCTGCTCATTACAAGAATCAGGCAAACCTTTTCTTTGTTACCCTTAGAAAGAGTTTTGAGCTTAACGTCGGGTGTGATGCTAAGACGATTAAGCATTGTATATGCAACGTCTTCCCTGAAATCTTCGTAAAAATCCTTGAAGAAATCAATAATCTGTTTTACTGTCATCCAGGAATTGAGGTATGAATTATCAGGAAGATAAGCAACCTCGCACTTTGTTTCAACACCAGGTGTTTTGCCGTTTACAAAGATTTTGCCCTCTGTAGGTGTAAGCAGACCGTTGATAAGTTTGATGAGAGTTGTTTTGCCGGAACCGTTAGGTCCGAGCAGACCAACAATTTTTCCGCTCTCAAGTGTTAGGTTAATTTTGTTGAGCGCGGTTGTATTTGTGTATTTTTTAGTGAGGTTTTCGCATCTTAAAATTTCACTCATTGTCCCACTCCTTAACATAGTTCTTGATTTCATCGTTTTCCATTCCTAATGAATTAAGCGATGTAAAATATTCATCAGTTTTTTCATATACCAGATTATCTAGGGTTTCTCTTGCTTTGGATATGTCCTCGCAAACAAACCAGCCGGAACCTCTCACTGAGTATAGTATTGAGTCCTGCTCCAATTTTTCGAATGCTTTTTGCACAGTGTTTGGATTAACACCCGCGTTTACTGCTGTTTCTCTGACAGAAAACATCTTTTCGCCAGGTGAAAATTCTCCAAGTGCGATTTTTAGGCATACCTGCTCACATATCTGTGGGCACAATGGTTTTGTTTTGTCAAGAGCCCAATTCATAAAATCACCTCCGTAAAAAGTAAGTGTATGACCTCACTAGTACAATAATACAGTTTGAATTACGGTTTGTCAATACCCTATGATGAACTTTTTGTGAATAAATTTTTAATAACTTGCAAATAGCGCGGTAATCAAGTAAACTATTATGATAGATAATAAAGCGTTGACGCTTTTTGAAATTGGAGACACCTATATGAATTTAACACCAAAAAAGAAAAAGAAACTTACACTGTGGGTTATCGGGATTGCCGCTGCGTGTATAGCTATAGTTTTCGGATTAAAGAATTTTGAAATGATAAAGGAAACATTTTCGTGGATTGTAGGGCTGGTTATGCCGTTGATAATCGGAATTGCTATTGCGATGATTATCAACGTTCCTATGGGATTTTTTGAAAAACTACTTTTTCCTGAGAAAATTAAGCGAGTAAAACCTAAACTCAAAAGATTGATATCATTTTTGATTTCTATTGTTTTGATATTCGGAATTCTGGCAGGAGTTGTCTGGCTCGTAATTCCTGAACTTGTGGATGCGGTTGCGGTCATTGTTGACGGAGCACTTGACTATACCTATAAGATAAGCAATATGTCTATGGAAGAGATTGCTCAGCTACCATTTGGTAAACTATTGCTAAACATTGACTGGAATAAAACTATGAGTAATGTCCAGCAGTGGATAAAAGAACAGGGCGGAGTTATAGTTGACACCGCTGTGGGCACTGTCAGCTCAGTTGCCGGCGGTGTGTATGACTTCTTTATCGCCTGTGTTTTTGCTATATACATTATATTCAACAAAGAAACTCTCAAACGACAGGTGTCAAAGCTTGTAAGGGTTTGGGTCCCGAAAAAAGTGGCAGATACAACAATCCACGCCACCACGATTTTAGGCAAAAACTTCAAGAGTTTTGTATCAGGTCAGTCGCTTGAAGCAGTTATCCTTGGTGTTATGTGTATGATTGGTATGCTGATACTGAGAATTCCTTACGCTCCGATGGTTGGCGCACTTGTTGGAGTTACTGCAATTATCCCTGTAGTTGGTGGATTTATTGGTGCAGGCGTGGGTGCTTTTATGATATTGACAGTAAGCCCTGTTAAAGCAGTTGTTTTTGTGGTTTTCATACTTGTATTGCAGCAAATCGAAGGAAATGTTATTTATCCTAAGGTAATGGGTAACAGCGTAAGTCTGCCGAGTATGTGGATTCTTGCGGCAGTTACAATTGGTGGCGGAATTGCCGGAGCTATTGGTATGTTGCTTTCGGTTCCGATTGCATCAACTATTTATACTCTCGTATGCGAAGCTACACAAAAACGTGAAAGTAAAAACGCAATCACTGAAACTGCAACAGATACTGAAAAAGACGATGAACTGGTATAAATTTAACATCAGCGAGCTGACGCAAGAAGAATACGATGAGTGGTATTCACTGATGAGTGAAACAAAGCAACATAGAGTTGATAAACTGAGGTTTGAGAAAGATAAAAAACTTTCTGTTGCCGGAGATATGTTGGCAAAAAAGGCAGTCGCTGATTTTTGCTTAGTTGAACCACACAGTGTTGTGTTGCGTCAAAAAGATAGTGGAAAACCGTATGTAGAAAACTTTGATGCAGAGTTTGGCATCAGCCATTCGGGCGATATGGTTGTGTGTGCAGTTTCTGACAAACCGCTTGGAATAGATGTAGAAAAAATCAGACCTGTTAATCTGAAGGTTGCACTACGTGTTTGTTCAAGCGATGAGCTAGAGTATATTTTTGGTCACGCACCAAAAGAGCAGGATTTTACTTGTACAACAGATTCAGCCGTGCTGACACGCTTTTTTGAAATCTGGACGTCAAAGGAAGCATATGTAAAATTCAAAGGAACCGGCATCAGTGATATTAAAACGGATTTTGATAAAGCGTTTATCAAAAGATTTTACTTTGAAGACTATATTGTGTCTGTTTACTGTGAATAATTTCAAATACAAATAACTGCAAAAAAGGACGACATCACTGTCGTCCTTTTCTATATATAATATTCTGTTATCTGGTAAAAACATTGATTAAAGATAACCGTTGTGGTATAATCTATTCTAAATATGTGTTATTTTAGGTTTTAGAGCGGAGGTGAACAAACTTGGTAAAAATAGCTTTCTGTGATGATGAGCTTTCTGTGCTCGATGAATTAAAAGTTCTGACTGATAAGTACTGCATTGAGCGTAGCAAAAAAATCGAATACGATTCTTTTAGCAACCCTTTCGACTTGCTCTCAGAAATCGAAAGAGGAACGCGCTTTGATGTGATTTTTCTTGATGTAATAATGCCGGGAGTGACTGGCATTGATACAGCAAAAGAAATTCGTGGATTTGATAGTAATGTTAAGATTGTATTTCTTTCCTCGTCATCTGAATTCGCTGTGGAATCCTATGTTGTAGGGGCGTATTTTTATCAGCTTAAGCCTATTTGTGAAGAAGCCTTCTTCCGCCTTATGGACTCTGCTGTTTCTTCGTGCGAGAAAGAGAGTTCTGACGGTATGGTTTTACGCTGTAAAAGCGGAATTACAAGGATAAAACTGCAACGAATTGAGTATTGCGAGGTTGTTCACCGCACATTATTTATTCATCTGACAAATGGGGATGTTCTTGAGTGCACAGGTAGTCTGGATGATTTGAGCAAACAGTTGAAAGCGTACGGTGGTTTTCTTCGTTTCCATCGTTCATATCTGGTTAATCTGGAATACATAAAGCATCTTTCTTACCAGGCGGTTACAATGTCAAGTGGTACGCAGATTCCAATACCTAGAGGTAAATACCACGAAGTTAAGGACATATATATGGAGTATATGTTTAAAAACAGACAGGTGATAATATGAGCTACTGGGTGCCCTTGTTGGATGGTGTTGCAGTCAGCATTTTCGGAATTATTTTGACTGCTTCATTTTGTGACGTGTTTTGCACCCGTAAAAAGGGTTTTGCCTTTTGTGGTTGCGTAGCGGGACTTCTGTTGTTACAGGGAGCTTTGAGTTTTGTGTGGGATGTCGATTTTTTGCGAAAAATCTATCCGCTTATTACTCATTTTCCGCTGATACTGTTTTTATTTGTGTTGACAAAAAAGTACCTGTGGTCAGTAATATCTGTGCTTTTTGCGTATCTGTGCTGTCAGTTGAGAAGATGGATTGCTCTGCTTATTGTTTCTTTTATGCCTGATATACCTTTAGCGCAAAATATAGTGCAGTTGATTATAACAGTTCCGTTGCTGATTATTTTGTTGCATTTTATTACTCCGTCAGTGAAAAAATTGATTCAACAACCTAAGAAACAACAATTGCAGTTCGCTGTTATTCCTGCAATATACTATGTTTTTGATTATTTATCGGTAGTGTATACGGATGTTTTGATTAGCGGTAATCTTTTGGCTGTAGAGTTTATGCCGTTTGTGTGTTGCTTTGCTTATCTGGTGTTCATAATGCACCAGTCTAATCAACATCAAGAACGTTTGAACCTTGAGAGACAACAGGAAATCCTTGCATTGCAGATTAATCAGTCAATTCGTGAAATAGATGCTTTGAGGGAATCCCAGATGTTAGCTCGTCATTATCGGCATGACCTGCGCCATCATTTGCAGTATTTGTCGGCGTGTATGGAAAACAATCGTATTGAGCAGGCTCAAGGTTATATTGCTGATATATGCAAAGAGATTGAGTTGCAAAAGGTGCAACGATATTGCGAAAATGAATCGGTTAATCTTATTTTGTCAGCGTTTGTCGGACGAGCACATAAGTACGGTATTGACATAAAGATACAAGGAGAGCTGTTGTCAGCCGTTGAAGTATCAGATACAGATTTGTGCGTATTGTTTTCAAATGGATTGGAGAACGCACTGCACGCTTGTCAGAAGTTAACCGATGAGGGTGTTTCTTGTACAATAGATGTTAAATTTTATGAACGTGACAAAAAGCTGTTTCTTCAGATTATTAATCCGTGCAGTGAGGATGTGGAGTTTGAAAACGGAATTCCGATATCAAAACAGCAAAATCATGGTATTGGAGTGCAAAGCATTTGTGCTATTGTACAAAGATATAGCGGGCTGTGCAGTTTTGTTGTGCAAGATAAACAGTTTATTTTACGAGTTTCCTTATAAAATACTGTCGATTCAGTACCTTCTTGGTTTGTTTCAGGCTGTTGTTACTCGCGTTTTATATGTATGATTTATAATAAATTCAGTCGAAGGGCTACATATAAAATGGAGGGAAATATTATGAGTAAAACAGCAGCTATTTTAGTTACATTCTTTTTAGGTGGTTTAGGCGTACATCGCTTTATGGCTGGTAAAACAGGTACAGGTATCGTATGGCTTTTAACTGGCGGATGCTTTGGTATTGGTTGGTTAATCGACTTCATCAAAGTTTGCACAGGCAAATTTGAGAAAAAAGATGGTACACTCTGGATCAACGGTTAAGATATTTAGTTTATCTTTATAAGTGCATTTTGTTTGAATAATTGTAGCGACTTTGGTTTGTAGCTTTGAGTTACGAATCGAGTCGCTACTTTTTTATGCACAAAGAATCGTATTGGTTAACAAAATAAAACTGTCGATTCGGTACATTTGCTGTACTATTTAGGCTAAAACTCTTGCAGTTTTGTATAAAGTGCTATAATTCAATTAAGCAATAAGATTGAATTAATTTAGGAGGTTTTATGAAATGAAAAAACTAGTTGCACTTTTACTTGCTGTTATGATGTGTTTTGCTCTTGTAGCATGTGGTGGCGGTGTAGATAGACAACCTGCAATCGATGCTTTCAATGAGGCAAGCACAGCTTTCGATGAAGTAGCCGCAGAAATTAACGCTAATCCGGATGCTTACGCACAGGATGTATTTGACACAATGAATGAAATGGCTGATGTAATGACTCAGCACAAAGCACTCCTCGAGGGAGAAGAAGAAATTTCACAAGAGAAGCTCGACGAAATGATTGCTTGGTATGGCGATGTTATTGAGTGGGTTAACTCTGTTAAAGCTGAATTAGAAATTGAATAATAATCACGTGTGTGATAAACCAGTGCGGATGCAGTGATGCATCCGCATATTTTATTGTCGTAATATCTTTCAATACTGGTTTGAATTTTTGTAACATAAAACAGGGTACCGAAAACGATACCCTGTTAGTTATTTTATCTCTTGCTCTAAGGTTTTGAATGTGTCTGTGTTGAAGAAGTCATAAAGAGAAATCTCCAAGCCGTCACAGAGTTTTTTGAGTGTAACGACTCCTGCGTTCTGACTACCGCCGTTGATAATGTTCTTAAGTGTTGATGGCGGAACAGCTGAGATTCGAGCTAATGCATTAACAGATAGATTCTTTTGTTCACATAATTCCAGTAATCTGTTTGCTACTGCTTTGCGTGTATCCATAAAATCACCTTACGATTATATGTTTATTTATCTGACAGTTTGAGAATATAGTCAGTAGTAACACCGTAAAATTTAGCGAGCTTTACGAGTATTTCGTCAGTAAGCTGTTGAGTGCCTGTTTCTATATAGCTGTATTTTCTTTGAGTGATACCGATAGCATTTGCAACCTGTGTTTGAGTTAGGTCTCGGTCTTCTCGTAAATCTTTGATTCTGTTATCCATATAATCACCAACTGTATTATATGATAGATAAAATTTATCTATTGACTTTTAGATATATATTATCTAAACTGATATATGGTGATGGTATGATTATTGATATTACAGGGGTACAGCTTACTCCGGGAAACAATGGGGAAGATTGCAAAGGCAACGGAAAACACCTTGACGAAAACGGAATTCTGATCGAATGTTGTTGTGACGAGTGTGACTATTTGCTCTGCTGTACGTCAAATGATGTTGATTGTAGCAAGTGTACGGATGCTAATTGTCCGATGAGAAATAAAAAATGAAAAAGTCGCAACCGTATACGATTGCAACTTTTTTGGTGGAGATGAGGAGAATCGAACTCCTGTCCGAAAACCTCGCCCCAAGGCTTTCTCCGAGTGCAGTTGATGTATTAACATTCCCTTGCTACTACGCCCAACAACAGGCTTAGTAACTTAGTAGCCTTTTATGTGTGACAGCTTAAAGGCGTGGGCTGTTCACAGGAACCACTAGTCGACGCTCAGCCTATTGCCGTGGTACTCAATAGGGGAGCGAGCTGCATTAAGCAGCTAAAGCAACTTTATTGTTGTTGTTTATTTTGAAGCTTAGAGCTTTTAAAGTGGTGCCCCACCACTACTCGCTTACCAAGGTTTGTGATCCCCGTCGAAACCTTTACATCCCCATATATTGAGGTGATAAGTAATAGTGAAAAGTGAATGAGTGTTTTGCTTTTCGCTTTTCACTATCATTATATCAAATTAAACTGAATCTTCAATCGAAAATTGTATCCAGCTACAAAATCAGTTGTTTGCCACTTAGGCTATAAATTACATTCTCGATTTTTCTTTCATTGCTCGCTCAATGTCACGTTTAGCGGCTTTCTGAGCCATAGCCTCGCGCTTGTCATAGAGCTTTTTACCTTTGCATAGTCCGAGCTCCACCTTAACTCTGCTACCTTTGAAATAAAGGGAGAGAGGAATGAGAGAGTATCCGTCCTGCTTAATAAGACCAAAAAGCTTGTTGATTTCACGTTTGTGCATCAATAGCTTTCTGACACGCAAAGGGTCTTTGTTAAATATGTTTCCACGCTCGTAAGGACTAATGTGCATTGCGTTGACAAAAATCTCGCCTTCGACTATGTTACACCAGCAGTCTTTGAGATTTACTCTGCCTTGTCTTAAGGACTTTACTTCGGTGCCACACAGCTCGATGCCTGCCTCATATTTTTCCTCAACAAAATAGTCGTGAAAAGCTTTTTTGTTTTGAGCTATGGTTTTAATACTTTCTTTCATTAAAGTTCATTCCTGCCTTCTAAGGCTCTTGCCAGCGTTACCTCGTCGGCGTACTCAAGGTCGCCACCGACAGGTATACCATATGCAAGGCGAGTAACTTTTATGCCCATTGGCTTTAAAAGTCTGCTTAAATACATAGCAGTAGCTTCACCCTCAACAGTAGGGTTTGTTGCCATAATAATCTCTTTTACAGTATCGTCTGTGAGTCGGTTGAGCAGTTGTTTGATATAAAGCTGGTCAGGTCCGATTCCGTTTAAAGGCGAGATTGCTCCGTGAAGAACGTGGTACACACCGTCGAATTCGTGTGTGTTTTCAAGGGCAATAGCATCTCTTGGAGTTTCAACAACACAAATGACGGATTTATCTCTTGAGTTGCTTCTGCAAACAGGGCAGAGCTCTTGGTCAGAGAAGTTGCAGCACACATCGCAATAACGGATTTTTTCGTGTGCGTCGATGATGGCGTTTGCAAACTCCTGTGCTTGTGCTTTGTCCATATTCAGAACGAAGTAGGCTAAACGCTGAGCAGTTTTCGAGCCAATGCCTGGTAAACGCTCAAATTGCTCAACAAGCTTTGAAAGCGGAGCTACGTTGAAGCTTCCCATTAGAATAAACCGCCCATACCCATAGCGCCTAAGTTAAGACCGCCTGAGATTTTTTCCATAGTTTCTTCCTTGTCTTTGCTTGCAGCACGAAGAGCTTCGTTAACAGCAGCCATAACAAGGTCAGAGAGCATTTCTACATCTTCAGGGTCAACAACCTCAGGCTGGATTTCGATAGCTTTTACTTCCATTTCGCCTGTAACTGTTACTTTAACAGCGTTGCCGCCTGCTGTAGCTTCGTACTCTTTTGCGTTTAATTCATCTGTAGCTGCAGACATCTGATCCTGCATTTTCTGAGCCTGACGTGCGAGCTGCTGTAAGTTCTGTGCGCCGCCACCGCCGTAGCCCTGTGGTAATCTTGCTTTCATATTATTTCTTCCTTTCTTTTTATCGGATTATTCTTCAGTAACGTTAATGCCTGAGTTTTTAAGATTTGCGATGAAACTACTGAGCACATCGTCTTTCTTTTCTTTTTGCTCAGGCTTTTTATATGGACCTAATTTGTAGGTTTTTCCTGTGATTTCAGAAACAGCTTTTCTGATGTTGTCACGCTGAGAGGATTTTTTTAGCAACTGAAAAGCGATTTCTTGTTCAGCGTCGATAAGCAGATAGTTTCCGCTTACATAAGCGTTAGACCCCTCGAAAGCGGCTGAGATTGCTCGTGAATACTGCTTTAAGTGGTTGATAACCTCAGGCCACTCAAGCATTGGTTGAGCATTTTCATAAACAGAGTTAAGGTCAACAGCAGGTTTCTTTGGCTGAGTTTTTACAGGAGCCGACTCTTCAGTTGTTGCAGGCACTTGTTCATTAACTTGCACTGGTGCGACAGGAGTATCCTGCATAATCTGCTGTTGCTTTTCTTCTTGTTTTTCGCTAGGAGCGGCTTTTTCTGCCTTTTTCTCTGTAATTGTTTGTGTTGGCTCTTGCTTATCTTCTGCTACTTTTGTGGTGGAAGCGGCAGTCGATACAACAGGTGCAACAGAGATTTCATAAGCTACAGATTCAAAAGGTCTCTTTGGCTCTGGCTGTGTGATTACAGGAGCGGAAATTTGCGCACTTTGCAACAATTTGACAGCTTTTTCAAGCGAAGCGATACGTGTTGTTAAAGCTTCGGTAGTTGAGTCAAGTTCAGGTGAGCAGAGTTTGACGATAGCCATTTCAAGCTCAGTGCGGTTGTTAGTTCCCTTACTCATACGCTCGGATGCACGTGAAAGTACATCCATGGAGTATACAATATCAGCAAGCGACAAATAGTCGCATTGTGACTGTGCAGCCTCAAATTCTCTGTCAGCAAAAGCGAGCATCTCGCGTGGGCTTTTCACGGTTTTAATCAACATAAGACTGCGGAAATGAGAGACAAGCTCATCGCAAAGACGCGCAACGTCTTTGGATTCTCCGTAAAGTCTGTCGATTATTGAGAGAGCTTTTGAAGGATTTTTATTAATAGTGCAGGTGCACATTTCAAACAGGTAGTTTTTGCTTGCAAGACCAGCGGCTTCTCTGACAGCTTCAGCAGTTACTTCGTTGTCGGATATACCGATGCTTCGATCCAGAAGTGAGATAGCATCACGCAAAGCACCGTCAGCGATAACCGAAATGAGCATTGCGGCTTCATCTGTGAGCGTGATATTCTCTGCATTTGCGATAGTATGTAAACGAAAAGCAATGTCTTTAGGCTTGATTCTGTGGAAATCAAAGCGCTGGCAGCGAGAGGTGATAGTAGCAGGTAGCTTGTGCACCTCAGTAGTAGCAAGAATGAAAATAACGTGTTTAGGAGGTTCCTCGAGCGTTTTCAAAAGAGCGTTGAACGCCTCGGTTGTGAGCATATGAACCTCGTCTATGATGTAAACACGATACTTTGCCTTGCTTGGTGTAAACGCAACTTCGTCGATGATGTCGCGGATGTTGTCAATTTTTCTGTTTGACGCAGCATCCATTTCAACAACATCGAGGATTTCACCGGATTCGATGCCTTTGCAGTTTTCGCAAACACCGCACGGATTTGAATCGTCGAGGTTTAAGCAATTTACGGCTTTTGCAAGAATTTTTGCACAGGTCGTTTTTCCTGTGCCTCGTGAGCCTGTGAACAGGTAAGCGTGGTTAATTCTACCGGATTTAAGTTCGTTTTTCAGAGTAACGGTGACCTGAGGCTGTCCGACAACATCCTCGAAGGTAGACGGTCTGTACTTACGATATAGCACCTGATACATAGTCTCACTCCTAACAAAAAAAGCAAGCCGTAGCCGAAATCGGCCCATCGTACAAATAAGTGAACAACAGACTTACTGCATCGCATCACAAAATCTGCTTAATGCTGCTCGGTTCCCCGCCTGACATGGTTCACAGCACATAATCGTACAGGGCCTGTTGCTCGCTTATTTATACGAAATATAAATACGGCTTGCGTTACGAGTAATTATAACACAATTATAAATCAAAATCAATAGCTTTTTTATATCCTTGTTAATAGAGAAATTATATGCTAAAATCAGCTTGAGGTGATTTTATGAATCATAAGGAAAGAATGTTAAGTGGTTTGCCATACCTTGCTAATGAAGATGGACTGTTTGAAGAACGCCAGCGTGCAAAGGTTTTGTGCCATAAGATTAATACCTGTGACCCACTGGATGTAGAGAAGAGGGCTGAGTATTTAAAAGAATTACTCGAGAATGCATCTGATAAGATATTTATTGAGCCACCGTTTCGTTGCGACTATGGCGCTAATATGTATATTGGCGACGGTTTTTACGCTAATTACAATCTTACTGTACTGGATTGTGCAAAGGTGATTATCGGTGAGAATGTGTTGATTGGTCCTAATGTTTGTATCACAACGGCTGGACACCCTATACACTATATGTCACGCAGAAAATACGAGTACGCGGATGAAATTTCAATCGGCAACAATGTGTGGATTGGAGCTAACGTAGTGATAAATCCAGGCGTAAAGATAGGTGATAACTGTGTTATAGGTTCAGGAAGTGTTGTTACTAAGGATATTGAGAGTGACACTGTTGCCGTTGGAAATCCGTGCAGAGCGCTCAGAAGAATTACAGACGATGACAAGGTTTACTACTATAAAGATAAAAAATTTGATGTTACTGATTATTAAAAAAGTCAGGCTCTAAATGGAGCCTGACTTTTTTACTTTAACAATCTTGTTGAGTTTAGTACACACAGCACGCTTACACCTGTGTCGGCAAAAACAGCGAGCCACATCGGAGCAATACCTGCTACTGCAAGTGCGATAACTAATGCTTTGAATAATAGCGAGAAGATAATGTTAGCTTTTACGATGTTCATTGTCTTGCGACTTATTTTTACAGCGTGAGGAAGTTTTGATAAGTCACCACTTGAAAGCACCATATCAGCAGACTCAATTGCCGCTTCACTACCAAGACCCATAGCAACAGAGCAATCAGCCACCGCCATAACAGGAGCATCGTTTATTCCATCACCAACAAATATACAAGTTGCACCATTTCTGATTTCGTTTTGAACAATGTCAACTTTATCTTGTGGCAAAAGTGATGCGTGATATTTTATATTGCCAAGATGTGAGGCGACGTTTTGTGCATTGTTTTCGTTGTCGCCTGTGAGCATAATGTTATTCTTTATTCCGAGTTTTCTGAGCGAGTCTAGAATTAACGGTGCTTCTTTTCTAACTGTGTCAGATACTTT
Organism: Ruminococcus sp.; assembly: GCA_017481885.1. Classification (GTDB taxonomy): domain Bacteria; phylum Bacillota; class Clostridia; order Oscillospirales; family Acutalibacteraceae; genus Ruminococcoides. Next base: position 24,595 of record JAFUOM010000062.1, read on the forward strand.
GATGATACCAATAACTTTTGAATTGATTTTCACAAATGTACCTTTTTCTTTATCATCAAAGCCTCCGCAGGATACAAGCTGACTGTCCATAATAGCAGTTACACCGAAGCCTGCTTTTTCTGAGTGGTTAGACAAAGTGATAGGGGAGATACCTTTTTCTTTTGCTTTGCTGATAATCGCCTGAGCAATAGGATGACTTGACATACTTTCAACCGATGCGGCAATTTTAAGAACTTCGTCTTGACTATATCCATCATATGCTACGATTTCTGTTACAGACATTTTGCCTGTTGTCAGTGTTCCTGTTTTATCAAATGCAAATGTATCTGCTTTTGAAAGCACTTCGA
>JAFUOM010000063.1 GCA_017481885.1 Ruminococcus sp.
GACTTTAGAGAGAACTCCTGCTCTTGTTCACGGTGGTCCGTTTGCTAACATTGCTCACGGCTGCAACTCTGTTATCGCTACAAAAATGGCGATGAAGCTCGCTGATTACGCTATCACAGAGGCTGGTTTCGGTGCTGACTTAGGTGCTGAAAAGTTCCTTGACATCAAGTGCAGATATGCAGGTCTTAACCCATCAGCAGTTGTTATCGTTGCTACAATCCGTGCTCTCAAGATGCACGGCGGTGTTCCAAAGACAGAATTAAACGGCGAAAACTTAGAGGCTCTTAAAGCAGGTATTCCTAACCTTTTACGCCATGTTTCTAATATTAAAGACGTGTACAAGCTTCCATCTGTTGTTGCTGTTAACCGTTTCCCAACCGATACAGACGCTGAGGTTGAGCTTGTAATTGAAGAGTGCAAAAAGCTCGGCGTTAACGTTATTCTTTCTAACGTATGGGCTGAAGGTGGTCAGGGCGGTATTGAGCTTGCTAAAGAGGTTATCCGTCTTTGTGAAGAAGAGGACAGCTCTAACTTTACATTCTCATATGAGCTTGACGGCACAATTGAAGATAAAATTCAGGCAATTGTCAGAAACGTTTACCGCGGAAATAATGTTCTTTACTCAAAGCAGGCTAAAAAGCAGATTGCAGACTTAACAAAGAACGGCTTTGACAAGATTCCTGTATGTATCGCAAAAACTCAGTACAGCTTCTCTGACGATGCTACAAAGCTCGGTGCACCTGAGAATTTTGACATTGAGGTTAAGAATGTTAAAGTATCAGCCGGTGCAGGTTTCGTTGTAGTTTTAACAGGCGATATTATGACAATGCCGGGTCTTCCAAAGGTTCCTGCTGCTGAGATAATCGACGTTGACGAAAACGGTGTTATTTCAGGCTTGTTCTGATTTTTGCATCAAAACTAACCGTATTTAGCATAACAACTTAATACTCTTGCAGATAACAGAAAACGCCACGGGTCTATACCGTGGCGTTGTTTGCTATCTATAAAGTTGAGTACCAGCCAAAACAAATCAATGCTAAAAATGCGATTATAGCAAAAACAAACACAGCCCCCGTAATAATAACACGTTTCATTTTTGTTGACTCTGAGTCTGTATCGGGAGTGGTTTTGGTGCTGTCTGTATCTGTGTTATTTGGTGTGGTGTTGCCGTCTAAGCTAAGGTCGGGTGAACTATTTACCTGCTTTTTGGAAACTACGATAGTGTTTGCCACCCTGTCGCCAAGTGACTTTCCCTCGACAAGTATCGAGATTGCTTCAACAGGAAGAATGAAGAAAAAAAGACAGCGCAGGATTCTTTTTAAAACAGGCGGCTTTTTATGAGTTGCACAGTCAATTACACGCAAGCGAAAGATGCGTTTTCCTAGACTTGTACCACCAAACAAAAAGTCTCGAAGTAACAGTAAAACGCCGTATTTGTTCAGTATTTGATTTATCAGAGTTTCTGTCATGAGGTCGATGTTGCCACTGCTACCAAGTATAACAACGACAGTAATAATTACAGCAAAAACCAGAGCAAAGCTCAAAAATCCATCAAGTAAAAACGCAAAAACTCTGCGTGTTTTTACACTGGTTGTGTTGTAATCAAGCATAAGGTTCACCTTTTATAGTTGTATTCTATAGTTTGTAAAATAAGTATATGGTAGCATAACACAAAAGTCAAGCGGATGTGATAAGTAAATGTTATCACTTTTCACAAATATGAACAATTTATTAACTTTCTAGTTGACAAATGCTTTTTTGCGTGGTAAACTACGGTCAAATCAAATACCTATGAGGGAGTAGCAGGCGGCTAAGCCGTAGCAAGTCAACATCCTGGCAGTTGTTAAACTGTCTGGCTTGTTTTAAATTGCCAGACTCATGTACACTTTTGCTGTGCATGGAGTCTACCTATATCGATTTTTTTACCCAAGTATAGCAAACGCTGTGCTTGGGTTTTTGTTTTAGTAAAACAAAACGAGGAGAAGAATTATGTTTATCGAAATCAAAGGTATTAAAAAGCACTTCGGTGAGGGAGACAGCAGAGTTGATGTGTTAAAGGGCATCGATTTACAGCTCCACAAAGGCGAGTTTTGCGTATTGCTTGGTCCATCAGGTTCGGGTAAATCTACTTTGCTTAACATCATCGGTGGTATTGATTACGCTGACAGCGGTTACATCAGCGTTGACGGTGAGAAAATTGAGGAAATGAACGAGAAAGAGCTCACCAATTACAGAAGAAAACACTTGGGCTATGTGTTCCAGATGTACAATCTTATTCCAAACCTTACAGTAAGAGAGAACATTGAGGTTGGTGCTTATCTCTCAGATAATCCGCTTGATGTTGACGAGTTACTAAAAACACTCGGTCTTTTTGAGCATCAGCACAAGCTTCCAAACCAGCTTTCCGGTGGTCAGCAGCAGCGTACTGCTATCGGCAGAGCGATTGTCAAAAACCCTGATGTGCTTATGTGCGACGAGCCGACAGGCGCTCTTGACTACAACACTTCAAAGGAGATTTTAAAGCTTATTGAAGACGTTAACAAAAAGTACGGCAACACAATCATTATGGTAACTCACAACGACGCTATCAAGTATATGGCTGACAGAGTTGTAAAACTTCGAGATGGTGTTATTCGTAGCAATAGGCTTAACGACAGCAAAATTTCAGCTACAGAGCTTGACTGGTAAGGAGGGGCAAAAATGAAAAATCCACTTTTGAAAAGATTAAAAAGAGAATTTAAAAGCGAATTTTCAAAGTACCTTGTAATCTTTATTTTTATGATATCAGTCATCGGCTTTGTGTCGGGCTTTTTGGTTGCTTCAAGCAGTATGATTAAAGCAAACGATGAAAGCTTTGAAAAATACAACATTGAAGACGGTAACTTTGAGCTGTACGCTGAGTGTACAGACCAGCTTCAAACTGAGCTTGAAAACAGCGGTGTAGAGCTTTTTGAAAACTTCTATGTTGAGAAAGAAACAGGCAACGTTGATTCAACTTTGAGAATCTTTAAAAACCGCGAGGATGTTAACAAAATCTGTGTTATGGAAGGTTCGCTTCCTGATGAAAACGGCGAGATTGCTGTTGACAGAATGTACGCTGACAACAACGATATCGAGGTTGGCGACTCCATTGTAATTGATTCAAAGGGTTACAAAGTTTCGGGTTTAGTTTCGTTTTCTGACTACACAGCTCTTTATTCAAGTCCGTCGGATATGATGTTTGACTCAGTTAAGTTCGGCGTAGCTACAGTGACGAACGAGGACTTTGAGAGCTTGAGTGAAGATAATATGCACTACTGCTATTCGTTCACTTTTGATGATGAGCCAAAGGATGATACACAGGCTAAAGAAATGTGCGACGATGTGATTGAAATTATCGCTGAGCACACCTTACCTGTCAGCTTTATTCCGGGTTACTCAAATATGGCTTTCAATATGGTTGGCAACGACCTTGGTAACGACAAAAACATTGTTATTATGTTCTTATACATTGTTGTGCTGATAATCGCTTTCATTTTTGCTATCACTACAAGCAATACTATTATAAAGGAAGCTGCTGTTATCGGAACGCTTCGAGCTTCGGGTTACAAAAAGCGTGAGATAATCGCCCACTATATGACAATGCCGATGATTGTAATTGTTGTTTCGGCTATTGTGGGTAACGTGCTCGGATATACCGTGTTTAAAAATGTGGCTGCTTCGATGTATTACTCATCATTCAGCTTGCCGACATACGAAACTGTATGGAATATGGAGGCTTTCCTGCTCACAACAGTTATTCCTGTTGTAATAATGTTTATTATCAACTTTGTTATTCTGTGTAACAAATTAAGACTTTCTCCGTTGAAATTCTTACGCAGAGATTTGTCTATGAGTATGAGCAAAAGGGCTTTGAAATTAAGTCACAAGCTCCCGATTATGTTCAGATACAGACTAAGAGTTATTTTACAGAATATGCCAAACTACATTATGATTGTTTTTGGTGTGTTTCTTGCTAACGTAATTCTGCTGTTCGGTATGGCTTTGCCAGCTGTTATTGATAACTACCAAAACGAGATTGTTTCCAATATGGTGTGTGATTATCAGTACGTGCTCAAAGCTCCTGTAGAAACTGATGTCAAGAGTGCTGAGAAGTTCTCTGTCACCTCGCTTGAAACATTAGAAGGTAAGCTTAAAAGCGAGAACGTTTCTGTTTACGGTATTACAGATAACAGCAAATATGTTGATGTTGACTTGAGCGGTGACGGCGTTTACATTTCAAACGCTTTGTCCGAAAAGTTCGACGTTAACAAGGGCGACACCCTCACTTTAAAGGAAAGCTACGGCGAAGACGAATATAAGTTTACAGTTGACGGTATTTACTACTATCCCGGTGCTATTGCTGTGTTTATGAGTGATGAGATGTTCTGTGAGACTTTCGATTTTGACAGCGGTTATTACAACGGCTATCTTTGTGACGAAGAAATCCTCGACATTGACGAAGAGTTCATTGCTACAAAAATCACCGAGGATGACCTTACAAAAACATCACGTCAGATGCAGACATCAATGGGTTCGCTGATGGGCTTGCTGTCAGGTTTCGGTATACTGATGTTTATGCTGATTATCTATCTGTTGTCAAAGATTATTATCGAGAAGAACGCTCAGTCAATTTCTATGACTAAGGTGCTCGGTTACAAAGACTCTGAAACAAGCTCGCTGTACATTTTGTCTACAAGTATTGTGGTTGTGCTGTCAATAGTGCTCACAATCCCTGTTGTTAACTACCTGATGAAGTACCTGTGCGATACAATGCTTACTCAGTATCCTGGCTATCTGCCGTATTTCGTGCCGTTTGATACATTTATCAAAATGGCTTTGTGCGGTATCGTTTCGTACTGTGTGATTGCTTTCTTCGAGTACAGAAAGGTTAAGAAAATTAAACTTGACTTGGCTCTCAAAAACAGGGAGTAATATTAATCGCAGGTGACCACTGGTTACTAAAAGCTATTCGTTACAAAACTATACCCTGCTCATAGGCAGAAGAATATATCAATATAGTAATAACGCCACGGTGAGAATAAAACCGTGGCGTTTGTTGTATCTTATTTAAAATCTGTGCATTCGTCACAGACGTACCAGTTGTCTGTTTCGTCTTTGTGTAGCACTACCGTGTATGTGCTAAAACCTACTCGAAATCCGATTTCGGTGCGATATTCTGAAATCCCGTCTGCTGATGTGTATGTGCGAGAGCTGTATTTGCAGTGATGAATTTTGTTTTCGCTGTAGCCCTTACTTTGCATCAGTTCGCTGTTTACCATATAGTCGTATGCCAGCTGGTACTCGTCGGTATTTCTGCTCATTCCTAAAGCAAAAGAAATTATTAAGAACAGCATCAGTATGGCTAATATAACAGAAACCACGGCTAGTGCAATATTTCGCTTGGTGTTATTTTTGGGCGGAGTGTAACTGCTTAGCTGTTCTATTGAATGAGTAGGAGCGTTATCTGCTGTTGTCGTATACGGCACAGGTGATGTGTTGTCGCTATAAACATCAGCAGGCTTTTTGTTTACTTCTTCTGCATTAATCGGGTTGAGCGAATGTAGCGTCTTACCAAGGTCGCTTGTCTGCACAACCACGGTATGTGCAACATAGTCACCGATTGACTTGCCTGATACCAGCATAACAATACCGTCTATGTTTTGCAGAAAGAAGAACAGGTCACGCAATAAAAGTTTAGACTTCTTAGGCATAGAAGCGGTGTTTAAATCCAGTATAACCAGTCCCGTGATGCGCTTACCCAGACTTCTGCCACCCCACATAAAATCACGCATAATAACTAAAACAGGGTATAAAAGCATTGTCAAAAAACCCACAGGAGCAATGACCCCATCACTCATCAGACCCAGCTTGTCATAAAAAACGAAGAGACTCAACAAAAGAGCGAGTACAATCAGTCCTGCTATGTTCCAGTCGATAAGAAACGCCAGTATTCGCTTGAACTTAACCTTTGCGGTGGTGTAGGAGTCGGTTCGACGAAGATACTCGTAGCGGTCTGATATCAGCTTCACTGCGTTTTGGTCCAGGGTTTCCTGTGGTATGTATCTGCCCTCAATCAGTTCTTCTGCTCGAACATCAAGCGTATTTGCGAGTTTGAACAAAACATTAACCCTCGGCTTTGATTCGCCGTTCTCCCATTTGGAAACAGCGGCAGGGGTGACTCCCATTTCTCTTGCTATGTCCGCTTGGGTGTAGCCCTTTTTTTCTCTGAGCATACAAAGGAAGTTTCCAAATTTGTAGTCGTTCATAGTGATCTCTCCTTTTACGATTTTATTATAGAAAAACTTGTGCTACAGGTCAACAAAATCAATGTTGAATTTTAGTTGATATTGTAAAAACGGCTTGTTTATGCGGTTTTTAAAAGTGGTGATTTGTTGACTTTGAAAGTGGGCGCTGTATAATAATTGTATAAACTTCTGTGTGTTAGGAGAGGTAGAATGTTTTACATTTATAGAGGTGTATTTGTAGCTTTTGCTTTCGGTCTTGTTTTACTGCTTAGTATCAGGACATTAAAGCGATATCTCAGTGCTCACAATCCATCAGATTGCACCTGTGATGACGAACGTGTCAAAGTGAGAAAGCGAAACACTGTATTAAAAGTGTGCGTTTTTGTATTGCTTTTTGTGTTTCTTACTATGCTGTTGCTTTTGTGTAAGTATCCGTTTGAAGCAAAGTATATGACATTTTGTAGCGTGGAAGATGCACTGTCCTACAAATTCATTGATACTGATGGCATCAGCGTGAGCGATTATGATGACTGCGTATTTGTGCTTGATAAAGAGTATCAGCTTTATTCTCTTACTAAGATACAGGGTAAGTACAGTTTTGTTGACTACGGATGTGACGATTATTATTATAAGGCAGGCGGATGCCTTGTTGACAGATGTAAGGCAAAATACAACAGCCTTACAGACAAGACATTCTACACCGTGGTTGTAGATACAGACAAGAAGCCACAGGATATAAATGTTGAGCTTGATTACTGTGAACCGTTTACTTATATCAGAGATTATGAGCTAAGACCACATTCAGGCTCGAATAATAAAGTCTGGGTGTACGCAATACTCAAAGATGGTGAGCCTGAAAACGGACTTACTGTTGGCGTTGAGGGCGAAACAGCTTACCTTGATTTAAAGCAGATTAACGGGATATATCAATAAGAAAAGCCTGAGTTTTATCACTCAGGCTTTTTTTGTTGCTGTTTTACAAAAGTTCTAAAAGTTTGATTGAACCGTCGACAAGGTAAGAGATATTTTCTTCATCATAGACTGTGTCTTTTGAAGTGTGGATGCGGTCCATATAAAGTGTTTTGGTGTTCTTGAAGGTTTTGAGAGCGGCAACTCCGATGCCTTCTTTGAAGCTCATATTGTCGGACGGATAGAACACGCCTTTGTCTGCAATGTCAACTGTGATTGTTTCGTTTGACTTAAACACGTTTTGCAAAAGCTCTTTGTGCTTTTTTGTGGTTTTCTTCAAAGCAAAGAGAATTGTTTTGCCGTCTGATACGCAGTCAAAGTTTATGACGAGTTTGCTTTGCGCTATGTTTTTGTGCTTTGACGCAAACGTCGACGAACCGAAAAGTCCAGCTTCTTCCAAATCAAAGAAAATAAAAGCCACCTTGTCTTTTTGCTCGTCATTAAGCGTTGTCATTATATCAAGCAAGGTTGTTACACCCGAGGTGTTGTCGTTTGCAGTGTGCTTGTTAGCAGGGCCGAAAATCATCAGAAACAGCATCAAAAAGTAAACAATCAGCGAAATGTCTTTGCTGATTTCTATTACTCCGTATTCGCTTGCACCGCAGTATGTAAGTATTACGCTTGACAATATACCAAAAAAGACCGCAACAGCAACAAAGCCTGCAACAATCAAAAACTGATATATAAGGTAAATGAAAAAGTTCTTCGGTGTGATGAAGTTAGGAAAGAAAAGTCTTGCACAGGTGTCGTAGTGAGCAGTGTAAAGCACCTTTGCTTTGTCTACGTCACCTACGATGATGTTTTTTGCACCAAAATAGCCTTTTTCGGTTTTTACATCGTAGCCGTATTTTTCGCAAACGCCTTTTACATATTCAATAAATGCTTTGCGTTGCTTTTTTGACTTTCTAACCTGATATTTTTCAAAAACTTCTTTTGTAGTCTGTGTCATAAGTATCCCCTCAAAAATTTGCACCGGTATTTCTATGTTTGTCCGCAAATTCTACTAAGTGATTAAAGCACAAATTACTTATGGTTTCAATAATTTGACAGCATTTTTTCAAGATTAATAAAACTTTTTTTCAGGAAATTGCATACTTTTATGCAATTTTTTCTGTTTTTTGAGCTTTAAGTGGAAGGGCTTTTGCTCTTAAGTAGAAATTAATTTTAAATTGGAGATGACTTTTATGGCAAAAAGAAGATGTTTTAGTGTGGATTTGTTTGAAGATGAGAAATTTTTGAATTTGAATGACAAGTCAAAGGTGCTTTACTTCGGGCTTATTCTTCACAGCGATGACGAAGGAGTGATTATTAATCCGACGGCTGTTATGCGATTACTCAAAAAGCAGAAAAAGTATTTTGATGAACTTATCGAAAACGGCTTTGTAATGCGGGTTGACAAGATGTTTGTGATTAAGCACTGGAACCTGCACAACCATATTCAGCCGTCAAAAAAGACCGACAGTTTGTATCAGAATGAGCTGTCAAAGCTTATTGTAAACCAATCAAAAGAGTACGAATTAAAGACGGATATAATAAAAGCTTTGGGCGGATTTTCGGCGGACTTTGGGCGGACTAATTAAAGAAAATAAAAGATAAGTAAAGATAAGTAAATCAAAGATAAATTAATTCTTTTTAAGTTGTTACTCGTTGGTCGATATCGCAAAGCTCATACCTGAAATGTATCTGCACACTCACATTTAGCATTTGTATTAAGCCTGTACATACGGTTGAGCACTGCATTGTTATTAGTAAGACGCCTGATAATATATGCCAAATGCATAGCCTTTTTTTGAGCACGAAACGACAACTTTTTCCGCTTTGTGCACATTTAGTCCTTGTTTGCGTCGAAATTCGGTTTTTCACACTATATTTTGATTATACTTCCGATTGTAAATTCTTAACAAAACAATTATGGTTATTTGGCACAATAAGCTTACAGCTAAATTGTATAAAATGCTGTAGTAATATTCTAGGATGGGATATATTAAACAAAAACATTTTTAAATTTTGTGCAAATTACCGTTGCAAGTTTGAATGTTACAAAACGCACTGAGTTGTGGCAGATTAATACCTGCAAATTATTTAACAGGAAAAGAGGGTAGCCGATATGAGTTATATGGAAAAATACAGACTATGGTGTACAGACGAATACTTTGATGAACAAACAAGACAAGAGCTCCTTTCTATTAAAGATAACGAAAAGGAAATCGAGGACAGATTTTACAAAGAGCTTGAGTTTGGAACAGGCGGACTAAGAGGCTTGCTTGGTGCTGGATGTAACAGAATGAACATTTACACCGTACGAAAGGCTACTCAGGGAATAGCAGACTATATAAACAAAACTTACGCTGACAACAAAAGCGTAGCGATTGCTTACGACAGCAGAAAGATGTCACAGGAGTTTGCAAAAGAAACCGCTCTTTGCTTTGCGGCAAACGGAATCAAGGCTTACTTGTTTGAAAAGCTCACACCAACTCCTGAGCTTTCATTCGCAGTAAGACAGCTTAACTGCACAGCAGGAGTGGTAATCACAGCAAGTCACAATCCATCCCAGTACAACGGCTACAAGGTTTACCTTGGTTCAGGTTGTCAGGTGACACCGCCGTTTGACAAACAGCTTATCGATTGTGTCAACGCGGTTGAGTCTTACAAAGCGATAAAGACAGTTGACAAAGCTTTAGCAAAGGCAAACGGACTGCTTTGTGAGCTTAATGAAGAAATAGACAGAGAGTTCATAGAGCGTGTTAAGAAGATGAAATTCACTGACGAAGACTTAACACAAGTAAAGAAAGACTTGAGAATTGTTTACACACCGCTACACGGCACAGGAAACATTCCTGTGACAAGAATATTAAAGGAAAGCGGATATGAAAACGTCTTTGTTGTAGAAGAACAAAGAGAACCTGACTCTAATTTTTCAACAGTAAAGTCACCTAATCCTGAGGAACGCTCAGCGTTTGAATATGCGTTAAGGCTTGCAAAAAAGAAAGACGCTGACATTGTTCTTGCAACCGACCCTGACGCCGACAGATTGGGTGTTTACGTTAAAAACGAAAACTCAGAGTATGTAAGCTTTAACGGAAATATGGTTGCGTGTCTGATGGCACAGTTTATTTTATCGCAAAAGAGCAAGGCTCAGTCGATGCCGGAAAATCCTGTGATTGTCAAAACAATCGTTACAACAAATATGCTTTGTGCAATCGCGAGAAGATACTCGGTTGATGTTGTACAGGTGCTTACAGGCTTTAAATACATCGGCGAAAAGATAAACGAGTTTGAAGAAAACTCAAGCAAAAGTTACATTTTCGGTGCAGAAGAAAGCTACGGCTACCTTGCCGATACTTTTGTGAGAGATAAAGACGCAGTAAGCTCAACAAAGCTTTTGTGTGATATGTGTGCTTACTACAAAAAGCAGGGCAAAACCCTGTGCGACGTATTAAACCAGATGTACAAAACTTACGGTTACTTTAAAGAAGACTTAAGCTACATTGTTATGGAAGGTGTACAAGGAGCAAACAAAATCCGCACAATTATGGAAAAAGTGAGAAAAGAAAAGCCAACAACGCTTGGTAACGAAAAGGTTGTATCAATCAAGGATTACCTCACACAAAAAGAGCTTAATCTGAGCACAGGTACACAAAAAGAAATATCGCTTAACAAATCCGATGTTTTGTATTTTAAACTTGAAGACGACAGCTTTTTCTGTTTACGACCTTCGGGCACAGAGCCAAAAATCAAGATGTACACATCAATCAAGGCTCAAAGTGAAGAAGAAGCACAGAAAAGAATAGAAGATATTAAAATAGATTTAGAAAAGTTTTTTTGATATACAGTAAAAAAGGAGAGATTCAAATGATTACAGGCTACAAAAAGTTAGGAAATAAACCTCTTATTATTGAGGATATGTTCAAACTGGAGCCTGCTTACAAAGATTACCTCTGGGGTGGCTCTACACTGAAAGATAAATACGATAAGAAATGCGACCTCAGCAAGGTTGCTGAAAGCTGGGAGCTGTCCGCTAATGATGACGGTTTGTGCAAAATCGCGACAGGTTGTTTTTCGGGAGAAACATTTGATGAATTCCTCAAAAACGTTGGCAAGGAGGCTTTGGGCAGAAAGTACTGCGAAAACGAAAAGTTCCCACTGCTTATAAAGTTCATTGATGCTAACAAAAAGCTGTCTGTTCAGATTCATCCTGACGACAACTACGCAAAGAGAGTTGAGGACGGCTTGGGTAAAGCTGAGATGTGGTACGTTGTTGACTGCAAAGAAAACGCTTACATCTACTACGGTCTTAAAGAGGACACAACAAAGGAAGAAATCAAGCACAGAGTAGAGAACAACACAATCACAGACATTTTAAACAAGGTGTATGTTAAGAAAAACGACGTGTTCTTCGTTGAGCCGGGTACAATCCACGCTATCGGTAGCGGAATTGTTGTGTGTGAGATTCAGCAAAATTCAAACAGCACATACAGACTTTATGACTACGACAGAAAAGACAGCAACGGCAACACCAGAGAGCTTCACATTGACAAGGCACTCGACGTTGTTAATACAAAGAAGAACGACGACAAGAAAAACAGCTACAAGGCTCAGGTTTACGATGGTTACACAAGTCAGCTTTTGGCTGATTGCAAATACTTTAAAACAACAAGATATGACATTAAAACTCAGGCCGATATAAAGGTTACCGATGAGTCGTTTTTAGCCCTTACCGTTGTTGACGGCTGTGGCGAAATCGAAGACGATTCAATGTCAATCAAGTTTAATGCGGGAGATACAATTTTCATTACAGCAGGCGACAAAAATGTAAGTGTAAAAGGTGATTGCCTGATTTTGGTTTCCAATATGTAAGGGTACCGTTTGTATGTATTAAAAAAGTATCACCAAAAAAATTAAGGAGAGGTATAACATGAAAAGAGCATTAATTACAGGTATTACAGGACAGGACGGAAGCTATCTTTCAGAGTTTTTGCTTGAAAAAGGCTACGAGGTTTACGGTTTAATCAGACGTAAGAGTACATCTGAGTACGGAAACGTTAAACATCTTGCAGATAAAATTCACTTTATTTACGGCGATATGGGCGACATTGTTTCGCTTATCAAAGCGATGCAGATAAGTCAGGCTGATGAGGTTTACAACCTTGCTGCTCAGTCATTTGTCGGCATTTCGTGGTCAGAGCCGTTGTTTACAAACGAGGTTGACGGCATTGGCGTTACAAACCTGCTTGAAGCGGTCAGAATTGTAAAGCCACAGGCTAAAATATATCAGGCTGCAACAAGCGAGATGTTTGGCAAGGTTCAGGAAATTCCACAAAGAGAAACAACTCCGTTTTATCCACGCAGTCCGTACGGTGTGTCAAAGCTGTACGCTTACTGGATTTGCAGAAACTACAGAGAAAGCTACTCAATGTTTGTTTCCTGCGGTATTCTGTTTAACCACGAATCCGAACGCAGAGGCAAGGAGTTCGTCACAAGAAAGATTACAAACACAATTGCAAAAATCAAGTACGGTAAGACTGATTGCCTGTACCTTGGTAACTTAAACGCTAAGCGTGACTGGGGTCACTCAAGAGATTACGTTGAAGCTATGTGGATGATGCTCCAGCAGGACAAACCAGACGACTTTGTTGTTGCAACAGGCAAGACATATACAGTAAGAGAGTTTGTTACACAGGCGTTCTTTGCAGCCGGCTACGAAATAGAGTGGCAGGGCGAAGGTGTTAGCGAAATCGGTGTTGACAAAAACACAGGCAAAGTGCTTATAAGAGTTTCAGAAGAGTTTTACAGACCGGCAGAGGTTGAGCTTTTGGTAGGCGACAGCACAAAGGCAAGAAAAACTTTAGGCTGGGAGCCAAAAACAGACCTTAAGGGTTTGGTTGAAGCTATGGTCAAAAACGACCTTGAGCTTGAAAAGTAATTATAAAGTAAGTAAAAAGGATTGATATATATGAAAAGCAGTAAGGTGCTCGTTACCGGTGGCACAGGTTTTCTGGGGTCTGCTCTTGTTAAAAATTTAAAATCAAACGGCTTTACAAATGTCGTTGCTGTGGGTAGCAAGGACTACGACCTGACAAAAAGGGAAGAGGTAGAAAAGCTTTTTTGTGACGTAGAACCTGATTACGTGTTCCATTTTGCAGCAAAGGTTGGCGGAATTGCTGACATCAAGGCACATCCTGCGGATTACTACTACGAAAATCTGCTTATGTGCACCTTTGTTTTAGACGAGTGTGTCAAGCACAATGTCAAGAAGTTAGTCGCAATCGGCACCAACTGCTCTTATCCTGACAGGGCGTCCGTTCCGTTTAGGGAGTCGGATTTGTTCAACGGTTATCCTCAGGAAACAAACGCTCCGTACGGAATAATCAAGCGTGCCTTTTATCAGCAGTGTTTGTCATACAAACAGCAGTATGGTCAAGATTTTATTTATCTGATTCCTGCAAACGCCTACGGAGTTAACGACCACTTTGATGAAGAATCAGGTCATGTTATTCCGTCGCTTATCAAGAAGTTTGCAAACGCTGTTAAAGATGGGTCTGAGGTCACTTTATGGGGCACAGGCAGGGCAACACGAGAGTTCATTTACATTGACGATTTGTGCGAGCTGATTACACGAGCGTTTATTTACTACGACAGCACACAGCCGTTAAACATCGCAACAGACACTGAAACCCCTATCGTAGAGCTTGCAGAGTTTATCGCGATGCTTACAGGCTACAGGGCTCAGATTCACTGGGATACGGATAAGCCTGAGGGATACATAAGAAAGTGTCTTGACAGCACAAAAATGAAAGAGCACTTGGGTGAATTTGAGTTTACACCGCTTTACAGAGGACTTGAGAAAACAATCAACTGGGCATACGAAAACGACATTATAAGAAGGTAACACTATGGAAAACAAAAAGAATTTATATAAACAGCTGGTTATTGTTGGTTTACCGATTACGTTGCAATGTCTGATGCAGTCTTTGCTCCCGATTGTAGACGAGCTTATGGTTGGTCAGCTCAGCGAAAACGCTATCGCTTCTATCACTGTCGGCAACCGAATTTACAGCATTTTTTACTTCATTATTATGGCTTTAGTTGGTGCGACTTCGATTTACGTAACACAGCTGTGGGGTAGCAAGAAAAAAGAAAGCATTGAAAAAGCGTTTAAAATTCCGTTTCTTGTTGGCTTATTTACACTCTTTATTTACCTTTTTGTTGCGTTTTTCCTGCCAACACAAAGCGTGAGTTTGTTTGCAAGCGAAAGCGACATTATAAGGACAAGCGCTATGGTTCAGAAAATCTACGCACTAAGCGCTGTGCCGGTGTTCTTCTCCTGTATGTTCCAGACAGTGCTCCGTTCTACAAAGCACGTTAAAGCACCGATGGTGTGCGGTATAGTAAGCGTTATTATGAACACGATTTTGAATGCAGTTTTCATTTTCGGTTTTGCTTTTATCCCTGCTATGGGCTTTGTCGGTGCTGCTATTGCAACACTTTTAGCAAGAATAATTGAGGCTTTGCTTTTGGCAGGCTTTGTTTACATATCAAACAGACACGAATTTAAATTTAACATTTTCAGAATTTTAACATTGAAGGTGGATGCTCAGTTTAAAAAAGCTTACTGCCACACAATGTTTCCGTTGCTTTTGATGAACGTTATGTTTGCGGTTGCAGACACCGTTTACTCAGTAATTTACGGTCAGATGGGTGCAGACGCAATCGCCGCTATTTCGATTATGTTCCCGATACAGGGATTTTCAATCGGACTTTTCAACGGTATGGCAAGTGCTTCGGCTATCATTTTGGGCAACGAGCTTGGAGAAAAACACATCGACACTGCAATTTCTTTTTCAAAAAGCATTGTGCGTGTCACAACAGTTCTTTCAATCGCTATTTCGGCAGTTCTTGCAGGCTTTTCACAGGTGTACGTTTCAATGTACAACGTGTCTGAACAGGTGCAGTTCTACTCTTTGATGCTGGTGCTTGTTTCAGCGTTTTATCTTACTTTCAAGGTTCTCAATATGGTTATCTCGCAGGGAATCATCCAGTGTGGCGGAGAAACAAAGTTTGTTTTACTGCTTGACATAATCGGACCTTGGTGTGTAGGAATTCCGCTTGCATTGCTGGGAACTTTCGTTCTTGATTTACCGGTTTACATTGTGTTTGCAATGCTGACTATGGAAGAACTTGTAAGAATTGTGCTTGGATTTTATAAGTACAGAAAATTTGAATGGGCTACTAACATTGTTAGTGATATAAAAGTGTAATAAATGTAGGAGGTAACAAATTATGGGTAGAAAATTAATGTTTACAACAGATAATAATATAAATGTGGAAGCTTACTTAACTGAGGGAGATTATCTCAGAATAAAGTGCAGTATTAAAGACGAAGAGATAAATGAGTATCCGTTCAACCTAAAAAAAGAGCCAAAGGATGCTAAGATTATCGAAAGCGACAAAACCGCTGTGGGTGATTTCTTCATCGTAAAAAATGAGAACGGTTATACTCTTCTTGATAAAAACGAAAACCCTGTCTACAAATCAGAAATCGAAATAAGCTACGACAAAAACGGTACTTTTGTTGCTATCGAAAACACCTGGGACAGAGTCGGTTTTGTTCAAGAACTTGTTGAAAAGCGTACATACTTTGGTCAGTACAAGTTTATGGGTATGGGTGAAGCCGCTGATACACTTACTTTAAACAACAACAGTTTCAAGCTCTACCACACCGCTGACTTAGGCAATCAGGCTCAGCTTTACATTCCGTTCTACTTTACAAACACAGGCTACGCTGTGTACTACAACGCTAACGGCAACGATAGTTTCAGCTTTACTGATGACAGCGTTACTTACACTACAAAACAGCTCTACTTTGACTGTTATATGTTCGTAGAAGCTACACCAAAGAAGGTTGTGTCAAGATTCTATGATTTTTCATCTTCAAAGTCGCTTATGCCACAGTGGACCTTTGGTTACATTCAGTCAAAGTTTGGCTACCAGAATGAACAGGAAATCTACGAGCTTTTAGAGCAGATTGACAAGCACAACTTAAAAGTAAGTGCGATTGTAATTGATTTGCACTGGTACAAGAGAATGGGCGATTTGGACTGGAACAGAGAGAATTTCCCACACTATGAAGAAATGATAAAAGAGCTTAAAAAGCGAAACATAAAGCTGCTCACTATCTCTCAGCCGTTTTTCACTTGCGAAAGTAAAAACTACAAAGAGCTTGACGAAAACGACGTTTTTGCTAAGCGTACAAAAGAGGTTACAAAGCCACAGACAGCTGTTTGGGGTGACTGGTGGTGCAGAGATGACCTGTACGGCTCGGTTATAAATCCGCTGTCAGAAAACGCAGAGAAGATTCTCGGCAAAAAGTACGTTGAAATGAAAGAAAAGGGTGTTGACGGTTTCTGGCTCGACCTTGGCGAACCTGAGAACGTTCCGCCACAGGTGTTCTTCAACTCTTACAGCGAAGAGGAATTCCACCTGCACTTTGCTCACGAGTGGATTAAGATTATCCACGGTGCTGTTACAAAGGCTTACCCTGATTACAGAATGTTTGTTTTGAGCCGTTGTGGTTTCACAGGTACACCTGGTATGAACGTTTCAATCTGGTCAGGCGACAGCTCGGCAACTTTCACTAACCTCAAAAAGCAGGTGCTCCTTGGTATCAACTCAGGTATCACAGGCTACTCATACTGGGGCAGCGACGCAGGCGGATTTTTAAGCCAGCTCAAACTTCCAAACGAAGAGGTTTACACACGTTGGATGCAGTTTGCGTCCTTTACTCCGATGTTTAGAACTCACGGCAAGAAGACTCCTAGGGAACCGTGGTGCTTTGAGGGCAAGACAACAGACATCTGTTGTGAGCTTATTAATATGAGAAACAACCTTATGCCGTACATTTACAGTAGTTCTTACAGCACATACAAAAACGGCGTGCCGATGATGCGTGCGATGTATATGGAGCATCCTGACGACGAAAAATGTTTTGACATCAGCGACCAGTTCTACTTTGGTGACAACCTGCTCGTTGCTCCTGTATTTACTAGTATGAATGAAACAACAAAAAGAGATGTGTATTTGCCGGACGGCTTGTGGTATGACTTTAATACTTTAGAGCCTGTTAAGGGTGGTAGCATCACAGTAGACGTAACTATGGACAACATCCCTGTGTTCTTAAAAGAGGGCAGTGTTACTGTTACTGAAAAGGAAATCATTGTGACTGAGTCAGTTGATGGCAAGGGTGAAGAATTCATCTGGTACATCGACGACGGCGAAACAAACAACTACTTAAAAGGCGAGTTTGAGGAAATCTCGCTTAAATTAAACGGCACAACACTTGAAGTTAAAAACGTTAAAAACGACAAGACAGTTAACATCAAGTTTGTGACAACAAAGGGCGAAATAAGAACAAGAGAAAACGTTATTCTCAGCGTAGGAAACAATTATATAGAGCTATAAAAAGGAAGGGTTAGAAATGTTTGAAATCAGCTTATCAGAGCCAAATTTAAGAGGTAACGAAATTAAATATGTTACACAGGCAATAGAAAGCCAGTGGGTGTCAATTACAGGTCCGTTTGTCGGACAGTTCCAGAATGTTGTAGAAGATTACGTTAAGGCCGACAACGCTATCCCAATGCAGAACGCAACATCAGCTTTGCATATGGCGTTGATTATTAACGAAATTGGCGAGGACCACGAGGTTATCGCTCCGACACTTACATTTATCGCGTCAGTAAACTGCATCAAGTACGTTAACGCTACGCCGATTTTTATGGACTGCGACCGCTACGGCAGTATGGATGCAAAAAAGCTTAGACATTTCTGCCAGACTCAGTGCACACTTACTGACAAGGGACTTATCAACAACAAAACAGGCAAGCATATAAAGGCGGTTGTTGTTACTCACGTTTTTGGCAATATGGCTGATATGGAGAGTATCGTTGACATTGCAAAAGAGTTTAAGCTCGTTTTAATTGAAGACTCAGCTCAGGCTCTTGGCACATACTACACAGACGGCAAGCTCAAGGGTCAGTATGCAGGCACATTCGGCGACTGCGGTGTGTACTCCTACAATTCAAACAAAATCATCACCTGCGGTAGCGGTGGTACACTTGTAGTTAAAGACAAGGATAAAGCCGACAAGGTTATGTACCTTTCAGCTCAGGCTAAGGACGACGGTTTACGCTACAAGCACAACAACGTCGGCTACAACTATATGATGAACAACATTCAGGCGGCTGTCGGCATTGCACAGATGGAACAGCTTGAATCTTTTATAAAGACTAAGGAAAACAACTACAACTTATACAAAGAACTGCTCAAAGACGTTAAGGGTATCACACTTTTGCCATTTAGCGATAACTGCAGACCTAACTACTGGTTCTTCTCAATTTTAGTTGACGAGGAGCAGTACGGTATGAGCAGGGAAGAGCTGATGAACAAGCTCAGTGAGCGTAAGATTCAGACAAGACCTGTTTGGGGACTTGTGCACAAGCAGAAGCCATACGAAAACTGCCAGACATTCGAAATCACTCAGGCTGAAAAGTACGCAGACACACTGCTAAACATCCCTTGTGGCAGTACTCTTACCGAAGAACAGGTTAAAAAAGTAGTAGATACAATCAAAGAACTTGCAAAGTAAAATACTCTTTAGTAACAGAAAGAAGAATTGATATGAAAAACTGTGAAATTGCTTTCTATATCTCAAGCCACGGCTTTGGCCACTTAACAAGAAGCCTTGCGTTAATTGAACACATCTTAAAAACTACAGATTTGAATCTTTATATCTGCACAGGCAAGGCTCAAAACGAGTTCGCAAAAATTTATCTTGATGAGTTTTTGCCAAGACTTACTTTTTCAGACTACAAGGTTGACGTCGGAATTGTTAACAAGAAAAACAGCTTAGCCGTTGACGTTGAAAAGACAAACGAGGTTGTGTACGCAATGCTACAGTCTTACAAAACACAGAGCGTTATTGAAGCAGAAAAGCTCAAAGAGATGGGCACAAAGCTTATTATTTCCGATGTATCTGCGTTTGCGTGTTTAGTCGCAGAAAAGTGTGATGTAGAGCTTGTTGAGATTGGCAATTTCACTTGGACAGACCAGTACATTAGCGTTAAGGCTGACGAAAAAATCGTTGAGACTTTCAAAGAGATTTACTCAAAGTGCAACAACTTTATCGCTTACGATTTGTCACTGCCATTCGTTGGTGCAAAAGACGGCACGGTTTTTTACAGCGATTATCTTATTTCACGTCCGATTTACGACATCCGTGTAGAGGAAATCAGAACCAAGTATAATGAGCTTTACAAAGCTAAAACAGGTAAGGAGTGCGGTGGATTTTTGTACCTGAGCCTTGGCAAATCCGCAGAGCTCCCACAGGTTAGTATCAAGAATTTCAGCGGTGTTGTTTTCTACACCGAGGGCCTTGAGTTTAATGAGTGTGCTTACCCTGAGATACTCTTTGTAAGACTTCCTAATGAGATTAAAGACAGCCAGAGCTTTGTAGCCGCTGCTGATTTAGTAATCGCAAAAGCAGGCTGGAGTACCTCAGCCGAGGGCGTTGTTGCTCACTCTAAAACACTGCTGATTGAACGAGAGGGCGTTGACGACGATATGAACACAATCAACACTTTAAAGTCAAGACGTTTAGCGTCAAGCCTTACAACAGACGAGGTTATTAACCTTGACTACAAGATGCTCTTAGACAGAGCAAACGCTGACATTGACGTGAGCAAGCTCAATGAGATTAAAAACGATACAAAGAAAGTCTGCGAAAAGCTTTTATCATATATGTGAGGTGCAGTATGAAAGTTCTGATTCTTGCAGGCGGTAAAGGCTCAAGGCTGTGGCCTTTGAGCAAAGAAAGCTGTCCAAAGCAGTTTACCGCTGATATTCCTGACAATGACGGTCTTACTCTTTTTCAGTCCACCTTTAAAAGAGCAATGAAACTGACAGACAAAAACAGCATATTCGTTGTAACAAATGCGTGCTACAAAGAGCTTGTAACAGAGCAGACAGCAACATTGTGTAACGGCTATGCTGATGAAAATATAATATGTGAAACTGTTGGCAAGAACACTCTGCCAGCTATTGTTTACGGCGTGAAGGTTGCTTGTAAAAACGGTGACGACAATGTTTTGGTGTTCCCGTCTGACCACAAAATCGAAAATGAAAACGAAATGCTTTCGATTATAAAAAATACCGAAAAACTTTCTGAAAACAGCATCGTCACCTTTGGTATGACACCAACAAGCCCTAGCACAGAGTATGGCTACATTGAACCAGACAACGAGGTTTTAAACGGCTTTAAGGTTAAGAATTTCAAGGAAAAGCCGAGCTTTGAAAAAGCACAGGAGTTTATTGAAAGCGGTTATCTTTGGAACAGCGGAATCTTTATGTTTAACTCAAGTGTGTTTATGAGTGAAGCAAAAAAGCACGCTGTAGATATATTCAACGCAATTATCGGCAGTTCATCAGTAGAAGAAGCTTACTCAAAAATCGAAGTGGGCACTTCAATCGACTACGGCGTTATGGAAAAAACAGATTGTGCCGCAGTTGTTAAGATGAGTGTCGGTTGGTCAGATTTAGGCGGATTTGATGCATTTTTCAAAGCCTTTGAAACTGACAAAAACGGCAATCTTTGCGGTGAGGATACAGTAAACATCGACAGCAAAAATAACCTCGTAATTGCACCAGACACTAAAAAGGTAGTGCTTTTAGGCGTTGAGGATTTAATCGTTGTAGAAAAAGACGGCGTGCTCCTTTTGTGCAAGAAAAACGAGTCTTACAGAATTAAGGATGCTGTTGAAACACTTAAATCAGTTAACCCCGATTTGCTGTAAAGGTAAATCGAGAGAATAAATCAAACCAAAAATAATGTGAACAAACCAAAAAGACTAAAAAGTCCGCAAAAAAGGTTAACCTGCCGACCACAGGTTAACCTTTTTTGTGTTATGGTAAATTATAGTTTATTGTACTGAAAATCATACATTATATCTGTGTAACTACACACAAATGACCAACCAAGGCTTCCCCTTGAGGGGAAGCTGTCGAGTATTGCGAGACTGATGAGGTGAAAACGCTTGATAACAGCAATTTAACTGTTAAGCTATCAACGCCTTCAACCTCATCCGTCACCTATCGGTGCCACCTTCCCCAATCTCGGGGAAGGCTTTTTGTTCACCTAAACTATAATTTATCGGGAAACAGGCTATCTTGCTATGTGAATTAGTTATACAGATTCCTACTAATTTGAGCAAAGAAAAACAGGCAGTCTTTTTAAACTGCCTGTTGTACTCTTGTTCGGTTTGTAAAAACAAAAACTGAATTATTAGTCGTTCTCAGGGAAGAACTTGTCGTGGATAGCCTCAACTGCGAGGTCAGCGTCACGCTTGTCAATAAGAACAGAAACCTTGATTTCTGATGTTGAAATCATCTGGATGTTAATCTGTCTGTCGTAGAGTGCCTCGAACATTGTTGAAGCAACGCCTGCGTGTGTCTCCATACCTGCACCAACGATTGAAATCTTAGCAATCTTGTCGTCGTAGTGAACAGCACCTGTGCCGTTGTCTGACGCGAACTTCTCAACAATCTGTAAAGCCTCAGCGCCCTTATCCTTTGGAACTGTGAATGTGATGTCCTTTGTGCCATCTCTGCCAATTGACTGGAGAATAATGTCAACGTTGATGTCTCTTGCTGAAAGCTTTGAGAACATTTTGAATGCAAGGCCCGGCTTGTCAGGGATGCATGTTACTGAGATTCTTGCTACATTTGTATCTTTAGCTACGCCGCTAATAAGCATTTTTTCCATTTTTGGTCTCTCCTTTACGATAGTGCCCGGCTTCTGTGTCAGGCTTGATAATACTTCGAGCTCGATGTTGTATTTTTTAGCCATCTCAACTGAGCGGTTGTTAAGAACCTGTGCACCAAGTGTTGCAAGCTCCAACATCTCGTCGTATGAAATTTCGTTTAATTTGATAGCGCCCTTGATTTTTCTTGGGTCTGCTGTGTATACACCCTCAACGTCGGTGTAAATCTGGCACAAATCAGCGTGCATAGCTGCAGCAATTGCAACGGCAGATGTATCAGAACCGCCACGACCTAAAGTTGTGATGTCGTCGTAACGTGAAAGTCCTTGGAAGCCTGCAACGATTACGATTTTCTTCTGATCAAGTTCCTTTTTGATACGGCTTGTGTCAACCTTGCGGATACGTGCCCAAGTGTGTGATGATGTTGTCTTAAAGCCTGCCTGCCAGCCAAGTAATGACACTGCAGGGTAGCCGAGCTTCTGGATAGCCATAGCTAAAAGTGAAATTGAAATCTGCTCGCCTGAAGCTAAAAGCATATCCATCTCACGCTTTGATGGGGCTGTGTCGCCGTTGATTTCTGCGGCTTTTTCGATAAGGTCGTCAGTAGTGTCGCCCTGAGCGGAAACTACAACGACTACGTTGTTACCCTTTTTGTAAGTGTCTGTAACAACTCTTGCGACGTTCATTACGTGCTCAGCGTCTTTTACTGAGCTACCGCCGAACTTCTGTACAATTAAACTCATGTGTTTTTGCTCCTTTACAGATCTCCGATACGAATTGCAGAACATACTTTGATTCCGCACTCGTTCAGAGTATCAATGTTGTTAAGAATTGTTGCGTAAGCCATTGGCTCACATACGAAAGCGAGTTCGCCTTCTTTAGCCTTGGTGTTCTCCAAGACGTGGACGTCATTAAAGAGCTCCTTGGCTTTATTATATGCAAAAGCTTTGTCATCCGAAACGGTGCGGATGTACATAGCTGTAACTGACTCTTTGTAGTCGATAACAGAACTGTTGTCTGAGTCTGCCCAGAAAAGATACTTTCTGTTTTTAAGATGCTTTACGCAGTCGATGATGTCAGCAACAACAGCGGAAGCTGTCGGGAGTTTGCCAGCACCCTTGCCGTAGAATACTACGTCGTCTGTGCAGTCGCCTCTAACCATAATGCCGTTGAATACATCGTCGATGTTAGCAAGCTGGCTCTTGTTAGGAATAAACATCGGTGCTACAACGATGTCTACCTTTTTGTTAGGAAGCTGTTTAACCTTACCGATGAGCTTGATTACACCGCCCCAGATTTCAGCGTATTTAACGTCGTCTAAAGTGATGTTTGTAATACCCTCTGTGTGTACTGCGTCAGGGTAGATGTGCTTGCCGTAAGCTAAAGATGCTAAGATACAAATCTTTCTGCAAGCGTCGTGACCTTCTACGTCAGCCTCAGGGTTACGCTCAGCGTAGCCTAAGTCCTGAGCAAGCTTTAAAGCTTCATCAAAGTCCATACCCTCGTTAATCATCTTTGTTAAGATGAAGTTTGTTGTACCGTTTAAGATACCTGCGATTTCACTTACGTTGTTAGCAACCAAGCACTGGTTTATTGGGCGGATGATTGGAATACCGCCGCCAACAGATGCTTCGAAAAGGAAGTTTGTGTTGTTGTCCTTTGCAATCTGTAAGAGCTCAGCGCCCTTTGCGGCAACTAACTCCTTGTTTGATGTTACAACACTCTTGCCTTTGAGTAAACACTGCTTTACAAAATCGTAAGCTGGGTTTAAACCGCCCATAACTTCAACAACAATGTCAACATCGATGTCGTTAACGATGTCATTAAAATCCTTTGTAAAGCGGTCAGCTAAAGGATGCTCAGGGAAATCCCTTAAATCAAGAATGTGTTTTATGTACAGCTCTTCGCCAACTGAGGCAAAGAGCTTCTGTTTGTGTGTGAGTAAAATCTCTGACACACCTGAGCCAACAACACCGTGGCCCATAATTGCTACTGATACCATATCTATCCAAACCTTTCGTGAAAGAAAATTAACTTTATTCTACAAATCCGCTGTCCTCAGGAGGAGCTGTGGTTGCAGGCTCAACCGGAATTTCCGGTGATGTTTCGCCTGTCTCGCCGCCTTCGCCTTCGCTTGGCGTTGTGTCGGTTGAACCTTCGCTCGATGAGGTCGAACCTGTGTCACCTGTTGAGCTTTGTGTTGCGGCACTTGTTGCACCCTGAGCGGCACCGGTGAACGCAATGTGGTAACCATTACAGTACTCAGGCATTGTGTCCTTTGTGTAGTAACCTGTACCTGTTGCGCCACAGTAGGAAGCCGCAAGCTTACCTGAACCCTTACAGTAGGTCGCTGTGATAATATTGTCAGGCATATCGTACTCTTTGTACTCTAAGCCGTCCAGGTAGTTTGTCATAACCTTACGCCATGTTGTTGTTGCAAGGGATGTAACAGGAACTCGGTCAGGAACGTCGTAACCTGTCCACACAGCTAAAGTGCAGTAAGGGGACGCACCAACAAACCAGGAGTCTTTATCGTCGTCAGTTGTACCTGTTTTACCAACGATTTCCCAGCCTGAAACGTTAGCGTTCATTGAGTGAGAATGTGTTGATGTGAGAACGTTGTAACGTAATGCTCTGTTCATTTCGTAAGCAACCTCAGGAGAGTATGCTTCGAAAGGATTGTTGTTTCTGTTGTCAAGAATAACAGTGCCGTTTGCGTCTGTTACATAGTAGTAGGTGTAAGGCTCGTAGAAAAGACCGCCGTTGCCGACATAAGCCATTGCTGCTGCCATTTCACGCACGGTAACACCGCCTGCCATACCACCAAGGGACAGAGCACCAATTGAGCTTGAGTCAATTTCAGGGTCGAGATGTGTAAAGCCCATATTGACTGCGTGGTTGTACGCTGTCTGTGTTCCTACTTCATTTAAGAGCTGAACAGTACCTGCGTTTGATGACCACGAAATAGCCTCAGGCATTGTCATATATCCGTTGTAAGCACCGTAGGCGTTGTTAGGACCTGACAGCCACACACCGTCTACGTAACGGTATTTTTCGAGTGGCTGGTCAAGAACCAGACCCGAGTAGTTTATTATATCTTTTTCGAGAGCTAGAGGGTAGGTGAAAATAGGCTTGATTGAAGAACCAGGCTGGAGCACTGCGTCTGACGCACGGTCAAAAAGCAGGTTGCCGTCTTTTTCTTCGGAAGAGCCTGTTGTTGCAATAACTCGTCCGTCAAAGCCAACCATTGTCATACCAACCTGTAGGTCTGTGCCGTAGTCGTCGTTCATATGAAGACCTTCGTACTCAAGCATCTGCTGAGTTTTGAGGTCCATTGCACAGTAAATGTTAAGACCCTCTGTGTAGAGTTTATCGGAAGCGGTTTCCTCGCTGATGTTGTAGTACTTTGCAAGGTCGCGTACAAGGTCATCGTACATCTGGTCAATGTACCAGTTCTGGATGTTTGATTCTTCCTCGTCTTCTTCCTCGTCTTCCTTTGAGTAGTCAACAAACTGAAGATTCTGTGACTCTTCCATAGCTTGTTCGTATTCGGCTTTTGTGATGTACTCTTGTTTGTACATTTCCTTTAAGATGAGCTCTCTGCGTTCCTTGTTGTTATCAGGATAAACGAGAGGGTTCCACTTAGCAGGGTTCTGGGTGATACCGGCAATTGCGGCACACTCGCAGATTGTGCAGTCGCCGATGTCTTTGCCAAAGTAAAGCTCACTTGCTGCCTGTACACCCTGTGCGTTGTTACCGAAGTTTACGATGTTGAGGTATGCTTCAAGAATGTCGTCCTTTGAGTATTCGTTCTCAATTTTTAAAGCTCTGATGATTTCCTTGAGCTTACGTGTGAGCGAAACCTCGTTGTCGTGGCTTACGTTCTTGACTAACTGCTGAGTAAGTGTTGAACCGCCGTAGCTGTCAGAACCCGAAAGAAGGCTAAGCACAGCACCGCCTGTACGAACCCAGTCAACGCCGTTGTGCTCGTAAAAACGCTTGTCCTCAATCGCAATAACAGCTTCGCCCATATACTCTGGCATATCCTGATAATCAACCCAGATACGGTTTTCGGTGCCGTAGAGTGTCTGGTACTGAACGAAGTCTTTAGTTTCAGGGTCTTCAATGTAAATGAACGAAGACAGGTTGTGACTTCGAGCGGCAAGGTCGATACCCGTAGGGGTTTGTGCGAGCTTGATGACATAGATGCCCAAAGAAATCGAAATGAAAATACACGTGCATATAAGAATTGCAAGCACGGTTTTCAGAACTTTCCACAAACCGTTTGCGTATGTGCCCGCCGTGACGGTTTTCTTTTGGACATCGATTTTATCAGTATACTTGCTGATGTCGGTTTTTCTCATTTTTCCGACCTCCTCATAAAATACATATAGCCACAATAAGTATAGCACTTTCTTGAAGAAAAATAAATGCTTTTTTACAAAAATTCGGAGATTTTTATTTCTGTCTGAGAGTAATAAATATGAATATTACATAAAAACACGGAAAAAATAACAAAAAGAGGTGCTGAGATTGAAAAAACTGATACTTATTTTTGGTGCATTTTTAATAATTTGTGTTATTGTTACCCACATTGCAGACCAGAAAACACAAAGTATTACACATAGCGGTGAGCAAATCAGTAATGCAAGCGAGAGCGTTGAGGATTTGTATACCATTAAAAGCGAGAACGGTAGAATTGTAGTTTACAGGGGAAACGAACTGCACTACAAAACACAAACGGCAACAAGCACCTTGCCTAAAATGGACCAGAACGAGCTTTTGTACGGGATTGTTGCAAAAAGCGAGGAAGAGGTACAGCGTATTCTTGAGAAGTATTGCTCGTAGGCGACTCGACGTACCGTTATTGGAGCATTAATGAAAATGTGCGTTTTATCTGTGCCACAATATTAATGAATAACCATTGTAGGGGCGACCAGTGGTCGTCCGAGTGCTTGCACCCAAAGAATTATAAATTGATATGATGTAAACTCGTCATCGGTATAAAGCATAAATGTGTAATATTCATAAACGCTCTGCATCAGGTCGTCAAGGTTGCCGATCCCTACGAACAGCGGTGCATTTATGTTTTGTGCACAAATATGATGTATGATTTTCAGTAAGGTCCTGCTGCGGGCGATTGATAATCGCCCCTACAAGTTTATACATCAATGTTTCTGCCTTTGTATGAAGCATCGTCCACTACGGATGATTACATAAAGTATCTGCTTATATACATATTTATATATAGGTCGGTTTGGTGTATTTTTACGGTGTTTTGATATTTTGTACAAATAAGGTGCAAAAAAATTTGTGTTTTTGCACTAAGGTGTAAAACTTAACAGAATCACTCAAAAAGTGCCACGATAAATAAGAACCCTTGTGTTTGCTTTTTTTATGATTTTGATTAATTGTTGTATGATATTAACAAACAAGTTAATGAAAAATTGTGCAAAATAACTATGAAAAATCCTGAATTTTTCTTTCTTGTACATATCGGGTTTTTGCCAGTTGGCAATTTACACAAAGGAACACACCTAAGTTTAGAGCTTTTGTTGATTGAGGTTTTTTATAATTTAATGTACAATATAGGTGTTGGATTTTTATATTTTTAAGGAGGATATTACTATGAAAATCAAAAAGCACGCACTTAAGTGTGTGGCATGTCTTTTGATGGCTGTTGTATTGGTTTTCGGTATGGTAGTTGCTACTGCTGCTGTTGAGACAGAAGTAGCTGAAACTTCCGTGACAGGCTCTGTTTATTTCAAAAACACAGCTGGCTGGTCAACCGTTAACGCTTACATCTGGGTTCAGGGTACTGAAACATCAGTTCAGGCTTGGCCTGGTGCTGCTATGACCCTGGTAAAAGACAATGTCTACAAGTGCGACATCTCAGGTGATTACAACATGATCATCTTCAACAATGGTGGCACACAGACAGACGACCTTTCAATTCCTGCTGCAGGTCAGATTTATGACTACTCAACAGGTCAGTGGAGTCCATATGATGGCCCAACACCAGACCCAACTACTCCAAATCCTACAACTCCTACACCAGTACCTGGTGACAAGGTTGTTTACTGCAAAGACTCAGCTGGCTGGGGTTCAGTAAAAATCTACATGTGGAGCGGTTCTGGTACATCAAACAACGGTGCATGGCCAGGTGTTGCTATGACAAGCATTGGCGACAACGTTTACCAGTATAACATCACAGGCGACTGGAACAACGTTATCTTCAACAACGGCAGTGCACAGACAGGTGACCTTACACTTCCTGGTAGCGGTTACATCTACGATAACTCAACAGGCGAGTGGAGTGTTTACGACACATCACCTATCAGAGTTTCTGCTTACGGCACAGACGTTCAGGGTGACATCTACAAGGGTTCAGACGTTGTTCTTACAACAACTGCTACAAGCACAGGTGGCGACGTATTCTACAAGTTCTCTGTAACAGCTAACGGTACAACAACTGTTCTTTCTGATTTCACAGCTAAGAACACTTGCACATGGACACCAGCTGCTGCAGGTACATACACAGTAACATTCGAGTATAAGGATGCTGCTGGCAACGAGAACAAGAGAACAGCTGATATCGTTGTTAAAGATGACGCAGGTATCGAAGAGCCTATCTTAAAGGGTATCTCTCCAAAGCCTGGTCAGGTTAAGAAGGGTTCACCTATCAGCTTCACAGCTAACGCTGCAGGCGGTAAGGTTGGCACAAACCTTCTCTTCTACAAGTTTACTGTTAAAGATGCTAACGGCGTTGTTGTAAACGTTCCTTACTACACAAAGGATACAAATTACAGCTTCACACCATCAGCTCTTGGTACATACACAGTAACAGTTTCTGTTCAGAACTCAATGAACGATGTTATCGAGCGTACATTCACATACTCAAGTGTTAACGAAGTTTCTGACGATCCACAGCCAACTCTTCCACAGCCAACAACTGGCGACCAGAGTTTAAGAGGTGACGCTGACAAGGACGGCAACGTTACAATTATGGACGCTACAACAATTCAGCTCCATCTTGCTAAGACTGACGTTGAAATCAATCTTGAAAATGCAGATGCTGATACAAACGGCGACGTTAACATTATGGACGCTACAACAATCCAGCTCTATCTGGCAAATATTACTAAATGGTAAGGGAGGTAACTAAAATGAATACTGTTAAAAGAATTCTTGCTATTGTATTAGCACTTATGATGATCGTATCCGTTGCTGTTATCTCTGCTTCAGCAGCAAATACAGACGTTGCAGATACTTCTGCTGGCGGCATCAAAATTCACTTTGAATCAAAGAGCTGTGTTCCTTACGTTTACTACTGGAACGCACTCCCAACAGATCTTTCAACATCTTACCCAGGTGTTAAGATGACTAAGGAAAACGCTAACGGCGGTTTCTGGTACACATACAGCTTCTCAAATGCTGAGAAAATCAACCTTCTCTTCACAGACGGTTCAAAAACACTTGACGGTCAGCTAACAGAAGAAACATCACGGACAACAGGTGAGTGGTGGTACAAAGACGGCAAGTGGAAGAAGACCAACCCATATGACTACACATATGAGCGTTCTGACTTAAGAGAAGATTCAATCTACTTTGTAATCACAACTCGTTTCTACGATGGTAACACAGGCAACAACGTTCACTGTTGGGACGATAAGCAGGCTAACAACCCTGACTCTGACCCTGCATGGCGTGGTGACTTCCAGGGTCTTATCGACAAGCTCGACTACATCAAGGCTCTTGGTTTTTCAGCTATCTGGATTACACCAATCGTTTCAAACGCTTCTGGTTACGACTACCACGGTTATCACTCATTTGACCACGCTTCTATCGACGTTCGTTATGAGAGTAACGGTGCTACATACGAAGACCTTCTTGACGCAGCTCACGCTAAGGAAATGAAGATCATTCAGGACGTTGTATGGAACCACACCGGTAACTTCGGTGATCCATTCCTCGCTCCAATGTTCACAAAGGAATACAAGACAATTCAGGACCTCGGCGATGCAAGCTGTATGAAGGTTATCGAGGGTTCTGACCTTGACAGAGTATATCCAAACTACGAGAATATGTTACCTGGTGACCAGTTCCAGGCTCGTCTTGATGTTATGAAAGACCTTGCTAATAACAACATGAACACAAACGAGCATTACCACAGAGAAAGAGGT
The DNA here is from genome assembly GCA_017481885.1 of Ruminococcus sp. Taxonomy (GTDB): domain Bacteria; phylum Bacillota; class Clostridia; order Oscillospirales; family Acutalibacteraceae; genus Ruminococcoides. Next base: position 30,229 of record JAFUOM010000063.1, read on the forward strand.
ATGGGTTACGAAAGCTCAATCGAGCAGCAGGGCTCAATGGCTGGTGACTGTGTAGATATCAACACAGAAAACCCTGTAGTTGCTAAGTATATGTCAGACACATATGTTGACTACGCTGAAATGGGCGTTGACGCATTCCGTCTTGATACAGAAAAGCACATCAACCGTTGGACACTTAACAACGCATTCTTCCCTAAATTCAACCACCTCCTCTCAATCAAGACTGGCGGTAAAGAGAACTTCCACATCTTCGGTGAGGTTTGCTCACGTGTAAGAGAAACTTGGAACCACAACATTCCATCTTCTTCACCTGCATTCTTCTCTTGGATGGAAACAAACAGTGCATGGATTGGCAACTGGAACACAACTAGCCCAACAGCTAACATTGCTACTTCTATTGCTCACTACGATGCACACAGAGATCCATCAGGTCTCCCAACATCTAACAACGCATTCTTAAATGGTATTTCTTACCACACACCAGACTACTCAAAGGCTAACGGTACATCTGTAATCGACTTTACAATGCACTGGAACTTCGAGAACGCTCACAATGCTTATGGTGCAGGTCTTACTGAGGACCAGTACATGAACGACTCAACTTGGAACGTTATGTACGTTGACTCTCACGACTACGGCCCAGACGGTATGGAGAAAACTCGTTACAGCCTTGGTACACAGGCTTGGGCTGAAAACCTCAACCTCATCTTCTCATTCCGTGGTATCCCATGTCTCTACTACGGTTCTGAGATCGAGTTTGCTAAGGATCTCCCAATCGACGTTGGTCCAAACGCTCCTCTTGCTAAGACAGGTCGTGCTTACTTCGGTGACAACATCGAGGGTACTGTAACAGCTTCTGACTTTACACAGTACACAGCTTCAGGTAAGGTTGCTGAGACTCTCAACTACCCACTTGCTAAGCACATCCAGAAGCTCAACGCTGTTAGACGTGCTGTTCCTGCTCTCCAGAAGGGTCAGTATACAAATTCTTCTAACTATGTATCTGGTAACATGGCATTCGTAAGAAGATACACAGGTCCTGATTCAGACGGCAAGAACATTGACTCACTCGCACTCGTTGCTATCACAGACGGTGCTACATTCAAGAACATTCCAAACGGTAAGTACATCGACGCTGTTTCAGGTGATGTTAAGAACGTAACAAACGGCACACTTTCTGTAAGCGTATCAGGTAAGGGTGATATGGCAGTTTATGTATGCTGCGCTTCAGGCTTCCAGGGCATCTCAGGTGCTGTAGGCCCATCAGGTCAGACATACTTAAAGTAATATCTTTCTAAAATTTAAAGCTTTGCTTTAATAAAGAGCCCTCGGTGAAAACCGAGGGCTTTCGTTTTGTTAAATTATAGTTTAGCACGATTAATTCTCCCAAAAAACACTCCTGAATATCAATTCTTTATCTGTGTAACAAAACTCAAATGAAACACAAATCGTAGGGGTCGGCATCCTTGACGACCCGATGCAGAGTGTTTATGAATATTACACTTTTATGTTTGTTGCACAGATAAAAATTTAATTTTAAGCAACGTTTATATTTATAGTTTTATTGGTGCTACGCACGCGGGATGTCGAGTCGCCATCCCCTACGAGTGGTGATGCAATGAGGTTTGATGCACACAAAAGCCTCCATCTAACAATAAAGTTTAATAGAATATTTAAAACAGATAAACTAAAATTCAGCTCAAAAGGGGACCTCGATAGTTAGACAACCTCTTCGGTTTGACTTATCGTATGATTACAATCCCTCCACCGATAATCGCGGTTCTTTTTCTTTGGCAGTAGTGGCAACCCTTTTGTCGGTTTCCGACATTTCCACTGTCAGTGGAATCTCCTTTAGACAAGAAAGCTATTGCAAAAATTTGTTTGTACAATAATCAGGTAAGGATATTAGTTGCATTTTTGACCTTGATTTTGACCTCAAAACTGCTTTCTGTCACCACCTTAAAACCACTTGAAATGTACATAAAATGCACTAGGTATACACTCGTTTGCCACTTTTTATGATTTTGCTTGTCATTATTTATTATTACTAAAAATTTCTTGCAATATTTACATATTTGTTATACAATATATATGATTGTTATTGGGTGTTTTTTCACCCGAAATCAAAATAAATTTTAGGAGAAATGAACATGAAAAAACTCTCAAAAAGAGTACTTAGCTTGATATTATCTATCGTGATTTTAGCAAGTCTTTGTACAGTTGTTCTTACTGCTAACGCTGCTGACGGCGGTATGGTTTTCTTTAAGAACACAGCTAACTGGGCTACAGTAAATGCTTACTACTGGCCAAAGGGTGGTTCAGGTCCTGTTGCTTGGCCTGGTACTGCTATGACAAACGAAGGCGAAGGCGTTTTCTCAATTAACGTTCCAGCCGGAAACAACTGCATTATCTTCAACAATGGTGGCACTAAGACTGATGACCTCGATATCCCTGGTGCTAACTACATCTACGATTTTTCAACAGGCACTTGGGCTGAGTACATTATTGGTCCAAAGGCTCCTTCTTTCGAAGTATCAAAGAAAGACGGCACTTCTTTCAAGACTGAGACTGTTGACGTTACTATCACAGTAAAGGACGCTGACTCTGCTTCTTACAGCATTGACGGCGGTGCTTCAAAGTCTTTTGTTGGTTCAACTGTTGTAACTATCGGTGCTGGCGTTGCTGTTAACTCAACAACAACTCTTACAGTTACTGCTACTAACGATGTTGGCACAACTACTAAAACTTACACATACACAAAGAAAGAAGCTTCTACAAACAACGGTGACGACGGTTCAACTACTCCTGCACTCGACGGTTACTTCGCAACTAACCCTAACGGTCAGTATGGTAAACAGGCTTCTATCACAATCGACGGCTCTATCTCTGACTGGGACAGCTCAATGCTCATCGCTCAGGGCGTAGCTAACGATGACCCACGTGTATATCGTGACAACTCAATGTACGAAATCGGTATGGACGACTACGCTCTCTACGCTGCATGGGATAACACAAACCTCTATCTCATGTGGGAGATGGCTAACGTTCAGGACGCTGTTGCTCCAAGTGATACATATCCTATTTCTCAGGGTAACCACTGGATTAACAATATGCCATTCTTCCTCTACTTCAGCACTGACCCATCTATTCAGGGTGACGGTACTGTTTCAACAGGCGGCACAGTTTGGGAGTCAGGTATCACATTTGACACTTATGTAGATACAGTTCTAGCTTTCTCTACAAATGGTTCAAACGGTCCATTCATCCACAAGGCTAACGAAGACGGCAAAATCGTTTACAACGAAACACGTCATCAGTCAATTAAGATGATGTGGGGTAACGATACAATTTCAACAGAGCTTTGGGGTATCGACGAAGGCTACGGTTCATGGAACAACCGTGTACCTGGCGACGTTTTAGACGAGTCTTCTGCTTGGATTGACTTCTACAAGGATCCTGAACATTCAAAGGCTATTGATATGTTCTACGAGATTTCTATTCCACTTGATCTTCTCGGCATTACAGCTAGCGACCTTACAACACAGGGTATCGGCGTTATGAAGATTTCTACATTCGGTACATCAGGTATGAACTCACTTCCTGCTGACCCTTCAATGTGGGACAACGCTGCTCTTCCATACACAGAGCAGGAGCCTAACTCACACGAGAAGGAAGACGCTGACCATATCACAGTTCCACTCGCAAGAATTGGTGCAGGCTCAGCACCTGGCCCAAATCCAAATCCAACAACACCTGTTGAGACTCAGCCGGTTGAGACTCAGCCAATTCCAACAACACCTATCGCAACAGAGCCTGTTGGTTCATCATACGTTATCGGTGATGCTGATGGTAACGGTGATGTTAACATTATGGATGCTACATCAATCCAGCTCTACCTTGCTCACCAGAAAGACGACATCGACACAGTTGCTGCTAATGTTGATACAGATGCAAACGTAACAATTATGGATGCAACTCACATTCAGCTCTTCCTTGCTAAGCAGGGCAACCCAGCATTCAAAATCGGTGAAACAGTTACAAGATAAGTTTTAAAACTTTCAGTCGCTTCGGGGAAACCCGAGGCGACTTTTTTGTTTGCAGGGCGAGTGAAGTCTTTTGCAAGGTGAGTGAAGTCTTAAAAAATCTTACTTTGTTTTACTCGATTCAAGTTGGATACAAAAATAAGCGGCAAGGTTTTTACCTTGCCGCTTTAATGTTAACTAAGCTTAAATGCTTTGTCTTTAAGTTTTAAAATGTAGTTTATAGGTATTTGCAGAACAAATGAAATCACAAAACATATCAGCAATCCCCACAAAAGAACTAGTATCGGTTGTTTTGGTAAGTACAGAAACGGTTGTGTGAATTCTTTGCATTGGTTGAAGAATAGCGAGTGGACGAACCACATAATAAGCGAATATTTTCCGATTATGGCAATCGGCTTGTAAATAGCTTTGTGGCTTGTGTTGTAGTAGATTAACAGCACTGCAAAGATGAAGAACGTTGCGCATACCGCATCTGAAACAGGTAGGTTGTATTCAATGCCAGGGTCAAAGAACTTTAAACGTGGGAACATTGAAAGAACAATCAGCCCTAAACCGATTAATATAATTAAGGCTTTGTTTTTTGTTTTGATGATGTTGTTGAACTCAAAAAACAGTCCGTATTTTGCAAAAATAAAGCCGATTCCTACACAAGGGAAGAAGACAAACGATACTGCAAATGTAAGCAGATTGCTTGCTAATCCTGTGAGGACTGGCTGTAATGTATAATAAATCATTGTCGGGATAACCGATAACACCATAAGGATGAATGCGCAGCATCTTTCGCTTATTTTTGCATAAAGCGGAAGAACTAACATTGTTGTTATGTAGAAGATTACATACCAGCAGAAAAACATTGTAGGTGTGTATAATCCTAGAATTTCGAGCACGAGATTTTCAAGCGTGAATTCGTAAACGCTGAAAAGCACAGCGGGTACTAACAATACAAGAAAAACAATCAGGTAAGTGAACCACACATCTGTGATTTTTCTGGCGGAATAACGCATATTTTTCTCTTTGGAATAGTAGTAAAAATAACCTGTCAGAAAGGCAAATATCGGGACACATATCTTTGACGGACCCTGCATATATTCAGCAAAATCAAGTAAATACGGGTAGGACACTCCATCAACATACCAATCTGGAAAGGTAAAAAAATGGTGGACAAACATTAATATCAGAGCAAAACCCTTCAAAACGTTTGTTGCGTCCTTTTCTATGAAGTTTTTTTGGTTGATAGTCAAGGTGACTCTTCCTCCTAATCTGTCGTTTAATAGAGTTTGAATACTTTGTTTTTAAGCTTGACAAGCAGGTTTGTCGGAATCTGAATAATAACCGAAGCAAACAGACATAGTAACAAACCCCATACTGTGACAAGTAACGGGTCTTTTGGCAAGTACAATATCGGCTGGGTGAACGCTTTGCACTGGTTGAAGAAGATGCAACTCACAAACCACATTGTAAGTGAGTACTTTCCGATGATTGACAGTGGTTTGTAAATAGCCTTGTGGTTTGTGTTGTGGTAGATTACCATAATTCCGAATATAAAGAACACTGCACTCACTGGTTCGGAAATAATCAATCTGTGTAAGGTCATAGCATCGATACAGAACACACGTGAATACAAGGCAAAAATAATGAAAGCAAAACCGATTAATGTGTTTAAAAGTCTGTTTTTTGTGTTTATCAGGTTCATAAACTGATAGAATATACCATATTGTGCGAATATAAAACCTAAAGCAATACAAGGGAACCAGACTAATGATTCGATAATCTGCATAAATTCGCGTGCACTACCAAACAAAACCATATCCATAATTATGTAGATTGTTACTGTTAACAGTGAGAACAGCACGAAAGTAAACGCAGGGTATTTTTCGCTCAGCTTTGCATAAAGTGGAAGAACTAACATCGAAATGATGTAGAAAGCTACATAAAAACAAAAGAACATTGTAGGCAATTTAGCTCCCAATAACTCTAATATGAGGTTTTTTGCAGAGAAATCATAAACACCTAAAAACACAGCAGGTATCAGTAAAACCGCAAATACAATTAAATAATACAACCATACGTCTGTACTTTTTTTGATGGAATAACGCATGGTTTTATTCTTGGTATAGTAGTAAAAATAGCCTGTTAAAAAAGCAAATATCGGCACGCATATCTTTGTAGGAGCTTGAGCCCATTGTGCAAATTCTAATAAATACGGGTATGAAATACCATCAATATACCACTGTGGAAAAGTGAAAAAATGATGGATAAACATAAAAATCAGCGCAACTCCTTTGATAACGTTTGTTGCGTCTTTTTCTATAAAGTTGTTTTGAACTGGTTTGTCATTTTCGATAAGGTTTTTTTGACTGATAGTCAAGCAGGATCTCTCCTTTATTTCTTGTTTAAAACTCATGAGCCTTGGCTATCATACAACGCAAATATTAATAAGTCGTTAACAAGTGACAGTTTTTTCAGCGATTTTTCAAAATTATAGCATTGTTTATATAGAACAAAGTAAACGTTGGTATTTTGTGCATATTAACGAAGAATTAAAGAGGAGTTGAAAAAACGGATTTTGGGTTTATTAAGCGTTTTTTGGTCAAAAAAGCCAAATTAACATTAAAAACAGTAACGTTTTTTATGGCGGTAATTTGTAGCCGTTTTTTTGTCTTTATAATGCTTTTGCACTTTTGCTTTTTAAGTTATGGTTTGAGGGCTGTGTTGACCGGAAAAAACTGTTGTGTTAAAATCTACTTGGGTGATACTATGAAGAATATGTACCGTAAAATATACTCGAAATTAAGTGAAAAAATTGACGTTGTACTGCTCAGCGTTGTTGACAGTCACGGGTCTGTTCCAAGAAAAAAGGGTGCAAAAATGGCTTGCTTTTCTGACGGCGAGAGCGTTGGCACTGTTGGTGGCGGAGCTGTTGAACACGAGGCTGTTAAGTTAAGCCGAGAGCTGAGCACTGAAAAAGTTTGCTTTAATAAAAAATTTACACTTAATCACAGCGATGCCGAAAAACTCGGTATGGTGTGTGGCGGTGAGGTTGACATCAATTTTTGCTTTGTTAAAGCGGATGAGAAAAGTATTGAGCTTTTCTCTCAAATTGCAGATTTAGTTGATAATCACAGGAAAGTCTGGCTTATCACAAACATAACAAACGGTGAGATTTCGTTTTGCAGTGAGGGTGAGGATGTATTCAAAACTGAGCTGAAAGCTTCATACGACGAGCTGAAAACCGATGTTGCAACTTTGCTTAATAACGGTCTTTACGTTGAGCCACTTACCACCAACTCGGTTGTTTATGTTTTTGGTGGCGGGCATATTTCAAGAGCTTTGTGCCCGATGCTTAACTCAACAGATTTCGAAGTTGTTGTGTATGAGGATAAGCCCGAGTTTGCAAACATTGATGACTTTGTCGGTGCAAGCAAAGTTGTGTGTGCTCAGTTTTCAAAGATAAGCGAAAACGTTGATATCACAAGCGACGACTACGCTGTGGTGTTAACTCGTGGTCACAAAAGCGACAACGAGGTTATAGGGCAGATTTTATCAAAGCACCCAAAGTACCTGGGTGTAATCGGTAGCAAAAAGAAAGTTGCTTTTATGAGTGACTACCTACGTGAGCGTGGCTTTTCTGATGACGACATTAATTCGATACATTCGCCTGTCGGACTTTCTATCGGTGCAGTGACACCAGCTGAAATCGCGGTGTCAATCACTGCTCAGATGATAATGGTGCGAAGCACTAAGCTGTAAAATTATTTTAAAAAACTTGCAGAATTTTCTTTTCATATCGGCTTTTTGTTTTCACATAATACTATTACAACGATTTAATATCATTTGTCGTTGTTTTTCTATAAATTATTATTTGTGAAATAAAAAGAAAAGGAGTAGAAAATTATGTCAAAGAACTCTATCGTAGTTCCAGAGGCTAAGGAAGCCCTCGAGCGTTTCAAGATGGAAGCTGCACAGGAAGTAGGCGTAAACCTCAAGCAGGGTTACAACGGTGACCTCACTTCACGTCAGGCAGGTTCTGTTGGTGGCCAGATGGTTAAAAAGATGATTCAGTCATATGAGCAGAGCTTAAAATAATTGGCTTTGATATCGCAAAAAATACAAAACGGATTAATTTCAGCTTTGTAAGTAGATTTGCAAATAGAAAGGGAGCAGGCAATAGTCTGCTCCCTGAGTTCAATATACATAGTGTGCAAAAAATAAAACGGAGGTGCATCATGCGCCTCCGTTTTGTTCTTTCGGTAAATTATAGTTTAACTGAGCAAAAAGCCTTCCCCGAGATTGGGGAAGGTGGCACCGATAGGTGACGGATGAGGTTGAAAGCGTTGATAGCTTAACAATTAAATTGCTGTTATCAAGCGTTTTTTTACCTCACCACCGCCTACGGCGGAGCCTCCCCTAATTTCAATTAGGGGAAGCCTTAGCTAGTCATTTATGTATGGCTACACATATACAACGCACATTTTCAGAAATGTTTATGAGCGGTTTTATTATAATAAACTATAATTCAGCAAAAATGGGTTGTCCCGCTTTAGTGAGACAACCCATTGTAAAATATTGTAAGCGTTTTTGTTTAGTAACCAAGTGTGCCTGTCAATGACTCGTCGTTTTGAATCCACTCGTCAACGTAGATAGCAGTGAACTTGTCCTTTGTGTTGCGTATGATAATCTTTTTAATTCCTGCGTTTATAATCATTCGTTTGCACATTGAGCACGCACAAGCGTTTTCGACATATTCTCCGGTTTTTGCATCCTTGCCGACAAGGTAAAGCGTTGAGCCAATCATCGAATCACGGGATGCGTGGATGATAGCGTTTGCCTCAGCGTGCACACTTCGGCACAGCTCGTAGCGTTCGCCACGGGGAATGTTGTTTTGTTCTCTGACGCACACACCCATATCAATGCAGTTTTTTCTGCCTCTTGGTGCGCCAACGTAACCCGTTGAAACAATCTGGTCATTCTTAACGATAATAGCACCAAAGTTGCGTCTTAAACAAGTGCCGCGTTCAAGCACGGTTTCGGCGATGTCGAGGTAATAATTCTTCTTATCGGTTCTCTTCATAATGATGCCTCCTGTAAAGAATAAAGTCAGGTCGATTACTATATATTGTATTAATACTTGCAGTTACAGCTCTTTGATTTCGCTTAAACAATGCTCGCAGATGGTCTTGTCCTTGAATTTAACAAGGTTGTCGTCGTTGCCACAGAAAGCACAGGTCATACAGTACTTTTTCATAAGGATACCGTCAGGTTCGTTGAAGAGTTCAAGACTGTCGCCAAGCTCCAGGTCGTACTTGAGTCTGAGTGGTTTTGGGATAACAATACGGCCGAGCTGGTCGATTTTTAAGATAAATCCTGCTGGTTTCAAATAACTCATCCTTTCTTTTAATTTCAACAATATTCTATCAAATGAGTTTACCAATGTCAATATATTTTTGTCAAAAAACGTAAAAATATTATAAAATATGTTATAATTAGCAAAAGGTGGTAAAAATGCTTTCGTTTGTTTTTGTGTTTATGATTGTTGTGAGTATTGCGTGTGCTCTTGTTACAGGAAGGACGGCTGAGCTTTCGCAGTCGATGATGGATGGTGCATCGCAGGCGGTTGAACTGCTGATTATGATGAGCGGAATGATGTGTCTTTGGTCTGGAGTGATGGAGGTTGCAAAAGAGTGCAGATTGACAGAAAAGCTGTCAAAGGTGTTTGCACCGGTGCTGAGGTTTATATTTCCTGAGCTTGAAAAGGACTCAAAGGCGTTTGAACTTATCAGTATGAACGTGAGCGCGAATCTCCTGGGACTTGGTAATGCTGCAACACCGCTTGGACTTTCTGCAATGAAAGAGCTTAAAGGGGATAGCGACAGCTGTGTTGCGACTGATTCGATGATAACCTTTGTTGTGATGAACACAGCATCAATTCAGCTGTTGCCTACAACCATCGGTGCGATGCGTTCGGCTTTGGGTTCAAAAGCTCCGTTTGACATTATATTCTGCGTGTGGATAAGCTCGGTTGTGGCTCTTTGTGTTGCACTTGTTGTGTCAAAAATCTTTTGTATTGCAGGGAGAAGAAAATGGAATTAGTGATGCCGTGTGTGATTGGCTTTGTGCTTATGTATGGGCTAATCAGAAAGGTGCAGGTCTTTGATGTGTTTACAAAAGGTGCAAGGGATGGCGTTAAGTTGCTGTACTCAATAGCTCCGACGCTTATCGGGTTAATTGTGTCTGTGACGATGCTAAAAGAATCGGGTGCGCTTACCTTGCTTTGTGATTTTTTGTCGCCTGTTACCGATGCAGTCGGGTTTCCTGTGGAGTTGCTCCCGATGTCGCTGTTACGACCTGTATCGGGTGGCGGTTCAACGGCTTTGCTCAATCAGGTGCTCAAAGACTATGGTCCAGACAGCTTTTTGGGCAGATGTGCGTCGGTTATTGCAGGCTCGACAGAAACAACATTTTACGCAGTGACGGTGTACTACTCGGCTGTTAAGATAAAGAAAATCCGCCACACGCTTGTAGCGGCGCTTGTGGCGGATTTCGTTGCGGTTGTAGTTGCGGTTATGACGGTGAGGTGGTTGTTTTGAGAGAGAAACGTAGGTGTAAAAATCGTAGGGTTTGGCGTTTAAGACAAACCGAAAATGGTACGTCATAAATGCCGTACCCTACGGATGTGATAGAAAAGCTCAAACGCTCAACGCTTAATATCACGTTTCGCTCGTTCTCACATCTCTTTCAAATCTCTACTGCTCCTTGCTCTCTTGCTAAACTCAAGAAATATATGCTCTTCTTGAGTTTTTAACGCGAGAGCTCGGTCGCATTGAGATTTAAAAGGTGTGAACGTTCAACGCTTAATTCTTCGGTGCTGTTGTGCGGATTCGGGTCAGCTTTGTCAAAAGCTCCTTTGGGTGAAGCGGGAACAGCGGATACATATAGCTTTTGCCCGACAGAGTTTTGTTTGTGAATAGCAGAACGATGTTGAGTGTAATACCTGCCACAAATCCCCAAATGTTGAAGATTTTTGTCAGTATCAGCAGGATTACTCGCATAAATTTAAGGCTGTAGCCAAGTTCGTAACTTGGCTGGCTGTAGGTTGCGATTGTGACAAACGCCATATACAGGATGACTTCCATTGAAAACCAACCTGTGTTGATTGCAAACTCCGAAAAGGCGATTGCTCCGACGATTGAAAGCGAGGTTGACAGCGAATCAGGTGTGTTGAGTGCGGCTAGTCGCAAGCCGTCGATTCCGACTTCGATTATCAATAGTTGCAGGAAAATCGGAATGTTGATGTCGCTTTGGTCGGGTATTACGAATTTGAAAAACTCGGGGACACCCTCGGGGTTTTGCACAGCCAGTAGCCACAGCGGAGTTAAAAGCACTGATATCAGCGTAATCAGATAGCGTGCTACACGGATATATGTGCCTGTGATTGGCGGAAAATAGTAGTCGTCGGCTTCTTCGAGCACTTCGAAAATTGAGGTCGGAAGCAAAAGTGCTGACGGCGAATTGTCAACCAAAATAATAATACTGCCCTTTAAACACACAGCGGCGGCTACGTCAGGTCGCTCGGTGTATTTTACTTTCGGGAAAGGGTTGTACCACTTTTGAGGATAGAGAGCTTCGATAAGACTCTGTTGGTTCATCGACAGGGACTCAACATCGAGGTTCTCTATTTTTTTCTTTAGTGTGTTTAAGAGGGTTTTGTCAACCTTGTTGTCCATATAGCACATTACTATATCGGTTTGGGATGACTTGCCTGCTGAAAGTACAGTGGTCGTAAAATGCGGGTCGCGGATTCGTCGGCGAATCAGCGCACAGTTGAAAATGAGCGTTTCTACAAAGCCGTCCTTACTGCCACGCAGTACCTTGTCGTCCTGTGGCTCTGAGGTCGCACGCTGTGGGTAGGTTCGCATATCGAGCATTACGCACTCACTAAAGCCGTCAATCATCACGCACGAAATGCCGGACAGCACGTTTTTGACAATGTCGCTGAGTTTTGAAAGAACGTCAACCTCGACATATGGCACACAGTAGGAAGCAAAGGTTCGAGCGTCCTTTGTAATTTCATCGTTAGTGTTTTTGTAGAAAAACTCCATTATGTGTTCCATCGTGTCGTCTTTGACAAAACCATCAATGTAGAACATCACGGCGTCTTTGCCGTTGAGTGTAATGCCTCGCTCAATTATGTCAAAGCATTGGTCACTGCGAAGTGCGTTTTTCAAAAGCGTTCGGTTGTAGTTAAAGTCGGTTGTGAATTTTTGCGTGAGCATAATATCAGTCCTATCGTTAGAATTTGTGTTTGCAAAGTAAACATATCGCAATGTTTGTGGGTGCGTTGCACGGCGGACGACCAATGAGTTTCCCCTATTAGGGGAAGTGGCGTGTAACGCCGAAAGGGTTGCCGTTCCTGCTTAAGGAACGCCCCTACAAGTGGGGTGATATTAACATTGTGTTTCAAATTATAAAACATCCGTTTTTCGTAATTTAGTATACCCAAATGTTGCTAAAAAAATATTTTTTAAAATAGTTTGCAAAAACTTGCATACTTTTATGCAAGTTTTTCGGTTTTTTCAGGTATAGATGGGAGGACGTTTTTTATGGATAACAAAAATAAAAAAAGAAAGGGACTGAAAAACAAGGAGATTATCTTCTGCTATTACTTTGCAAATACCCAAAGCGTTGAGCTTTCTGCAATTAAGGCAGGCTACAGGAAAAATCCCTTGGTAACAGGACAGGGGCTTCTTTACAGAGAAGACATTAAAGCAAAAATCAAAGAGCTGATGAACTCGCAAAAAGAGCTTTACTCAAGTCTTGCAACAGCAGGATATCAGCGACTTGCGTTTTCTTCTGTGTCGGATGCCGTGAGCCTGCTTTTTATGGACAGTCCCGATAAGAAAACCTTGGAGAATATGGATTTGTACATGGTCTCTGAAATACGAAAACCCAGAGATGGTGCAATGGAGATTAAATTCTTTGACAGAATTAAAGCTCTTGAAAAACTGTGTCAGCTGAGCAGTGGAGATGAATCTAAAAATATGGGCTTGCTTTCTGCACTTAATATGGGAGCGGAAAATCTGAGTCGTGGAGATGATGAGTATGGAGTATAAACCGTTTTCGAAAAAGCAGATGAAAGTGCTCACCTGGTGGTGTGATAGCTCAAAATATAAAAACTGCGATGCCTTGATCTGCGATGGGGCAGTCAGGTCGGGCAAAACGTTTTGTATGTCGCTGTCGTTTGTAATCTGGGCTTCCTCTAACTTTGATGATGCATCATTTGCTTTGTGTGGCAAAACCATTAAGTCGCTAAGACGAAACCTTGTTACACCGCTCATATCACCGCTTAAGGAACTCGGGTTTTTAGTCGAAGAAAAGTATTCTGACAATCTGCTTATAGTGTCGTATCAGGGCAGGGTTAACCGCTTTTACCTGTTTTCGGGTAAGGACGAAGGATCGGCGTCGCTTATTCAGGGTATGACACTTAGCGGAATTCTACTCGATGAGGTTGCACTTATGCCACGCTCATTTGTCGAGCAGGCGTTGGCAAGGTGTTCCGTGTCGGGGTCCACGTTCTGGTTTAACTGTAATCCTGAATATCCCTCCCATTGGTTTTACAACGAGTGGATTAAAAAGCAAAAAGAAAAGAATGCTTTGTACATCCACTTTACTATGAAGGACAACCCATCCCTTACGCAAAAGATGATTAAACGCTACGAGAAAATGTACTCGGGTGCGTTTTATCGCAGGTTTGTAAAAGGCGAGTGGGTGTCGGTTAACGGTGCTGTGTATCCGTTTATGGAGCATAGCAAAAGCTTTGTCGATGTGCCGGATGGTGAGTTTTGTGACTTTGCTGTTTCGTGTGATTACGGTACGGTGAATCCTTGTTCAATTGGGCTGTGGGCAAAGCAAAACAACGTGTGGTACAGAATTGACGAGTATTATTTTGACTCGAAAAGAGAGGGCTTTCAGAAAACCGACGAGGAGCACTACAAGTCATTGTGTGAGCTTGTAGGCGACAAAAAGGTGAGCAAAGTCACGGTTGACCCGTCAGCACGAAGCTTTATTGAGGTTATCAAAAGGCACCAAAGATTTACCGTAGTGCCTGCAATTAATAGTGTGGTGGACGGAATCCGAATGGTAAGCTCAGCTTTAAAAGAGGGGAGAATTGCAGTATGCAACAGTTGTAAAGACAGTATGCGTGAATTTTCCCTTTACAGGTGGAACGAAAACGCAAGAAATGATACCGTCGTCAAGGAAAATGACCACGCAATGGATGACATAAGATACTTTGTTTCCACAATTCTTAATAATGACAACGACGATTTTTGTGTTGTCGCATTAAAAAGATACTAGACTTATCCCAAATTAACAGGAGGTAACAGAGTGAAATTATTTTCTGCAAAAACAAAGGCTAATGATGATGCAACCGTTCAGACCTCTCTGTCAAAAGCAAATTCACACCCGTTTTTGAGTATTGAAAACTACAGCCCTTACGCTAAAAAGCAGTTGGAACTGTACTCAACACTCAGGGAGGCGGTGCCTGTTATTGACGCCGCCATTTCAAAAACTGTCAGACTTTTAGGCACGTTCGAAGTTACTTGTAAGGATGATTACACTACTATGAGACTCAAAAGTTTTATTGACAACGTTCAGGTCAATTGTTGCTCAAATGGTCTGCATCAGTTTATTTACTCTTACTTTGATGACCTTTTAACCTACGGTACTGCTGTGGGTGAGATGGTTCTTGGCAAGGATAGTCGAGAACTCAGAGCTTTGTACAATGCATCGCTTTCTGATGTTGAACTCAAACAGGGCGACACGCCACTAGCTTTAAAGGTTATGTGCAAAAATGCTGACGGCTCGCTGTGTGAAGTGAAATATCCACAGCTTGTGCTTGTCAGTATGCTCAACCCGGTAAGCGGCAAGGCACAGGGCACTTCAATTTTGAAAGGTCTGCCTTTTGTAAGCTCGGTGTTACTCAAGATTTTCAACACAATCGGTGTTAACTTTGAGCGAGTTGGCAACGTAAGATTTGCAGTTACATATAACCCGAAAGATGGTCAGTCGGGCAGTACAAAACACAGGGTGCAGGAGATTGCGACACAGTGGAGCAAGGCGATGAGGGATAAAACTCAGGTGTGCGACTTTGTGTCTGTGGGTGATGTTTCTGTCAAGGTAATCGGCGCTGACAATCAGGTGTTATCGTGTGATATCGAAATCAGACATCTGCTTGAACAGATTGTGTCAAAGCTTTCAATTCCGCCGTTTTTGCTTGGACTTTCGTGGTCTTCAACAGAGCGAATGAGCTCTCAGCAGGCGGATATTCTGACATCCGAGCTTGAGTATTACAGAACGCTTTTAAACCCTGTGATCGCAAAAATTTGCAAGTTCTATTTAAGGCTTTCGGGACTTTCAGACGAGTTTACAATCAACTGGAGCAACATAAACCTTCAGGACGAAACTGAGCTTGCAAAAGCAAGACTAAACAACGCTCAGGCAATGCAGATTGAACAGAGTATTACGGAGGTGAATTGATGAAAACAGGTTTGATTTTAAAAAGTGCTGAAACTTTAACTACTGACGACGAGATGGCGCTTATCAATCAGTACACAAGACGACAGCTTTCAAAAGACGAGGTGTATGTTTTCTCGCTTATATTGTGTGACAACGACATCGACAGAGATTTCGAACGCTTTACGGTGGAGTCACTGTTTGCCCTTGAAAAGCTGTTTGTCGGCAAAACGGGAATTTTTGACCACAATATGAGTGCTAAAAACCAGACAGCGAGGATTTTTCACTGTGAGGTTGAGGCGGTTGAAGGAAAGACTACCGCAACTGGTGACGATTACTTCAGGCTCAAAGCAAAGGCGTATATCCCAAAATCAGAGAGCAACGCTGATATCATTTTGTCGCTTGACAGCGGAATTATCAAAGAAGTCAGCGTCGGCTGTGCTGTCAAAAGTACGGTGTGCTCTGTCTGTGGTAACGACGTAAATTCTGTTTCGTGCACCCACAGAAAGGGTGCTGAATATAACGGAAAACTCTGCTACGGCGAAATGATAGAGCCACTTGATGCGTACGAGTTCAGCTTTGTTGCGGTGCCTGCCCAGAAAAACGCAGGCGTAGTGAAAAGTTACACACATAAAAAGGAGAAAGTTACTATGAAAGACATTTTGTCACAGATTAAAAAGTGCAAGGAGTTAAGTCTTAAAGCAAAGGATTGCGAGTACCTTTGTGACTACATTGAACAGCTCGAAGAAGATGCAAAAGAGGGCAGAGAGTACAGAGAGTCAATGAAAAAAACTTTGCTTAAGTATATGAGTGTTCACGAAAATATGGTGTCTGTTGAAGTGCTCAAAGGCATTGTGGACAAGCTCAGCACTAAAGAGATTAGAGCGCTTGGTGCTTCGTATATTGAAAAAGAAGAGATTAACAACGAAAAACTCGAACCACAGCTCAACTGCTCAAAAAGCAGTAAAAAGCGTAATAAATCAGACAATAACAACCAGTTTACGATTTAACAGGAGGTAAATTATGAATATCAATTTTTCAGGCTACAACGAAAATGTTGTTACATTCGAAACTAACTCAAACGACGTGATTATGGGCACACCGGTGAAGATGGCATCATCAGGCACAGTTGCAAAGTGCAGTGCTGATGACACATTTTGCGGTGTTGCTGTAAATGTAAGAAACGGCTACAGCGCTGTTCAGCTTTCTGGCTACATCGAGATGCCAACAGACGACACTTTTGCTGTGGGTTATCAGAATATCACGGCTGATAATGACGGTAAGGTAAAGTCTTCCACAACAGGCAGAGAGTATCTCGTTGTTTACGTCAGCGACGGTATTGTTGGTTTTATTCTTTAATAGAATATTAAAATTGAAAGGACGGTAAATTTTATGGCATTATACGAAAATTTAAATCTTGAAAAGGGTATGTATCAGGCAAAGGGTAAAAGCTTAACAGATGTTTTAGAAAGCCTTGACCCGTCAGTTAACTATGTCGGTACAGAGCTTGAGGGCTTAGACGCATTTTCTCGTCAGCTCAAGCGTTTTGATATTAGAGTGTCAGGCGAAGGCTCAAGCACGGTTGAAAAGTTCTTCCAGACTTCAAACTCAGCGGCACTTTTCCCTGAGTATGTTGCACGTGCTGTAAAGCAGGGTATGGAGGAAGCTGACATTTTATCCGAGATTGTCGCAACAGTTACTACAATCGACGGTATGGATTACAGAAGCATCACATCAGACCCTAAGGGTGATGACAAGGAGCTTGCAATTGTAAACGAGGGTGCATACATTCCACAGACAGTTGTAAAAACAAACGAAAACCTCGTCAAGCTTCATAAGCGTGGCAGAATGTTAGTTTCTTCATATGAAGCTCTCCGTTTCCAGCGTCTTGACCTGTTCACGGTAACTTTAAAGCAGATTGGTGCATATATTGCAAGAGCACAACTCAAGGATGCTGTAAACGTAATTAAAAACGGCGACGGCAACTCTAACCCTTGCGACGCTATTACAGCTGCTGCTACAGGCGAGATTTCTTATTCTGACCTCATTTCACTTTGGGCAAAGCTTTCACCATACAACTTAAATGCTATTCTTGCTCCGACAGATGCAATGAAGAAGATTCTCTCACTTCCTGAGTTAAAGGATGCTACAGCAGGACTTAACTTCCACGGCAGTGGCAAGATGGTAACACCGCTCGGCGCTAACCTCTTACACACAACTGCAATTGATTCTGACTGCATCATCGGTCTTGATAAAAACTGTGCTCTTGAAATGGTCAAGGCTACAGATATCGTCACAGACTACGACAAGCTTATAGACAGACAGCTCGAGCGTGCAACAGTAAGCTGTATTGCAGGCTTTGCAAAAATCTTCAAGGATGCTTCAGTAGAGCTTACATACTAAAGGAGGAGTGACACTTGAGTATTAAAGAAGTTGTTGACAGATTTGCTCTTGTGTCAGGATTTGAGCAAGAACAAATATCAAATTGGATTTTTGTTATCATTGACTGCATAAAATACTTTGAGAGCCTTGTTAATGTCAGCTCTTTAAACGAGGTTGAGCACAATCGCCTTGTGCAGGCTTGTGCAGTTTATGCGTACTATAAATATTCGCTTTTTAATTTTGCACGCCAAAGCCAGAAATTTAAAGCAGGCGACATTGAAATCACCCAATCGGAAAGTATTGCTGACAAGGCACATATAATGTGGCAACAGGAGAAAATAGAAATTGCAGACATAGTTGATTTTGACAATTTTTGTTTCAAAAGGGTGAGCGCATGAGCTTTCACACAAATGTCAGACAGATGATTGACTGCTACGGCAGTGTTGTCACAATTAAAAGAGGCGATGAAATTGTAAAATCAAAGGCTTTTATTCAACCGCTCAGATACAAAACAGGTGCATATAGAGATAAAGCGATTTCAATGGGCGGTTTTACTGACGGAAGATATTACCTGTACATTGGTCAGGCTGATAATGTATTTTGCAGAGCAGATAATGCAATAATCTCTTGTAACGGGAAAAAATATGTTGTACATACAAGTGAATGCTTTGAGTATTTAGACAAAGCTTTGTATGTGTGGGCGGTGCTTAAACCGCACAAAGAGCAAAGGTGTGATGACTATGAAACAAATTGAACACAGCGTGAGCACTCTTGTGCGTAAAATAAAGCGTGACGAAAGGCTCAAAGACTATACTTTTGTGAAAGGCTTTTCCGGTGTTGAACACCCTGAGCCGTTGACTAAGTATATGATTGCTGTTTCTACGCTTGATTTGGATGTCGGCACAAAGTTTGTCGGGGAAAATGTCGGAGAAAATCTTAAAGGTAGACTCGAAACCGCAACAGTAAAATTCAGGGTTTACGCACCCAAAAACGATGGTGGCGACGGACTGTTGACGCTGTGCTGTGACTTGTCCGACGCAATCGAAAAGTGTGATACCTTAAATGTGTGCGAAGATGTAAAAATCTCGCCGATTGCCTTTGATAACGACGCAAACACGGTGTACAGAGATGTTGTTGCAACACTTTCGTTTTGCGTTTACGAGGAGGTGGCAATATGAACACGCTCAGAGTTTTAAAGGGCAAGGATGTGGAGCTTGCGGTTAACGGTGAGTTGCTTTGCTTTGTAATTGATTTTTCTGCAAAAGAAATAAAGGACTCTTACCCGATAACGGAGATTTTAAGCGACACCTGTGTCCATAATGTACCACTGACACCACGTTACGAGCTGAATGTTACGGCACTGAGCCACCTTGACGGCAGGGTGTTTGAGCAAGACTGCTTTGAGCTTAGTGTTATGCTGTCAGAACAGAAATACGTTTACAAAAACTGCACACTTACAAAAAAGCAGAAAGACATAAACGAGGATAAGCCTATTGTTGATAGGTACACAATAACGGCGACACAGCTTGAGGTTATGGAGGTAGTGTATGACTGATAATATAAATGCAGATGTTACGCTTGAAAATTCAGTGATTGATGGTAACAAAAACGAGTTGCTCTATACGCTTTCTGACGAGTTTGAGCGGGATTCACGAAGATATAACAGGGCTTTTGTTGAAGAAAGCGAGGTGGGTGCTTTATGAGACCGGTACCAATGAGATTTATGGGTCATACGTGGCACCACAATCCTAAAGAGTTGAGCATCGAATGTGGCAAAACGGTTGTTAAGTTTTCTGTACCGTATTTCAGGGAGATGCTACAAAGCTTTGCTCACAAGCTTATAACAGTAAAAGGCGTAGGCGAGTTGTACGGTGATGATTGTTTACAGCAGTACAATGAGCTTAAAAATCTATTTGAGAAAGGCGGCACAGGCATACTGTGCCTGCCATCTCTACCTGCGATGTATGCGTGCTTTGAAAGCCTCAAAATGCTCGCAAACGACAAGCCGTCGGTTATTACATATGAATTCAAATTCACCCAGACTAAAGAAAAAGATGCGCTGATAAAATGCCCTAAAACAGTTGTTGCTGACGGTACAAAAACGCTGTGGGATATCGCTAATGAAAACAATACAGACATCGAAACGCTTGTGCGTCTTAATCCTCATATTATGTTCATAAATGACATAAAAGAGGGCGAGGAGGTGCTTGTGTGCTAAGGTTTGAGTTTACGGATATTCACGATAAAAAGGTCACGGTGCTCAATGTTCTGTCGCTTGATATTAACATTGAAGAGGACGTTCCTGCTGATGATATGTCAGCTCGCTTTGCGTACTTTGAGTGCGACGAATTAAAGAATGTTGTGGTATATGATAACGATGAGATTATTTTTACAGGCATTGTTGATGAACAGCAGATTATCAAAGACGTAAACGGAGAGTACATAAGAATTGTTGCACGTTCTATGGCAGCGTTGCTCCTTGATAACGAGAGTATGCCTGTGTGTTACACGAATCCTAGCGTAAGCCTTATGCTGACACATCATTTGAGTCCGTTTTCGCTTGGTTTGGAGAAAGAAAGTTTCAGGGCTTTTTACGGAACACAGATGGTGCAAAAAGGCGACAGCAACTACAAAACAATACAGGATTTTTCGAAAAGTGTTTTTGGTTGTGACCCAAGGGTGAACGCACTTGGCAAGCTTTGCTTTCCTGAAAATATTGAGCGTGGGGCGGTTACGTTTTCGGATAACGGCAATGGCATTAATTACTATAGCTACAACGAGAATTTTAGGCGTTGTGACGAGATATCCACGGTTAAAATTAAGCTTGTAAACCAGACAGGTTACAATGCTGAGGTCGTAAACGAAGATGCAACATCACGAGGTGTTAAGCGCATCAGATATCTGGATGCGGCTAAGATGGACACGCCTGCCGTGTATGCACAGAAGATGATTGATAACTCAAAGAAAAAGTCGTATATGTTAAAGCTACAGTGTATTGGCAGGCATTTGGGGATTTTGCACTGCGATGCTGATGTGAACGATAGTGTTTACGGAAAAAGGGACAGGCTGTACGTCAGTGCGTTAAGATACAGTCTGAGCACTAAAGGTGAGTACACGGTGGTAACCCTCAAAAGAAAGGAAGGTAGCAATGTGGCTGCTTGATTATATAACAAAGAATTCGCTCAAAGAAGCAAAAAGTGCGAAAGGCGACGTAACCTTTTCTGATGCCGACAGTGTTTGCGTTAATTCTTCGCTTGAACACAGAAATGTGCAAATGGTTGCTCCTTACGGAATATACTACAATCCGCCTGTCGGACAGCAGTCGGTTGTTTTGCCTGTTGATGGAGCTTTTGTGAGCCTTGGTGTGGTATCTAACGGAACACAGTCGCTTTCAGAAGGCGAGCTTAAGCTTTGCTCAAAAGGTGGAGCTGAGATTGTACTGAAAAA
Source organism: Ruminococcus sp. (assembly GCA_017481885.1). Lineage (GTDB taxonomy): Bacteria > Bacillota > Clostridia > Oscillospirales > Acutalibacteraceae > Ruminococcoides. The sequence goes on from JAFUOM010000063.1 coordinate 51,612, forward strand.
CGACGGCACTGTTTTGATTAACGGAAAGGTGTTTTGATTATGGATGTAAAAATTGAAAACAAAGACACAAAAATACTGTCCGGTGGTGAGCTTTGCTACGTTGATTCAATAACAGAGCTTTGCCAACGTGTTGAAATTGCCTGCACGGTGACAAAAGGCAGTTTTGTCTATGACACACAGCTTGGCAGTGAAAAAGCAGACTTTGACCCAAAGGACGAACGACTCAAGGAAAAGCTTGCGATGATATTCAAGGAAGCGACTATTGATATTCCTTGTACTGATTTGAGCGTTCTTGAGGTATATGAAAAAGATGGCGAATATTTTGCAAAAATTGAGATTGTAAACGGGATTGACATAATTGTAACGGAGGTGAATATCGATGCTAAGTTACGAAGAAATACTTAACAGGATGGTAGAAAAATACGAAGAGCTGTCGGGTTTTTCCATAAACTCTGAATCGGATATTATGCTCAGACTCAAGGTGCTTGCAGGGGAGATTTACAACAGCACTACGGCGTGTGAGTTTTTGAAAAGGCAGATGTTTTTGTCAACTGCCAGCGGTGAATATCTAGATAAGCACGCTTTTACAAGAGGTCTGTATCGCAAGCAGGCGGTCAAAGCAAAAGGTGAAGTTACCTTTTACAGAAGTGTTATAAACAGCACTGATGTGGTGATACAAAAAGGCACGGTGGTTTCGACTGCAGGCCCTCAGATAAGGCAGTTTGTCACGCTCGAAACTGTTACTATGTTAAAGGACACAGGTAGCGTTACGGCAAAGGCTCAGGCAATCGAGGGTGGAGCTTCTTACAATGTGATTAAGGACACTGTCACTGTTCTTGTTACACCTCCGATTGGAGTAACGGGTGTTAAAAACCAGATGGCTTTTACAGGTGGCAGTGACGAAGAAAGCGATGAAGAGTTAAGAGAACGTGTGCTTTACAGCTATCGTGATATTTCAAACGGTACAAATGCGGTGTATTATAAGCGACTTGCGGAGTCTGTAGAGGGGGTGTACTCTGCGTCGATTGTATCACGAGCCAGAGGAGCGGGAACACTCAATGTTTATGTGTGCGGAAAAGGTGAGGAAGCGAGCCTTAACAAGGAGCATATAGAAAAGGTTCAGAAAGTGTTGGACGAAAACAGAGAGCTTAACGTTGATATTCTGGTAGTGTACGCCTTGCCTTTAAAGGTTAGTTTTAATCTGAATCTGTGTGTAAAAGATGGCTACAGCTTTGATGAGGTAAGTGCCGAGATAACACAAAAGCTTAGAGATTATATTGACTCGCTTGGTGTGGGCAGACCGGCTTTGCTGTGCGAGATGGGAGAAATAATATTCCACACTCAGGGAGTTAAAAACTACGAGTTTATCGATGCTTTTTGCAACGATGTTTTTCCTCAGCCTAATGAGTACTTACGACTGACTGAAGTTGATATCAGGCAGGTGGAAAGATGAGCGATACATACACATCTATGACAAAAAAGCTTGAGCCTCTTGCACTGTACAGTTTTGATGGCACAAATATCAACAACGAGCTTAAAACATATGCATTAGTGCTTGATGAGGTTAACGCTCAGATTGAACAAATGCTTTGCGAATGTTTTATTGACACTGCAAGCAGTTACGGATTATCTAATCGTGAGCTTGTTATCGGAGCAAGCCGAGATGATTTGAGCGTTAGTAAACGCAGGGAAATGCTCAGACTCAGAGAGAGCATAACCAAAAGCAGTTTTACTGTTGAAAAGATTGAAGAATCACTAAAGAGTTTTGGCTTGTTGTTTGAGCTTAAAGAGTATCCGTCGCTGTACATAGTCAGCATATATGCCAGAGGCTCGTATTCAAAAACAGAGCAGGATTGGATACGCAACGAAGTGGAAAAAATAATGCCTGCTCATCTGATTGTACAGGTAATTTTTGGCGGTCCCACTTGGGAGCAAATTGACTCTAAAAACAATACTTTTGCATATATTGAGTCGCTCTTACTTAGTTGGGATGAAATTGATAACTTAGAATAGGAGGACAAACTATGGCTTCAAGTTCTTATACAAAAAAACTGGGGTTGTGTCAGTGGAGTGAAAGTGACCGCCCTAAAAGAATTGACTTTGTAAACGATAATGCGATTATCGACGAAAAGCTGGGTGAGCACCTTATTAATACAAACATCCACGTTACGGCAGAAGAGAAAATCAGGTTTGCAAATCCGTATACTGTGTTTTCGTACGCAGGTGACGGAGCAAGCACTAAGACTTTTGCACTTGACGACAACTACACTTTTGCGATTGTTTTTCAGAAATTTTACCCAAGTGTTGAGATTGAAAGCAACTCTGTTGTTGTGACACGATTTGCCATTGCAGGCAGAGTGTTCGGTTCATCAACAGGCGTTACGCTGACAAGTAACTCGCTGATTGTGACGCAGGACGCAAACGCTACTGATGGCGTGAAGAATAACTTTAACGAAGCACAGGGACAGTACGTTGCGTTACTATTCAGATGATAGTGTTCGGGTGAGCGTCAGTTTTTTTGCAAACACATATATTTGAGCAAAACAAAAAGGACACATCACTTGATGTGTCCTTAACGTTTTTTTATTATCAGTGTCTTGCCTGATAGTTGTCCGGCAGGTCAAGCTCGGCTGTGTCAGCTTTCATACGCTTTCTTTCAGCGTAGCTCATACCGTCTGATGCGTAACGCTTACGCTGTGGACGTGAACTGCGTTGTGGTTGAGCGTAGTTTGACTCGTAACCGTAGTCGTCGCTGTCATAGCCTTGGCCATACTGCTGATAAGCATAGCCTGCAGCTGCAAGCTTTTTCTTGTATGTAGTTGTGGCAATAATAAAGTAAAGTATGCCAACAACTGAAAGTGCGATAAGCACAAATCCTGAGTACAAAATCCACTGACCGTCGTCGTTGTTGCGAGTGTTGTCCTTGATAGAGGAGAAGTCCATCGCATTAGACGCTGGCTTTGAAGTGTCGAGCGTAATGTCGTTCCACTTTGTCTGTTTTAATGCAGCTTCGTTGATGTCGGATGTGTCGTACTGCTTTGTCGCAGAAGAAACGCTTCCTGCTGAATTTTCAATGGAGTTTGCCATTGTGTCTTCGTCGTAATAGTAGAAGCCGTTATCATTTGTGACATATCCGCCTGTTGGTGGAGTTACTGTGCCTGTACCTGTGTCAGGATTTGGGTTAACAGGTGTGTCCGGGTTCTGGTCAGGGTTTGGGTCAACTGTTGTGCCGCCTTGTTCGCCACCCTGTTCGCCGCCTTGCTCGCCGCCTTGTTCGCCGCCTTGCTCACCGCCTTGTTCACCACCCGAAGCAGGTGGGTCAACAACTGGTGGGTCAACAACTGGTGGATCAACAACCGGTGGATCAACAACCGGTGGGTCAGCAGGTGTAACCACGTCAGCGGCACCTACGCTGTAACAAAAAACTGAAAGTAAAGTTAATAGTGCGATTATTACTGAGAGTATTCTAATTTTGTTTGTCATAATATCACTCCCTCAATATAATATGCAGTTTGGTAAAAATTATAGGTAGTTAAGTATTACTCTTCAAACATTGAAGGTGTGTACTTAGAAACTGCCTTGCTGATTTCGATGTCGAGGCTGTTTGCAACAGATTCGATGTAAGTGTTGAACTCGTCGCCCTTGTAGTTCTGGAGAACTGACTTGCGGTTTGTTGCGTCTTTGATGTATTCGTCAACCTTGTCAGCAATCTTGCCCTTGTAGAACAGGTACATAACCTTTGAGTTTTCCTCGCCGATAGCTTTGTTAGCAGCTGTGCCTTCCTTTAACTCGCTGATTGCAGATACTAAGTCTTCGCCGATAGCTGAGTTTTCCATAATCTCAACATTTGAAACGCTTGGGTCGTTTTCAAGCTCGTAGTCCTTCATAAACTTTGAAACAACATCTTCGACTTTAGAACCGCCGTTTAATGAGTCAACGTAGCCCTTGAAGTTCTTCTCGATTTTCTTTACATCATCCTTAGACATAGCAACGTTCTCAGAAATAGCGCCGCCTGCTTCGTCAGATGTAGCTTCCTTTGTTTCGTACATATTTGTGTTGAAATATGTGTAGTTTGTGTAGTTGTCTGTGAAGTACTTTGTGAGTTCTTCGTCGTTTACACCCTTTTCGCCACCGTCAGCATAGAGAAGGTCGAAAACAACTTCCTGCTTAGCTGATGTGATGTAGAAGTACTCAAATGACTCGTAAGAAACGCCGAGTGGCTCAAAAATGTCACTGTATGGGCTCTTATACTGCTCGCCGTACATAGCGTAGTATGGGCCGTAGTCCCAGTACTCTTTAGCAGAAGTCTTGTAACCCTCAACTGTTGCTTCGTCCATAGTAGCACCTAAACGGTTGTACTCGTGCTCGATAGCAAGTAAGTTCTTGAGTGACTTGTCAGCTTCGTTTACAATCCACTCGTCAGCAGTAGCTGTAACGCCGTCTTCGTCAGTAATCTGAACTTTGAGGAAAGATTTCTCTCCGTCATATGTGCCGGCTTCTTCGTCGTAACCCTCAGTTTCCTTAGCTAAAGACTCAGCCTGTGAGTAAGCAGAGTAGAGAGCGTAGATGTAAACGCCGATAGCAAGCTCAGTGTCGTCAGTTTTGTAAGAATACTGAGGCTTGAGTGAACAAGCGGATGTTGAAAGTGCGATAACCATGCACAGGATTACCGCAAGAAGTTTTGAAAAATTCTTCATTTTGATAACCGTCCTTTTAATTTATTAAACGTACCAAATCATTATACATAAAAAATCAGTATTTGTCTATAAAATGAGTGAAAAAAAGCAATTCTTCACAAATTCCTCACATTTTGATAAGCAGAATAGGGGTGAAATTAGCTGAATATTTCTTTTAAAGCATTAACGGGTTCGATTTTACCCTGATATCTGACTGCGATGTAAGGTTTATTTGTTGCAGAAAGCATTGCCTGACCCTTGAGTTTAGAAATAAGCTTGCCGACTTCTTCGCGTTTAATGGAGTCAATGTAAAGCAGAAGATTGTTTTCGTTTTGCTTGATTTCGTAAATGCCCATTGAAATCGCTTTGTTACGGATAAGGGCAATGTCGATAAGACCCATAACCGATTTTGGCAAATCGCCGTAGCGGTCAAGCAGTTCGTCTATTACATCAAGTGAGTCTTCCTTTGTTCTGATGTCAGCAATGCGTCTGTAAGCATCAAGTCGCAGGTTAAGGCTTTCGATGTATTCTTCAGGAATGTGAGCCTGCATTGAAATGTCGATAAGACAGTCTTTGTCTACGGTGTCAGCAGGCTTTTCGCCCTTTTCTTCGAGTACGGCATCGTTTAAAAGCTTTAAGTACATATCGTAGCCGACGTCTTCCATATGGCCGTGCTGACGTGCTCCAAGCAGGTTGCCTGCACCCCTAAGCTCAAGGTCACGCATAGCGATTTTAAAACCTGAGCCGAATTCGGTAAATTCTCGTATTGCGTTAAGTCGCTTTGTTGAAATTTCGGAAAGCACTTTGCCACCGTTGAAAGTGAAGTACGCATACGCTCTTCTAGGTGAACGACCGACTCTGCCTCTAATCTGGTGAAGCTGAGAAAGTCCGAAACGGTCAGCGTTTTCGATGATAAGCGTGTTAGCGTTTGGCAGGTCAACACCTGTTTCGATAATCGTTGTGCACACAAGTACATTTACTTCGTGTTCGAGCATTTTGCGCCAAACTTCACTTAGCTCGTGCTCGCTCATTTTTCCGTGACCGACAGCAACGTTTGCTTCAGGGATAGCGTCTGAAATTTTGTTAGCTTTTGATACAATTGTTTCGGTGTTGTTGTGTAGGTAGAATACCTGACCACCACGGCGAAGCTCTCGCCTTATAGCTTCGTTTATAACAGCCTCGTCGTGCTCCAGTACGTAGGTCTGGACAGGCTTTCTGTCAAGTGGTGCTTCTTCGATAACCGACATATCGCGGATTCCGCTCATCGCCATATTAAGCGTTCTTGGAATAGGAGTAGCGGAAAGAGTCAGCACGTCAACGTTTTGGCAGACTTCTTTGAAACGTTCTTTGTGAGCAACGCCAAAACGCTGTTCTTCGTCGATGATTACAAGTCCCAAATCGTGGAACTCAACGTCTTTTTGAACCAATCTGTGTGTGCCGATTACCATATCAATCTCGCCACGTTTGAGTTTTTTGAGTATAGCTTCCTGCTCCTTACGAGAACGGAAACGTGAGAGCAGTTCGACTCTGACAGGGTAGGTGTCAAAGCGGTTTAGCACTGACTGGTAGTGTTGCCACGCTAAAATTGTAGTAGGGCAGAGCAGTGCACACTGTTTTGAGTCGGTGACGCACTTGAAGGCAGCACGCAAAGCTACTTCGGTTTTGCCAAAGCCAACGTCACCACACAGCAGTCTGTCCATCGGAGCTTTTCGCTCCATATCGTGCTTGATTTCTTTGCAACAACGGAGCTGGTCGGCGGTTTCGTCGAATTCAAACGCTGATTCAAAGTCACGTTGCCATTCGCCGTCTTTTGAAAACGCAAAGCCCTCAGCCTGCATTCGCTGCGAGTATAGTACGATAAGCTCTTTTGCCATATCTTTGACGGCTGATTTAACACGCGATTTTGCTTTTTGCCAGTCACTTGAGCCGAGTTTATTGAGCTTTACTTTGCTTTCTTCTCTTGGTCCGATGTACTTTGCAACAAGGTCAAGCTGGGTAACAGGAACGTAGAGTATATCACCTTTTGCATACTCAATTTTGATGTAGTCCTTTGTGACACCGTGGATATCTATTTTGTGAATACCCTTGAAAAGTCCGATGCCGTGTGTTGAGTGAACAACGTAATCACCTGCGGTTAAGTCTGACAGGCTGTAAATCTGCTGAGCATTCTTCGGAGTTTTACGGCGTTTTGTAGGCTTTGAATAGGTGAGAGCTCGTGAGTACAAAATGAAGTGTTCGCTGATGTATTCGATACCTGAGCTTAAAGTTCCCTCGACAATGTGGATTTTACCTTTTACACATTTGCTGAGATTTTGTGAATACTCAGCGTTATAGCCTTTTTCATTAAGTGTGTCAGCTAATGCTTCGCACGCTTTTTTTGTGCCTGCTGTTACAACCACGCTGTAGTTTTTGTAGCCGATTTCGTCAAGGTCTTCCATCAGCGAGGTTGCAGTACCGTTAAACAGTGCATTTTGCTTTGCGTTTATCTGCACAATTTCACTAAGATTTGTGTCATAAGAGCCGTGCGAAAAGTTGTCTAGATACAGCACAGGGTGGGTGAGTGCCTTGTTCATAAATTCATTGTAATTTAATGAGTAGCACTCAAAACCGCGACACAGAACACCTTCTTCAAAAAGCGAGCTGATTTCTGTTTTGCGGTAGGTGTCAAACGACTTCATTCGTTCTTTTGTAGCCTTAATTTCGCTGATGAAAACAAGGGCATCGTCACTGATATAGTCAAGCAAGGTTGCAGGCTTTTCGTAGATAAGCGGAATGAATTTGTCGATATTTGAAAGGGTGATGTTGTCGCTTAACATATCCGCTTCTTTGTACAAAATCTCTTTCGCTTTTGCACTTTTTTCGCCCTTTAAGTAGGAGGCTTTTTTGCGGATTTTTTCTACAAGCTCGTCTTTGTTATCGATTAGAACCTCGGTTGACGGAGTGAGGAAAATTTCCTCGCAGTAGTCAGTTCTACGCTGAGAAATAGGGTCGAAGTAGTTGATTGTGTCGATTTCGTCACCCCAGAATTCAATTCGTACAGGAGCGGTAGAGTCAGTCATAAAAAGGTCGACAATACCACCACGCACTGCAAACTGTCCGACACCCTCGACCTGTTCGTATCTTTCATATCCAAGCAGTAAAAGTGATTTTGTAAGCTCGTCGATTTTAACGCTATCGCCTGATTTGAACTTCACAGTAGCCGATTTCAAAACATCTTTTGGAATAGTGTACTGCGATGCTGCGTCCATACAGGCGATTACAACATCACACTCTCCGCTTATTAATTTTGTAAGTACATTGATACGCTGATGCTCGTACTCGTGGGATTCGCCTGTGACATTCATAAAGGTGAAGTCACGCGTAGGGTATACATAAGCTTTCATTCCCATTGTGCACAGGTCGTTGCACAGTGTCTGGGCGACCTGTTCGTTTTCCACAGCACAAAAGGCTCTGACATTCTTTTGATGGCAGAGCGTAGAAATGATATTCGCTTTGTGTACACCGCTGACACCTGTCACGGCACAGGGAGAATCTGCACTGAGAGCACTACTCAGCGTTGCAAAGGGTTTCATCCCTTGCATTACGTCAAAAAGAAATTTCATTGTAGTTTACCTCAGTAAATATAGTACACCTGATACTGTGCTGAATATGTCAGAAATCAGGAGTTGTAAAGATTCATTGCTTTGTCAATATTTCCGTCAACAATATGCGACACTGCATCGCAGATGTTTGAGAGAAGTGGCATCATCAGCTTTTTGTCGGCATCAGAAAAACGTGAGAGTACCCACTTTTTCAGGTCGTACTCAGGGTGTGGCTTTTTGCCGATACCAACCTTTATTCTAGGAAAGTCCTGAGAACCAGATAAGTAGATGATGTTTTGCATACCGCGCTGTCCGCCGTCGGAGCCTTTTCTGCGAATACGCATTTTTCCGACATCAAGCGAAATGTCGTCGAAAATGATGATAACATTCTGTGGTTTAATTTTGTAGAAGTTCATTGCCTCGACAACCGCCTGACCCGATAAATTCATAAAGGTTGACGGCTTCATAAGCAGACATTTGTGACCGTTGATGTCACACTCGCCGATAGTGGACTTGAACTTGATTTTGTTTATCTTGCAGTTTAACTTTTCAGCCATATAGTCTAGTGCAATAAAACCGCAGTTGTGGCGGGTGTTTTCGTACTCACGCCCTGGGTTTCCAAGTCCTACAACAAGATATTCAACAGAACCTGTTGTGGCTGGTTTTGAAAATTTTGAGAACATAATAATCTCCGATGAATATATGATGATTTGTGGGTGCTTATATCACGCCTCGTTGCTCTGAGATAATCCTCAAAAGTCCACACGTTTTGAAACACGGGACGTCGAGGACGCCGTCCCCTACAATGTGAGGGCTGAGAGCCTCGGCGCTTAATATAAAATAGAGGGTGCGTTTTGCACCCTCTTGCTTACTATTAAAGGAACATTGGTGATACAGGCTTGTCCTCGTAAATTCTCTCGATAGCTTCAGCGAAGAGTGGAGCAACAGAGAGGATTGTGAACTTGTCGAGCATCTTGTCCTCGGTGATTGGAACTGTGTCAAGGAGGATGCACTCTTTGATAGCACTGTTCTGGATTCTCTCAATAGCAGGACCTGAAAGAACTGCGTGTGAAGCACAAGCGTAAACTTCAGTAGCGCCGCCCTTTTCAACGATAGCGTTAGCTGCGTTGCAAAGTGTACCTGCTGTGTCGATCATATCGTCAACAAGGATAACCTTCTTGCCTTCAACTTCACCGATGATGTTCATAACCTCAGAAACGTTTGCACGCTGTCTGCGTTTGTCAACGATAGCGATTGGGCAACCAATTTTAGCAGCAAAGTTACGAGCACGTGTAACTGAGCCGAGGTCAGGAGAAACAACAACGAACTCGTCTGTTCTGCCTGCAATCTTATTTCTCATATGCTCAGCGAGCATTGGAGCACCAACAAGGTGGTCAACAGGGATGTTGAAGAAGCCCTGAATCTGAGCAGCGTGAAGGTCCATTGTGAGGACTCTGTCAGCACCTGCTGCTGTGATAAGGTCAGCACAAAGCTTAGCTGAGATTGGATCTCTTGCCTTTGACTTTCTGTCCTGACGAGCGTAGCCAAAGTATGGCATAACTGCTGTGATAGAAGAAGCAGAGGCTCTCTTCATAGCGTCAATCATAATGAGAAGCTCCATTAAGTTGTCATTAACAGGAGCGCATGTTGACTGAACGATGAAGCAGTCGCTACCACGAACAGACTCGTGGAGAGAAACAGCGATTTCGCCGTCAGAGAATGTAGCACAGTCGCTCTTACCAAGTGGAAGACCGAGTCTGCCAGCAATGCCCTGAGCAACTTCTACGTTAGAGTTCAGCGTAAAAATCTTGATGTCCTTACCGTGTGAATTCATTTTGATTATTCCCCTTTTTGTTTGATATGATGTATGTGAAAAAATATTGATGATTAGGTTGGTGCTATGCACGCGGACGACCAATGGTCGCCCCTACAATTGTACGATGCAACGTTTGTGATGATTTTGTAGGGGAGGGTTTCTGTGCCCTCCAAAAGAAATTATTTATAACCTTTTGCAATCGCAATCTGGTTTAATTCCTCCAACTGCTGTGGGTCGTTTGCACCCAAAACTGTGTCAGGAGAAGACGCTGTGAACGCACCTGCTGTTTTGCCTTCACTTAATAACAGTTTTAACGCATCAGGCAGATAATACTCTGCAGCAGCGTTATCAGCTGTGATTTTATCTAAAACTGAAAGCAGGTCTTCTGTATCAAACCAGTAACCGCCTGAGTTAACTTCTTTGATTCTGAGAGTTTCTTCATCCGCCTCTTTCTGTTCAACAATTGCTTTTAATGAACCGTCTTCGTTTCTTACGATTCTGCCGTAGCCTGTTGAATCATCAAGCACTGCTGAAATAACAGTAGCGGAAGCGTTTTCGCTATCGTGCTGTGTAAAAGCATCAGCGATTGTGTCCTTATCCATAAACGGAGCGTCACCGCAAAGGATAACAACATCGCCCTTGTTTTCTTTAAGGAAGTCCTTAGCCATCATAACAGCGTGACCGGTACCGAGTCGCTCTGCCTGATACACTGTTTCTACCTTGTAAGGTAAAGTAGCAACGTACTCTTCAATACATTCTTTTTTGTAGCCTTTTACAACACAGATGTTTTCAACACCTGCTGCTCTTACTGAGTCGATAACCCACTGGAGCATTGGCTTACCTAACACCTGACTCATCGGTTTAGGCATATTGCTTTTCATTCGCTTGCCCTCGCCACCGGCGAGAATTACAGCACACTTAGCCATAGCACACCTCACATAGTAATAGATATTACTATTATCGCACATATTCGAAAAATTTCAAGGTTAATTTGCAAAAAGTATATAATTTATAGTTTTTTCACAATATAAACAAAAAATTATCCTAAGATTTATAAGATTTTTTTTAAATATCTATGGAAATTTGGTTACATATTTGTTATAATGTGGTCAGGCATATTTAGGTCATAAGAAAAAGTGCGTTTGTTTCACTTCGTATGACGGCCTATGTACAATATTTTTATGGAGGTTGATTCCAATGAGTCACAAGTTTGTTTACCTCTTCAAAGAGGGCGACGCTTCAATGAGAGAGCTTCTCGGCGGTAAAGGTGCTAACCTTGCTGAGATGACAAAGCTCGGTCTTCCTGTACCACAGGGCTTCACAGTTTCTACTGAGGCTTGTACACAGTACTACGAAGATGGCAGAAAGATCAACGACGACATCAAGGCAGAGATCATGGAAAACATCACAAAGATGGAAGAGATCACTGGCAAGAAGTTCGGCGACAAAGAAAATCCACTCCTCGTATCAGTTCGTTCAGGTGCTAGAGCATCAATGCCTGGTATGATGGATACTATCCTTAACCTCGGTCTTAACGAAGAGGTTGTAGAGACAATGGCAGCTATGTCAGGTAACGCACGTTGGGCTTACGACTGCTACCGTCGTTTCATCCAGATGTATTCTGACGTTGTTATGGAAGTTGGTAAGAAGTACTTCGAGCAGCTTATCGACGAGATGAAGGAAGCTAAGGGCGTTACACAGGACGTTGACCTTACAGCTGACGACCTCAAGACTCTTGCTGAGCAGTTCAAGGCTGAGTATAAGTCAAAGATCGGTAAGGACTTCCCTACAGATCCAAAAGAACAGCTCATGGGCGCTGTTGAAGCTGTATTCCGTTCATGGGATAACCCAAGAGCTAACGTATACCGTCGTGACAACGATATCCCTTATTCATGGGGTACTGCTGTTAACGTACAGATGATGGCATTCGGTAACATGGGCGAAGATTGCGGTACTGGTGTTGCATTTACTCGTGACCCAGCTACAGGTGAGAAGAAGCTCATGGGTGAGTTCCTTACA
>JAFUOM010000064.1 GCA_017481885.1 Ruminococcus sp.
AGCTGACAGGAATTCTACGCTACATCTGCGAAATAATCCTTGAGAAATACAATGGTTTTTTTCTGCACTGCTCCTGTCTTATGTATGAAGGCAACGCTATAGTTTTCACCGCTAAAAGCGGAACTGGAAAGTCAACTCACGCTCGTCTTTGGCGTGAACACTTAGGCGACAAGGTTACGATGATAAACGACGATAAACCAATTGTGCGATACTTAAACGACGAGTTTATTATTTACGGCACACCGTGGAACGGAAAACATTCAATATCCAATAATATCAAAGCACCGATAAAAGCTATTTATTACCTGCATCAAGCAAAGGAAAACAGGGTTGAAAGGTGCGACCCGATAAGTTCAATTAGCAAAATGCTTTCGCAGACAATACTGCCTGATAACAAAAGGATTATGAACGAACTTTTGGATATGATGGAAAAGCTTGTGTGCAATGTACCAATGTTTGATTTGTATTGCAACATTAGTGATAATGCAGTGTACACAGTTTTAGATTCTTTAAAAGAAATATAACAAACTACAAAAAAGCGACGGTCAAAACAATGCCGTCGCTTTTGTTCATAATCTTATTTTGTCATAAAAAGTACGCCTAAAGTATTAGGTCCGCAGTGTGAAGAAATTGTACAGGAAGCACGTGTAACGTGAACTTCGTTGAAAATATTCTTTGCAACCAGTGCATCCACAACGCTCTGTACCAAATCTTCGTCGCAACCTGCGTGAGTAACAAAAGCACGTGTTGTGTCAACCTCGCCGTACTTTGCAATAATATCGTTCATATAGTCAATGCAGACCTTGTTGAACTTACCTCTGTACTTTTTGTTAACGCCCATCTTGCCGTGTTCAGCAGTTGAAACTTCAATGCAAGGTTTAAGTCCCAAAAGATTAGCACCAAAAGCTTCAATAGCTGAGCATCTGCCGCCTGCTGCAAGGAAATCAAGTTTATCAATAACAAAGCTTGCGTGACTTTTGTGTACCATTTCACTAACTGCCTGAGCAACCTCCATTGCACTCTTACCCTGTTCAATAAGCTCAGCAGCTTTGATAACAAGAAGACCAGTACCTGTACTGAGGTTGCAGGAATCAACAACATGCACTCTGCCGTCAAACTCAGCAGCAGCGAGCTTTGAAGACTGATGAGTAACAGAAAGGCTTGAACCTAAGCTTATGTGAACAATATCGTATCCCTCATCAATGTACTTTGTAAATATATCGGTGTACTCACCAACGCTCATAGCCGCAGTACGTGGGAGTTCCTTTGTTTTGTAAAAATGGTCGTAGATTTCTTCAGGAGTGATAGTCTCCCAGTCATCATAAGTGTTGTCGCCAAGATTGATATGCAAAGGAATATCGTGCACCTTATATTTAGCAATCAGCTCTTTGTTAAGGTCGCAGGTTCTGTCTGCTGTTAAAATTACTTTATTACCCATATTAATCTTTACCTCCCCTATTGTTATCACTTGAAAATGATGATATACTACTATTATAATGATTATTCATTAAATTTCAATACACGGTGAGCAATTATGGTCAAAAAATTTACTTTTAACAATCCTATTCAAACTGGAGCAGTTGTGGTTGACATACCTGAATCAACATCAACACTCCCATATTTTGTGCATAACGAAAACAGCTTCATTTACAAAATGAGCGACACAACTATTGTCTATGGTTTAGGCGAAGCGGTAAGAGGCATCAACAAGCGTGGCTGGATTTACGAAAGCTACTGTTCAGATGACCCTTGTCATACAGAGGACAAACGTTCGCTTTACGGTGCACACAACTTCCTTATCATCGACGATAAAGCAAGTGGTGGCGACCGTTTCGGTGTGTTCTTTGATTATCCTGCAAGAATTACTTTTGATATCGGATACACTGATTATAACACTTTGCTTGTTTCAACCGAAAAGAATAACATTGACGTATACATCGTTGAGGGTGAAACATTAAGAGAAATCGTTAGAAACTTCCGTTCAATCATCGGTATGAGCTACATCGCTCCAAAATGGGCTTTCGGCTTTATGCAGAGCCGTTGGAGTTATTTTACTAAGGATGACGTAGTAAAAATTGCTGATTCTTACGAAAACGCTCAGATTCCGCTTGACGCTATTTTCCTCGATATCGACTATATGGAGCGTTTCAAGGATTTCTCATTAAACAACGAACGCTTCCCTGATTTTGCTCAATTTGTTTCATATATGAAGTCACGTGGCATCCGACTTGTTCCTATCATTGACGCTGCTGTCAAAGTTGAAGACGGATACGACGTTTACGAAGAAGGTAAAGAAAACGGATATTTCTGTAAAGACGAAAACGGTGATGATTACATTGTTGCCGTTTGGCCGGGCAAAGCAGTTTTCCCTGATTTCTTAAACGACAAAGCCGGCAAATGGTTTGGCGACAAATACAAAATGCTTACAGATATGGGCATTGAAGGTTTCTGGAATGATATGAATGAGCCTGCAATATTCTATTCCGAAAAAGGTGTTGACCGTGCTTTCAAAGAGATTGAAAAATACAAAGAGATTTCTCTAGATGCTAACACCTTCTTCGATTGCCGTGACGTTTTTGCAAAACTTTCAAACTCACAGGAAGACTACAATGCTTTCTACCACAACTACAATGGCAAAACATACAAGCACAACGATATTCACAACCTCTACGGCTATTTTATGACAAAGTCAGCATCAGAGAGCTTTAAGAGAAATATCCCTGACAAGCGTACACTGATGTTCTCACGCGCTTCATATATCGGTGCGCACCGTTACGGTGGTATCTGGACAGGTGACAACCACTCATGGTGGTCACACATCCTGCTGTGCTTAAAGCAAATGCCGTCACTTAATATGTGCGGTTTTGTGTATTCAGGCTGTGATATGGGTGGCTTCAACGGCAATTGTACAAGAGATTTGTTGCTCAGATGGCTTTCACTTTCAATATTCACTCCGTTGTTTAGAAACCACTCTGCCTGCGGAACAAGAGATCAGGAGTGTTTTGCATTTGGCGACACCTCTGCTTTCAAAAACATCGTTGACCTAAGATATCGCTTGATTCCTTACATCTACAGCGAGTATATGAAAGCAACTCTTACTAATGATATGTACATCCGTCCACTGTCATTCGACTACGAAAATGACGAAATGGCTAAAAGCGTTGAAGACCAGCTTATGGTAGGCGAGTCGCTGATGATTGCACCTGTTTACACACAGAACGCTAACGGAAGATATGTATACATCCCTGAGAATATGACTCAGTTAAAGCTAAACTCAGACGGCTCAATAACAGAAAGTAACATCGAAAAAGGACATCACTACATCAATGTTGCTATTGATGAAATTGTTTTCTTTGTAAAGGACGGTTATTGCATACCACTTTGTGAAATAGCTGACAAAGTTGAAGCTATTGACGAAAACACAATCAAACTTTATGGTACAGGTGATGCATATAAGCTTTACACAGATGACGGCTTTACAACATCACCAACACTTGACAGCATTAAAACTATCAGTAAATAAAAAAAACAAGGCACTCTTAACGAGTGCCTTGAACTTATTGTAAGTTAATTATACGATGATTTCACCGTCAACTGTGCCTACGATACCAGCAGCATTTGACTCATCAGTGTCAATGTGCATTGCAGGAGCAAAGTTAGGATGAACACGGCAAACAACATCGCCGAATACGAGCTTTCTGCCCTCGCCACCAACTGCAACTGATACAATCTGCTTATCCTCAACGCCGAACTGTTCAGCAGCTTCAGGTGTTAAGTGGATGTGTCTTTTAGCAACGATGATACCGTTGTCGATTTCAACTTCGCCACAAGGACCAACGAGCTTGCAACCTGGTGTATTAGCAACGTCGCCAGACTCTCTTACAGGAGCTGTAACGCCAAGCTTACGAGCATCAGTGAAAGCGATTTCAACCTGATCAGCGCCTCTGAAAGGACCAAGGATTGACATTGTGAGCTCACCCTTAGGGCCAACAACAGTTACCTTTTCAGCACAAGCAAACTGACCTGGCTGTGAAAGATCCTTTTTGTTTGTGAGAGTTGCACCCTCGCCATAAAGTGTAGCAAATGTTTCTGCCGTAACGTGGATGTGACGAGCAGAAGTTTCAACCATAATTTTCATAAGTCTAAACCACCTATCTTTATTTTATCAGGTATATTTTACATCAATTGCACACAAATTTCAACTTATTTTGCAATATGAGGTGATTTTTTTGTATTTAAATTGGGAAGAACTAAAGAAAGAATGTATAAACTGCGAAAAATGCGATTTATGCAAAACAAGAACAAACGTAGTATTTGGAGTTGGTAACGAGAAAGCCGAAGTTATGTTCATTGGTGAAGGTCCAGGAGAACACGAGGATTTGCAGGGCGAGCCATTTGTTGGCAGAGCCGGTCAACTTCTGGACAAGCTTCTATACGCTGTTGACCTTGACAGAAACAAAAATGTGTATATAGCAAACATAGTTAAATGTCGTCCTCCTAAGAATCGTGACCCTTTTGCGGATGAACAAATTGAATGTATAGACTGGCTAAGAGCACAGACTCGATTAATCAAGCCAAAAATCATTGTATGCTTAGGCAGAATAGCAGGAATGAAAATCATTAAAGAAGACCTTAGAATTACAAAAGAACACGGCAAATGGTTCTACAAAAACGGCATTCATATTATGGCAATGTTTCATCCTGCGGCAATTTTGAGAAACCCAAATCAGATGGAAGATGCTTTTAAAGATTTTATTATTCTTCGTGAGAAAATAAAAGAGGTGTGCAAGCACACCTACTAATATTTTTGTATTAACCGAAAGTGAATTTCAAACCATTATCAATACATCTCACCCGTCAGGCTTTACACGTTACGCTTTTTCACACTGGGGTGGACTATTGTAACATTTCATATTAGCTCCAAAAAATAACTAAGGCTCCGTGGTTTCACGGAGCCTATAATTATGTGTTAATCAGATTAGATTATGCTCTTTCTTTTCTAGCAAGTACAACTACGCCAGCAGCAGCAAGCATAACGCCGAGCATGATGAAGAGGATTGTTGACTCCTGACCTGTCTTTGTTGTGCTACCTGAACCAGTCTTTGTTGAAGAACCAGTTGTCTTGTTTGAGCTTGAACCGCTGTTTGAGTTGCCGCCATTGTTATTGTCGTTGCCAGCCTCTGGGTTTGAACCATCCTTAAGAGTTGACTTTGACTTATCCCAAGCTACATCTGCACCAGTGTTCTTGATAGCTGTCTCAACGTCATCCTTCTGGAGGCCGATAGCTGCAGCTGTATCATCAAGAAGTGTCTGGTCATCTTTGCCTGAGTATGTTCTAGCATTAGCAAGTGTGTTTACGAGGAAGTCCTCAAACATAGCATACTTTGTTGTTGTTGAAGGAATACATGTACCAACAACGTTACCGATAGATGTGATACCCATTACAGGACCGAAAACGTCAGGCTGCTGACCCTGCCAGAAAGCAGCAACAGAAGTCTTGTTACTGTCAGCCATGTTCTCGTACATTGTGTTAGGATCACAGTAAGCTGTGTCACCGATTACAGATGAATCGAAGAGAAGGTCGTGTGTCTGCATACCTGTGTCAGCATAGAAGATAACAGCATAAAGTGTGCCTGGCTCGATTGTGCAGCCCTTAGCATCAAGGTCATAAGTCCAGATGCCGTCGCCATCTTCGTCAGTACCTCTCTGACCCTTTGAACCCCAAGCGTAGAAAGAATCTCCGCCGTAAGCCCAAATGTGGAAAGCGATGTACTTGTAGTTCTGCCAGCCTGTAGCAGATGTGTCGAAGTGAAGAACGTTAGCTGAACCAGTGTCAGCTACGTCGCCGTCAGCGCCTGTATCAGCTGAACCATCAGCAGCAACATCAGCAACTGCATCAGCGCTGTTGTCAGCGATTTCTACCTGAGCAGCAGAAGAAGCGATCATAGCTACGCTCATAAGCATAACGATTGCGAGCATAACGCTCATAATTTTCTTGAACATAATAATCTCCTCCAAATTTTAAAATTTGCATAATCCTAAAGATTTACACTTTAGCATATTCATTATACATCAAGCAATGCAATATTTCAAGATATCATATATAAATATTTCAAAAAACTTACACAAATATTACTATTCTTTATCAAATATTTTGAACAAATAATATAGACAAATCAGCACTTAATTGTGATTATTTCTTTTTCTTAATTAAAACGACAACTATCACAATGATTGCAACTAAGACAACACCGCCGATGATGAACCATATTGCATAACTGATTGATCCAGTCTGAGCAGTTGTATCTGCTAATTCAGCTTCGGTAGGAGCCTCTGTTGGAGCTTCTGTTGGAACTTCTACCTCTGGGAACTCCATAGATACACCCTCAGCGTTACCCCATTTTCTGTCAACGTCATCGTTGAAAACACCATCAGGATCAACAACCGCACCGTCAGAGCTAATCTGCGCAGCAGGATGTACGTTATCTGCATTTGATATCCAACGAGCAACTGTGCACTGCTTTTCAGAGTCAACAGGGTTAACACAAGTATCGCCATTACAAGTAACAATATCACCTCTGCAAGCAGATGTGAAGTTGAGATTGTAAGTCTGTAAGCCGTTTTCGTTTGAGAAAATAAGTGAGTAAGAAGCGTCTTCTTTGAAATCAAAGCCGGAAATGTCGTAGCTCCAATAGCCGTTACCTAAATCTGTGCAACGCTCGTTTTTGCTCTGCCAAGCATAAAAATCGCCACCATCATTGCCTTCGCTCCAGATATGACAGAAAACCATAGAGAAATTGTGCCATGCCACGCTATTCTCGTATGGAACCTGAAAATAAATGTAGTCAGTTGATGTTTTTTCTTCCGCTGCTGATGCACTGAATGTCACCATTGAGAACATCAGAACAAGAGTTGCTAAAATTAAGCATATTGTTCTTCTCATAATATAACCTCCGTTATAATTTTGAGTTAATTATACAATATATTTTTCTATTTTTCAACAAATATGGCACACTTTTGAAAAAGTGTGCCATAAATTCTGCTATAAATTATTCTTCTTTAGCTTTCTTGCCCTTTGTGTAGTAAAAAGCACCAACGCCGCCACCTGCTACAACAACAGCAATGATAATCCAGAACCAAACAGATGTGAAGATTCCACCATTATCATCAGTCTGTGATGGAGTAGCAACAACTGAATCTGGTGTGTCAGAACCACCAACATTTGAAACTGATGTTTCTTCAGCTTTCTTGTTGTCAGCCTTAGTAGCTACAGGTTTAGTTGTTTCGGTCTTCTTCTTATCATCTTTGCTATTATTCTTGTTACTGTTATTTGGAGTGTTATTCTCGTAAGAGTCGCCACCATTAACGTCGCCCTCTTGCTCCTCCATTGTTGTGCCGCCAGCCATATTAACGTCAGCATCTTCGCCGTCGCCTGTTACTGAGTTAACAAAAAGGCCCTGGCTCTGCTTATCAGTTGTGTTAAGCTCAGGTGCTTCGTTGTCAATCACTTTTGAGCCATTAACCTTAACATCACACTTGAATGTGTAGTCTGTGAACTGCTCAAGTGAGCTTGGATACATAAAACGAACATAATAAGAAATGTTGCTTGTACCGGAGTTTACAGCTTCAAATTTTACAGAAACTAAAGTTCTGTTGTCGAAGCCTACACCACTAAGGACAGACCAGTTACCTCTAACCTCATCCTTTAAGTTAGGGTTAATAACAGCCTGATGTTCCTCAGAGTCGTAGTTGCCTGTATAGTCAGCAACTTCTTTTACTTTTAACATTGATGAATCATAATATACAGAGAAGTCACAACCAACAACTTTCTTTGGTACAGTAAGCTTCAGAGTATAGATAACCTCGTCGCCTTTGTTGAACTTTACAGCAGTTTCAGCAGCATCGAGTGCAGAAACTGACACAGCAGCTAAAGAAACAACGATGAGTAATGACATTAGTATTGCAATAATCTTTTTCATACTAAACATCCTTTCAATTTATTTCGGACTCATTATACTACAATTTATATAATATTTCAATAAATAAACTACTAATAGTATAAATTTCAGAAAACCGTCACAGAAGAATGTTTTAGCAATTCGTTATCTACAAAATTCACTTATTAGATACATTACCCTTAAGATTTCAGTTAACAAAATTGTCCACGTAAACTACTTTTCATTTGTCGCTACAAAAATAACAAGCCCCCTTCGTATGAAGGGGGCTCATATTTAATATTTAACTAAAAATATTAAGTTATGAATTAGTCAAACTTCTTCTTTCTAGCAAACATTACAACGCCTGCAGCCATTACAAGAACTGTGATGAATGCGATAGCAGCCTCTGTTGAACCAGTCTTAACTGATGAGCTGTTACCTGGCTTTGTCTGTGAACCAGATGAAGATGTTGTTGGCTTAGCAGCTGATGGAGCCTGTGTGCCGTCCTGAGTCTCAGATGGCTTTGTAGCCTCTGGCTCTGTTGCCTCTGGCTCTGTAGCTTCTGGCTCTGTTGCCTCTGGCTCTGTTGCCTCTGGCTCTGTAGCCTCTGGCTCTGTAGCCTCTGGCTCTGTAGCTTCTGGCTCTGTAGCTGGAGGTGTTGGTGGATCAACTGGCTCGAGACCGTCGATTACGCCATCAGTAAGAACTGTAACGTCCTCGTTAACCTGCTCGAAGTTGTAGATGATCTTAACGTTTGGTGCGCCACCAAGAACCTTAAGAGCTGTGTTGATCTCGTATACGCCTGGCTCGCCGATAACCTCGAACTGACCTACGAATACAGCGTTATCCACGCTATCCTTTGTAAATACGCCGTCAGCTGGGATTGGGAAGTCTACACCCTTGTAGTTAGAGAAGTTGTAGATTACCTGACCCTCGATAGCATCGTTGTATACAGGAGCCTTGAGGTTAGGGAACATGTCGTCCTCCTCAGCTGGGATGAACTTAAGGCCTGTTGTGTCATAGAATGTTGTAGCATCAAGTGAAGAGATCTTAGCATCTGAAGCGAGGTAGTAGATATATGTGTATGTCTGACCCTTCTC
>JAFUOM010000065.1 GCA_017481885.1 Ruminococcus sp.
ATTAGAGAAAAAATTAAATGTTAAAGCTACAAGATTCACAGCAAAAGCTAAAGAAGAAATTGAAGCTTTAGGCGGAAAGGCTGAGGTGGTTTAATTGTTCAAAACAATTAGAAACGCATGGTCTATTCCTGACCTCAGAAAGAAAATCTTATTTACACTTTTAATCATCATCTTATTCAGAGTTGGTTCAGTTATTCCTGTTCCATTTTTGAATATGGATGCTCTCGCAGACCTTATGGGTGCTCTTTCAGATGTAAGTAACACAGCGTCAACTTCGCTTGTTTCTTACCTGAATACACTCTCAGGTGGTGCGTTTGCTAACGCTACTATCTTTGCGATGGGTATCACACCATACATCAACAGTTCCATCATTATGCAGCTCTTATGTGTTGCTATTCCTGCTCTTGAGAGACTTCAGAAAGAGGGCGAAGATGGCAGAAAGAAGATTGCTACAATTACTCGTTACGTAACAGTAGGCCTCGGTCTTATCCAGGGTACAGCATACTTCTTCTACCTCAAGAACTCAACTGACTCAAAGGGCACTCCAATCGCAACATACAACGAAGGCTTTGCAATGGTATTTGCAGCTATCGTTATTATCCTCTGCTTCACAGCAGGTACAGCTCTTATGATGTGGATGGGTGAGCAGATCAACAAGTACGGTATCGGTAACGGTATCTCAATGCTCCTCTTTGCAGGTATTATCGCTAGACTCCCATTCACTGTTGACCTTCTTGTAAAGTACTGGCAGATGGCTGCTCAGCCAGGTGGCGCAAAGTTCTATGCTCTTGTTCCACTTTGGGTGGTACTTTTCCTTGCAGTTATCTGGGTTATCACTTTCATGCAGGATGCAGAAAGAAGAATCCCAGTACAGTATGCAAAGAGAGTTGTTGGCAGAAAGATGTACGGCGGTCAGTCCACACACCTTCCAATCAAGGTTGCTTTGGGCGGTGTAATGCCAATCATCTTCGCTTCATCAATCCTCTCAATCCCAAGCACAATCAATATGTTCTGGACTCCTGAAGCTGGTACATTCTGGGCTTCATTTATGCAGGCTTTCTCAACAGAAGGCTGGCTCTATTCAATAGTTTACTTCGTATTGATTCTTATGTTTGCATACTTCTACACAACAATTCAGTATAATCCAATTGAGATGGCTAATAACCTCAAGCAGAACAACGGTACAATCCCTGGTATTCGTCCAGGCAGACCAACTGCTGAGTTTATTGCAAAAATCTTATCTAGAATCACACTTATCGGTGCACTCTTCCTTGCATTCATCGCGTTGTTACCAATTGCTTATTCAGCAGCTTCAGGTCTCCGCGGTCTTTCAATGGGTGGTACATCAGTAATCATTATCGTTGGTGTTGCTCTCGATACTGCTAAGCAGCTTGAGTCACAGATGATGATGCGTCATTACAAGGGCTTCCTTGACTAATAACTGATAAGGAGACGGATTATGAATCTTATATTATTAGGTGCTCCTGGTGCAGGCAAAGGCACACAAGCCGCTGTCATCAGTGAACGCTTGAATATTCCCCAGATTTCGACTGGTAATATTATCAGAGAAGCGCTGAGAAGCGGTACAGAGATGGGTCTTAAAGCTAAGTCTTTCATGGACGCAGGTCAGCTTGTTCCTGATGAAGTTGTTATCGGCATCATCAAGGACAGACTTGCAAACGATGATTGTGAGAATGGCTTCATTCTCGACGGCTTCCCAAGAACCATCCCACAGGCCGAGGCTCTGGACGAAATGGGTGTTGTAATCAACAAGGTAATCGACATCGAAGTACCTGACGAGATTATTATCAACAGACTGTCCGGACGCCGCGTATGTGAGAAATGCGGTAGACCATACCACACAGAAAGCTTAAAGCCAAAGGTGGATGGCATCTGCGATGATTGCACAGGCGCCCTTATCCAGCGTAAGGATGACCAGATTGATACTATCAAGAATCGTCTTAATATTTACCACAGTGAGACAGAGCCGCTCAAGGACTACTATGAAGCTCAGGGCAAGCTCGCAGTTGTAGACGGTCAGGGTACTGTTGACGAAACAATTGCTCTCACAATGGCTGCCGTTGAGGCTTAAGCATGATAGTTATCAAGACTGCACGCGAGATTAGACAGATGCAGGACGCGTGCAAGTTATCTGCCAGAGCATTGCGCTTGGCAGGCGAGGCTGTACAGCCTGGTGTGTCAACGTTAGAAATTGACACTCTTATCCGTAAATACATCGAGGAACAGGGGGCAACCCCTTCGTTCCTCGGTTATAACGGCTACCCTGCTTCGGCGTGTATTTCTGTCAATAATGTGGTTATCCATGGTATACCGAGCAAAAAGACAATACTCAAGGAAGGCGACATTGTCTCAATTGACGTTGGTGCCTACTTAAACGGATATCACGGAGATAACGCCTACACCTTTGCGTGCGGCGATATTTCAAAAGAAGCTCAGGCTTTACTTGATGCCACAAAAGAGAGTCTTTTTATGGGGATTAAACAGGCAGTAGCCGGTAATCGTGTTGGCGATATATCCGCTGCTGTGCAACAGTATACCGAAGCTCGCAGTTACTCGGTGGTACGAGATTTTGTCGGCCACGGCGTAGGTGCGAAACTGCATGAAGACCCAAGCGTACCAAATTTCGGCACACCTCACAGAGGTGCACGATTGATTCCCGGTATGACACTGGCGATTGAACCTAGGATTAATATGGGAAGTCACGAAGTCGAGGTACTCGACGACGACTGGACAGTAGTGACCGTTGACGGTTCACTTTCAGCTCACTTTGAGCATACCATTGCAATCACAGGTGATGGTCCGATTATTATGACCCTGCCTGACTAAGGAGAGCCTATGGATATAAAAAAAGGCTTAATAGTCAGAGCAAAAGCAGGTCGTGACAAAGGCGACTACTTTGTAGTCACCGACATTTTAAACAGCCGACAAGTGCTGATATGCGACGGTAAACATCGAAAGGTGCAAAAACCGAAGCTGAAGAATGTTATTCATCTTGATGTGACTAACACAGTTGCTCAGGATATCACAACTAACCGTCAGATTAAAAGTTTTTTGAAAAGTTATTTGGAGGGAAACGATGTCTAAACAAGACGTTATCGAAATTGAAGGTACAGTTACTGAGGCTCTCCCGAACGCACAGTTCAACGTTGAGCTTCCTAACGGTCACAAAATCCTTGCTGTAATTTCAGGCAAGTTAAGAATGAACTTCATTCGTATTCTGCCGGGTGACAAGGTGACTGTTGAAATGTCACCATACGACCTGACAAGAGGTAGAATCACTTGGAGATCCAAGTAAGTATAATTAATATTTATTACTAAGGGAAAGGAATGATTAAATAATGAAAGTCAGACCTTCAGTAAAGAAAATTTGTGAAAAGTGCAAGGTTATCAAGAGAAAAGGTAAGATTATGGTAATCTGCGAGAACCCTAAGCACAAGCAGCGTCAGGGCTAATAACACAAAACTATTTACATTCGGTTTAACCGAAATTACTTTGATTTTAAAATTTTTATGGAGGTGCAATTAAATGGCTCGTATAGCAGGTGTTGACTTACCAAGAGATAAAAGAGTTGAGATCGGTCTCACATACATCTACGGTATTGGTAGAAAGACTGCAACAGACATTATTGCTGCAACAGGTGTTAATCCTGACACTCGTGTCAGAGATCTCACAGAAGAAGATGTTTCTAAATTAAGAGAATATATTGACCATAACTGTCGCGTTGAGGGTGACCTCAGAAGAGATATTGCTTTTGATATCAAAAGACTTATCGAAATCGGCAGCTACCGTGGCGTTCGTCACAGAAAGAATCTGCCTGTAAGAGGCCAGCGTTCTAAGACAAACGCTCGTACCCGTAAAGGCCCACGTAAGACAATGGCCAACAAGAAGAAGTAAGGGAGGGCTAAGTAATGGCAGTTAAAACAGCAAAGAAGGCTGTACGTCGCCGCCGCGAGAGAAAGAATATCGAAAAAGGCAGCGCACATATTCAGTCAACATTTAACAATACAATCGTAACTATTTCTGATACACAGGGTAATGCGATTTCTTGGGCAAGTGCCGGCGAGCTCGGCTTCAGAGGCTCAAGAAAGTCTACTCCATTCGCTGCTCAGTCAGCAGCTGAAACAGCAGCTAAGGCTGCTATGGAGCACGGCCTCAAGTCAGTAGAAGTTTTCGTTAAGGGTCCTGGTCAGGGCCGTGAGGCTGCAATCAGAGCATTACAGACAGCAGGTCTTGAAGTAACAATGATCAAAGACGTTACTCCAATCCCTCACAACGGATGTCGTCCTCCAAAGAGAAGACGTGTCTAAAGAATTATCAGGAGGTATATAATCTATGGCTAGATATACAGGAGCTGTATGCAGACAGTGCCGCAGAGAGGGCAAGAAGCTCTTCTTAAAAGGCGAGAGATGCTATTCAGACAAGTGTGCTATTGCACGCAGAGCTTACGCACCTGGTCAGCACGGTCAGGGTCGTAAGAAGAGCTCAGAGTACGGTCTTCAGCTTAGAGCTAAGCAGATGACAAAGCGTTACTACGGTGTACTCGAGAGCCAGTTCAGAAAGTACTACGGCTTAGCTGAGAAGAGAGAGGGTAAAACTGGTGAAGCTTTACTCGCAATCCTCGAGAGCCGTCTCGATAACGTTGTTTACAGAATGGGTTGGGCTTCTTCACACGCTGAAGCTAGACAGCTCGTTTCACACGGTCACTTCACAATCAATGGCAAGAGAGTAAACATCCCATCTTACCTCACAAAGCCAGGTGAAGTTATCGCTATCTGCGAGAACAGCCGTTCAAATAACAAGTTCAAGGCAGTTATTGAGGCTAACGCTTCAAGACCTGTTCCAAAATATCTCGAAGTTGCACAGGGTGCATTTGAGGGTAAGGTAATCGCTGTTGCACAGCGTGACGAAATCGACCTCGACGTCGACGAAACTCTCATCGTTGAGTTGTACTCTAAGTAATCCTTCGCATGATCGTAAGATCAAACAAAGACTTTCAGTTGTTATACTGTTAAAGAATATAGGAGGAATTCACTAATGATAGAGATAGAAAAACCAAGAATCGAAACTGAAGAGTTATCTGCAGACGGCAAATACGGCAGATTCGTTGTTGAGCCGCTCGAAAGAGGCTTTGGTAACACATTAGGCAACAGCTTAAGACGTGTACTTCTCTCGTCACTTGAGGGTGTAGCAGTTACATCTATCAAGATAGACGGTGTTCTTCATGAGTTCTCAACTATTCCTGGCGTTAAAGAAGACGTTACAGAGATAGTTCTTAACATGAAGAGCCTGGTTGCTAAACTCCACAGCAACGGACCAAAGGTTGTTGAGATTTCTGCTGAGGGCCCATGTGAGGTTACAGCAGAGAGCATCAAGTGCGACAGCGAGGTTGAGATTCTTAATCCGGACCTCCACATTGCAACTTTAGGTGAAGATTCTAAATTAAATATGGAGATCACTTTGGACAAGGGCAGAGGTTACATCCCAGCAGAGCGTAACAAGGTTCTTATGGGCAGTGACGTTATCGGTGTTTTACCGGTTGACTCAATCTACACACCTGTTCTCAAAGTGAACTACACAGTAGATAACACTCGTGTTGGCCAGATCACAGACTATGACAAGCTCACACTCTCAGTTTGGACAAACGGCGTTATCAACGCTCAGGAAGCAGTTTCTCTTGCTGCTAACATCCTTACTTCTCACTTAAACCTCTTTGTTGACCTCTCAGACAGAGGCTACAGCGCTGAGATTATGGTTGAAAAGGATGACAAGGGCAAGGAAAAGGTACTTGAGATGACAATCGAAGAACTCGACCTCTCAGTACGTTCATTCAACTGCTTGAAGCGTGCAGGCATTAACACAGTTGAAGACCTCATCAACAAGTCTGAAGAAGATATGATGAAGGTTAGAAACTTAGGTAGAAAGTCACTTGAAGAGGTTATCTACAAACTCTCAACACTTGGTTTCAGCCTGCGTAAAGAAGACGAATAACCTTATATATAACTCTTACAAAATCGTAAAGGAGTGAATTAACATGCCAGGTACAAGAAAATTAGGCAGAGCAACAGACGCAAGAATGGCTATGCTTCGTGCACTCGTTACTTATCTGCTTGAGAACGGCAAAATCGAGACAACAGTTACTCGTGCAAAGGAAGTTTCTTCCCTTGCTGAGAAGATGATCACTATTGCTAAGAAGGAGACTCTTGCTAACAAGCGTAACGTTATGGCTTTCATCACTAAGGAAGACGTAGCTACAAAGCTTTTCAAGGAGATCGCTCCAAAGTATGCTGACAGAAACGGCGGTTACACACGTATCACAAAGATCGGTCCTCGTCGTGGCGACGCTGCTGAGATGGCAATCATCGAGCTTATCTAATCAAAGATTTGCATAAATTGAGCACCCAAGGAAACTTGGGTGCTTTTTGTTTATATACCTATTTAAAAATATTTTTAAATAGGTATTGACTTTTGAATGGTTGCGGTATATAATCTATTTAAAGAAAATTTGAAATAGGTGATCACTATGGCAGTATCAAATATTCTTTCTGCACTTGCTGACAATAACAGACGCAGGGTACTTGAGATTCTAAAAAGAGGTAAAATAAGCTCTGGCGATTTGGCAAAAGAACTTGAAATGACACCGCAAGCGTTGTCGTATCATCTTAATAAGCTGAAAAAAGCCGACCTTATTTACGAAACAAAAAATAAAAACTTTATCTATTATGAACTTAATCTAACAGTGCTTGATGAAGCATTGGTGTGGATTATGAATCTAAGAGGGGATAACGATGACAAAAACTAAGAAAGCTATATACAAACTATTGGCACTATTACCTTTGTTTGTAACTTTAACATCATTTTTCTTTATGCCGGACGAGGTACCGATGCACTTTGATATGAATAACAATGTTGACAGATGGGGTAGCAAATATGAGTTGCTGATACTTCCTTTTGTTATTCTGGTAATCGGTATTGCGTTTTTGCTTATTGCAAGGCATTTAGATAAAAAAGAAGATAATGGTAGCAATAACTATAACGTGATGACTACAGTAGGAATTGCGATTCTTGCACTTTTTAACATCCTGACATATTATACGCTGTATATGGTATTTATGCAGGTTCAGAATTTAGGTACTCCAAAAATTGATATGTTTAGCCTTCTGACATTTACATTCGGTATCGTATTTATAATTATTGGCAATGTTGTACCGAAAACTAAAATGAACCACTTCCTTGGTCTTCGCACAATGGAGTATGAGCAGTGAAGAAGCATGGAAAAAGAGCCAACGCTTTGGCGGATATACAATGATAATTACAGGTTTGATTACTATCATTCTCAGTTTAGTCCTAAATGGCTCTGCAAGCATAGTCGCAATGCTAATAACGCTTATATCGATGGCAATTGTTGATACAGCATATTCATATTTTGCAAGTAAGAAATAACGATGAATTTGAGCACCTGACTGCAAATGTCGGGTGCTTTTTGCTACACTAAGTTTCTGGACAATAACAATTGTATGTGTTAATATATAGCATATTAAAAGATACATATTGAGGTGGCTTATGAAAAGAAATGATTATATAACATGGGATGAATACTTTATGGGAGTTGCTTTACTTGCAGGAAAGAGAAGCAAAGACCCTAACACACAGGTTGGTGCTTGTATTGTAGATGAGAATAACATCATCTTGTCAACAGGCTACAACGGTTTTCCGTATGGTTGTTCAGATGATACTTTCCCTTGGGAGCGAGAGGGCGACGACACAAAGTATAAATATGTTGTTCACGCAGAGCTTAATGCAATTCTGAACGCAAACGGTAAGTTGCTAAAGGGAGCAAAGCTCTATGTTGACCTTTTTCCTTGTAATGAATGTGCTAAAGCTATCATCCAGTCAGGGATAAATGAGGTTGTTTATCTCTACGATAAGTATGCGACAACAGCAGAAACAATGGCGTCTAAGAGAATGTTAGAGAGCTCAGGCGTAAAAACTCGCCAGTTTAAATCTGAAAAATCAGTAATCGTGTTGGAGTTCTATAAGTAAGAGGTTACTATGGAAATAAATGAGTTGTTAAGTGCACTGCATATTGCCGAAAAGCTAAAAAACACCACCAGACATTCGTACACATCGGGTGGCAGGCACGAAAGTGTTGCTGAGCATACTTTTCGTACAGCACTGATGGCATATTTTATGAAAGATGAATTTTCTGATGTTGACATAGATAAGGTGATTAAAATGTGCCTTATACACGATTTGGGTGAATCATTCACAGGTGATATTCCATCATTTAATAAAACTAAAGCTGATGAAGAGAACGAAAAAGAACAACTTTATTCTTGGGTAGATGAACTACCTGAACCGTTTAGAACTGAAATGCGCGAATTGTATGAGGAGATGGAGGCACTAAGTACTGCGGAGTCAAAGCTCTATAAAGCGCTGGATGGACTTGAAGCGGTAATCTCTCACAATGAAGCAAGTTTGTCCACTTGGTCAGAAAACGAGTATGAGCTAAATCTGGTATATGCACAGGATAAATGTAGATTTTCTCCATACCTTATGGAGCTTAGACAAGCACTCAAAGAAGAAAGTGAAAAGAAAATTCAGGGGTTATTATGATAGTAAAATTCTACGATACAGTTGAGGATAGTTTGCTGAAATTTGCAGTTATTATTTCGAAATCTAACGGCAGGTGGGTGTTCTGCAAGCATAGAGAACGTGACACCTACGAGTGTCCAGGTGGACACAGAGAAGCTACTGAGGATATTTTTGACACTGCAAAACGTGAACTCTACGAAGAAACAGGGGCTAATGATTACACCATTCAGCAAGTGTGCGTTTACTCGGTAACAACCGGTGACAATTCTGATAGTAAAGAAACCTTTGGTATGCTCTACTATGCTGATATAAAAAGTTTTGAAAACGAGTTGCACAGCGAAATTGAAAAGGTACTTTTATTTGACGAACTGCCTGAAAAATGGACCTATCCGATGATACAACCTATACTTTTAGAGGAAGTTCAAAAACGAGGTTATGATGAAGTATAAAAATATACTCTGGGACTGGAACGGTACTATTCTGAATGATACTCCTGTAGCATTTGAGGCAACAAATATATTGCTTGATAGATATAATTACCCCACTATCACTTTGGATTATTATCGAGATAACGTAGATACTCCTATTGTAAACTTTTACAGCAAGATTTTCGATTTAAGCAAAGAAAGTATGGATACTCTTGATGATGAGTGGTGTGTGCTATATAATCAACTCTCACGCAAAATCAAACTACATAACGGAGTTGAAGAACTGCTGGAAAAGCTTAGTGAGCAAGGTTGTCATCAGGCTGTTCTTTCAGCGTTTAAAACAGAAGAAATTACAAAGTTTGCAGAGAAGTTTTCGGTTAGTCACTATTTTAAATCAATTCTGGGAACTGATAATATTGTTATGGAGAGTAAAACTCTTCGTGGAAGAAAGTATATGCAGGATAATTACCTTGTTCCAGACAAAACTTTGTATATAGGTGATACTGTGCACGATTTTGACACAGCACAAGGTTTAGGTGTAGATTGTGTTTTATTGTCAATCGGTCAACAATCACCACACTTACTGAAAAAATGTGGTACTGTTGTGTGCGATAGCGTAGAAGAGTTGAAAGAATATATATTAAGCAGGTGAAATATGAACGCAGAAAACCAAGACGATTGTGTGAATATTATGATCAAAGAGCTCGGATAGTTTCGAGCTCTTTTTTTGAGTTTTGATAAAAATTTATTGAAAAACGATAAAAAACTATTGACAAACGGTAAGTGGTGATGTATTTTAAAGATAGAAACCAACATTTGGAGGTAATTATGTTTAAAGTATCTGCTAAGTTTTCTAACAATTTGTCGCTTGTTATTGCGTTTGTTTTTCTAGCCGGATGTATAGCAGCGGCGTTTTTGATGCCAACTGTTACTAATATGCTGATAGATACCCCTGACAACATCGGCGATAGGGCTAGCATTACCGAGTGTGGAAGGATGTTTGTGCACATTATGGCTTATGCGTTGCTCGCTATTGTTACCCTTGCCGATGTGCTGTCGATTGTGTTGTTGTTCAGAGTCAGAAAAGGTTATGTGTTTACTCAAAAGAGTGTTTCACTTATCAGAGGTGTTTCGTGGTGTTGCGTAGCCTTATGTATAGCATTTTTGGCACTAGGTGTGTATTTTCAGCTTGCACTGGTAATGGCTTTTCTGTCGCTGTTCCTTGGAATTTGCCTGCGAGTTGTGAAAAACGTAATTGAAGAAGCAACTCTGATTAAAAACGAAAACGACCTGACTGTGTAGGTGATAGTATGATTGTAGTAAATTTGGATGTAATGATGGCAAAGCGTAAGATGTCCTTAAATGAGCTTAGTGAGAAAGTCGGCATAACGCTTGCTAATCTCTCAATTTTAAAGAATAACAAAGCAAAGGCGATTCGATTTTCCACTCTAGATGCAATCTGCAAAGCACTCGATTGCAAGGTTGAGGATATAATTGCATATGAAGAAGATTGATGCACACCAAAAACGAGTTGTTAGCAAGTGGCAGATATTAAGTGTTAGTTTGCTTTATATTACACTTGTTTTGACTTTACTGATGGTTGTGTTAGCGGTAGTCGATAATGCTTTTAACTTGTTTTCTTACGGCTCGTTTATGTTCGTGCTTTATGAAAGATTAATTGGTCCATCCAGTCTGATATCTTTTTATTTGCCAGTACTAGTTTGCAGTTTTTTACCTGAGTATCTGTGGTTTAACGTTGCAGTTACCGTGATATGTGTGTTTTCACTTGCACGGATAGGTTATTTGACACTAAACATTTTTAGAGCAAACGCTAAAACAGTAGTTAGAGTATGGATAGTTATTATGATTTTTGAGTCATTAATATCTTTTGTATTAATCTTTGAGGATTTATTTTCTGTGTTTATTTTAGTTTATCGTGTGTTTACTGTTTTTTCACTGTTTATGTCTCTTAAGTTTATAAATTCGCATTACGAGTTTTATGATTATTAGATTAACTGCTTTTTAACGAGGTGAGTGATTATGAAAATCAAATTGTTAGCATCAGTATTGATTATTAGCGTTATTCTTTCGGGTTGTGGTTTGTTTACTAAAAAAGGCTCAGATATGGAGTGGTTATACGCTAGGGATGCGGATATATACATATACTGTGACGAAGTTATGATTAATATGTTCGAATTACACGATACTCTTGAAATAGACGTTAATCCCGATGATGAAGAAGAGGATTGGAGATGGCTGGTTCAGGGATTTATCAAACGTTTTGCTTACTCAGATGATGGCATATTGATAATGGAGTTTTATGACAAGTGGTATACCTTTGATGTTAAAAACTATGATTCTAAAAATAAGTCTTTTGATTTAAAAGAATATAGTTCAGCAGAGTTAGAAGCAGTATATCCTGATTTAGAGTCATACGAGTGGAAGGTTGGCAGATACGAGCGTAACGATGAGAATATAAAGAAAAATCAGTGGCATAACGGCTTTAAAACAACTTTACCTTATTATGAAGATACTGTACCTGAATTTACGACTATCAGTGAATCTGGGAATGAATATTAATTTTTTCAGTGCGTAAGAGGTGAAAAAACATGAAACAAAAGTGGTTGTGTCAAGCGATTATTGACGGCTTGCTGAATACAATCAGTTATATAGTTTTGGAATGGTTCGTTCTATCAATATTCTTTGATAGAATTATAGCGGACGATAAATCGTTTCTATTTATCTGCTTGCTCACACCGATAATCAATTCGATTATCTACTACATGTTTTTGAATAAAAAGGAAAGTATCAAAGAGCTTATTTCTTTGACTTCTATAAGTGCTCTGGTGTTCGTTGTGAGTATGCTGATTCGTTTTGTTTGTATGGTTACGCCGATTTTTACATTTACACCATTTCAGCGTGAGCTGGGTAACGGCGATGGTATTTTAATTCTCTTATCAGCGTCAATTTTTATAGCATCAACAATAGTTTTTAGAATACTTATCCTTATATATGAAATTCTCCGTATATGTATGAAGAAAAACAAAGAATAGCTTTTATTGGTTCACAGAAAGGGCAGGTATGAAAAAGATAACTAAAATCACTATAGTAATCAGCATTTTATTAGTGTCGATTCTATGTTTTGTGCGTTGGTATAATGGTCCGTCAAGGGGTGTCGAAATATTTGAAGATGAAATCTTTGAACGAGATTATCACGAACTTGTTAAGATGGTAGAATTTTTGGACTCATTGGAAGATGTGGAAGATGTGCATATCGACTCAACTGATGGCACAATGCTTGTGCATTATATAGATGACCGAATAGTCAAAGATGTAGTGATTTCTGACGAAGATGTGTTGTCAACAGTTTCTGCTTTGATGAAAAAGGGTTATTTTAATATTACGAAGCACGGTGGTACTATTTATTTTGACAGATGGAAAAATCTGTTTGGATGTTTCAAGGGCTTTGCATTTTCTGCCGATGGTTCAGGTGAGCTTGACATTCAATTTCTTATCGGACGAATGGAGTTGGATAAAACGGATTGGTATTACTATATATCCGATTACGAAAAGTGGCGTGTTATGAATTGATGCACCATTTTATATGAGTAATAACAGATGGGAGAATATTATGAATAATAACAATACATCGCCTGTTAATATGAACACACAGGCAACGGCTTCACAGACGGTGGCGTCTGTGCCTTATGTACCGGGAGTTAATCCATATCAGATGCCACCGGTAGCACCAAAAAAGCCAAAACGCCAATATTCTGTAAAAGAAAATATATATGCTTGGTTGTGTTTTGTACTGGCATATTTGTTTACGCTATCTGTACCAATCAGAGAAAATCCATTCGGACTTTTCGTTGTGACAATTCTTATGTATGGTGTCACAACTGTGATTTCTATTGCTAAGGGCAAAATGCTACAAGCTATGCCGATTATCGTTGGTATTTCTGCTGTTGTTGTGTCAACTAGCCTTGTGCTTAATGTCAGCGGATTTCTACGATTTTTTGCATTTTTATATGTAAGCTTTGCGTACTGCTACTATATTTACGGCTTATCTGGGAATAATCGTTTTTCGTTTGCTGACAGCATCGTTATCGACTTTTTGAAAGCATTGTTTGTTCTACCGTTTTATTCATTTGGAGATATGTTTGTATCAATGTTTTCAGGAGCTAAGAATAAAAGTGGTAAGCTTATTCTAAAAGTACTAGTCGGGTTGGGTTTGGCGGTTATTCCAACTGCTATTGTGCTTGCTCTTTTATCCTATGACAGTGATTTTTCAAAGCTGATGAACAGCATATTCAATTTCGAGGACTTCGATATATTCTTACACATTGTAAAACTGTTTTTTGCTGTACCTTTAGGCGCATATGCTTATGGTATTTACATCTCGTCAGTAGATAATAAATGCGAAAAATTGCTAACAAAACAGTCTTGTAAAAAGGCAATGAACTCAATGCGTTTTGCACCTGCAGTTACAGTTGTTACCGCAGTATTACCTGTGCTTTTTGTGTATGTTGTGTTCTTTGTATCTCAGTGGAAATACTACGTGTCAGGCTTTACAGGAGTTTTGCCAAAGGGATTTAGCTATGCCCAGTATGCCAGAGAAGGCTTCTTCCAGCTTTGTACCGTTTCAGTTATCAATTTGTTTATACTTATCGCAGTGTCAGTTTTCTTAAAACGCAAAGAGGGCAAAAAATCGATACTCTTAAAATTAATATCTGTTATATTTTCAGTTTTTACACTCGTGCTCATCAGTACAGCTATTGCAAAAATGGTAATGTACATCGACTGTTATGGTCTGACGCCAAAACGTGTTTATTCAACTTGGCTTATGGCGGTACTGGCTATTGTATTTTTGCTGATAATCCTAAAACAGTTTATAAGAAAATTCAGACTGATTGTTGTTTCACTTTCTGTGATAGTTGTAATGTTTTCTGTACTGTGCTTGTCAGGCGTCGAAAATTTTATCGCTAATTACAACGTTGACCGATATATCAACGGTACTCTTGCTGTTGTGGATGTTGATGCTCTCAATGACCTCAAAGATGCGTCGATTGAACCTCAGGTAAGATTGTATCATCACATAACGGATGAAGTGATGGCGAATGCAGATTTAACAAAGGAAGAACAAGAGAAGTATGTTAAAGGGGTATTGATTACTGATGAATACCTTGATTTAACAGAGGCAGAACGAGAAATGTATGACGAAGTGATTTTGTCACTTAAGAAAAAAGCAACTGCTATGGTTGAAGATGACAGGAGTATTAAAGAAAACATCTGGTCATTTACTTTGCCGTCAGCAAGAGCTGAGAAAGCTTTAAAAACAACACCGTTTTACGGAAACAGTTATGCAGAGGAGCTGGGTTATTACTGGTATTGATATATAAACAAAAATCCCACCGAGTAATCGGTGGGATTGCTGTTTATATAGAATTAGTTTTCGCTGTAGATAACAGTTACGTCTGGGTGGAGCTGTAAAAGTGAAGCAGGAACCATTGGGTCGATTGGACCGAAGAATGACTTCTCAACGATTTCCTTTTTAGCAGCACCGTTAGCAACGAGAAGGATTTTTTTAGCCTGCATAATTGACATCATACCCATTGTGATAGCTGTCTTTGGAACGTCGTCAATGCTCTCGAAGAATCTAGCGTTAGCCTCGATTGTTGACTCGTCGAGCACAACCTCGTGTGTTGGGCCAACGAAGTACTTGTCAGGCTCGTTGAAACCGATGTGACCGTCTAAACCGATACCGAGAAGCTGGATGTCTGTACCGCCAAGCTCTTTAATCATTTTATCATAAGCTTCGCCCTCAGCCTTGAGGTCTTCTGCACAGCCGTTTGGAACGAATGTTTTTGATTTGTCGATGTTAACGTGGTTAAAGAGGTTGTCGTTCATAAAGTAACGGTAGCTCTGGTCGTTGGAACCATCTAAACCAACGTACTCGTCAAGGTTAACTGATGTAACTTCTGAAAAATCAATCTTGCCTGCCTTGTTGTCTTCGATAAGTCTCTTGTATGTGCCAACAGGAGAAGAACCTGTAGCAAGACCTAAAACACAGTTTGGCTTGTTGATGATAACAGCAGAGATGATGTCAGCAGCTTTGTTGCTTAACTCTTCGTATGTTTTTACAGTAATAAATCTCATTTGAAACAATTCCTTTCAGTATATGTTTATATACAAGCTATATTATAAAGCTTATTATACGTTTTTGTAAAGTAGAATTTGTAGTGATTAAGATACACAGTGGTTTTTGTCTTTGATAACCTTTGCAATCATATCAGCATATTCTTCGCAAAGTGACTGTGTAACAGCTTCAATCATAATGCGGATTACAGGCTCAGTGCCACTCTGTCTAAGTAATGCTCTGCCGTTTCCGTCAATCAGTTTTTCAACTTCTTTGAGTTTAGCAATAACATCAGTATCTTCCATAACAGCATTCTTGTCTTTAACTCTGACGTTTACAACGTGTTGTGGATAGAGCATAAGACCTTCGATTAAGGATGAAAGTGACATCTTTCTGTCGCACATTTCTTCAGCAATCATAATAGCTGTCAAGATACCGTCACCTGTTGTTGCGTATTTTTTGAGTATTATGTGACCTGACTGTTCGCCACCGATTGAATAATCATGTGCCTGCATCTCTTCATATACAAAGCGGTCGCCAACTTTTGTCTGCTTGCAGTCGATGCCTTTCTTTTTAAGAGAAGCAAAGAATCCGCTGTTTGACATAATTGTAGCAACAACTGTGTTGTCATTGAGCATACCTTTGTTCATAAGGCGGTTGCCTAAGATGTACATCATAGCATCACCGTCAACAACGTTTCCGTTTTCGTCAACAGCAATACATCTGTCACAGTCGCCGTCAAATGCAAAGCCAACATCAAGGTGGTGTTCTTTTACCAGTTCGCACAGCTTTTCAACGTGTGTTGAGCCACAGCCGTTATTAACGTTTAAACCGTCAGGCTGAGCACCGATGATAACAGTCTGAGCACCAAGAGCATCAAAAACAGCTTTTGCAATCATCCAAGATGCGCCGTTAGCACAGTCAAGACCGATTCTAAGGTTTTTGTAAGAGTTGGAAGCAACAGAAATCAGATAACCTACGTAGCGGTTTCTGCCTGAAACATGGTCGATAATCTGACCTATGCGGTCTCTGTGAGCAAGTGGCAGGTCTTTGTCCTGAACACCAAGAACAGAAAGATTGCCGTCAATGTATGCTTCAATCAAAGCGGTTGTTTCGTCGTCGAGCTTTTCGCCGTACTTATTGATAACTTTGATACCATTGTCGTAGAATGGATTGTGAGAAGCGGTAATCATAATACCACAGTCAAATTCATCCTGTCGTGTAACGTAGGAGATAGAAGGGGTGGTGGTAACGTGGAGCATATAAGCATCAGCACCACTGGCTGTGATACCCGCAACGATGGAGTATTCAAGCATATAACTTGAACGACGAGTATCTTTACCAATAACAATACGTGGTCTGTAGCCTGGTTTTGTACAGCCTGAAAGTTTTGAGCCGTAGTACCATCCAAGGAATCGACCGACCTTGTATGCCTGCATTGAGGTCAGGTTAACGTTAGCTTCGCCTCTGAAACCATCTGTACCAAAGTACTTGTTCTTTACAGGAGTACCCTTTGGAGCTCGGTTGATAACAATGTTATCATAGAGCAATTCGTCGGTTGAAATGTTGAAAAGCTCACAAAGCTGAACAACGTTATCAATCTGAGGTTGTGTTTGGTCCATTTCCCATTTGGAAACGGCCTGACGAGTAACCTCAAGCTTTTCAGCCAGAGCTTCCTGTGACATACCAGCTGCGTTTCTTAAAACAGCAATTTTTTCACCTATAGTCATAAAAGCCTCCAAAATATGTTTACATATATAAGTATACTCTTTTACATTAGTAATAGTACACCAATTCAAAAGATAATACAAGCAACAAAACATTGATATTTTCGCAACATTAGTTTACAAAAATGTAAAATATACACGAAAATAGGATAAAATAATCAAAAAAACGATATGTGATGTAAATCAGCGGTTGCGAAAATGTAGCTTGGATAACAAAAAAGTCCCGCTAACTTTAGCGGGACTTTGTGCTTACATAAGCTTTAAGTATAAATCTTTGATTTCTTCAACGCTTGTATCTCTTGGGTTACCAGGACGGCAAGCGTCATCATATGCAGACTGTGATAAGAAATCAATATCTTCTTCTTTTACGATTTCTTTAAGATCAGCAGGGATGCCGACATCTGCAGATAACTGTTTAACAGCATCAATAGCGGCAATTCTGGCATCTTCAATGCTCATTTCATCTGTGCCACAAACGCCCATAGCTTTTGCTATAGCTCTGTACTTGTCGCCTGTAGCTTCTGCGTTGTATTCCATAACAGTTGGAAGAATAATAGCGTTAGCAACACCGTGAGGTGTATCGTAAACAGCACCGAGTGGGTGAGCCATTGAGTGAACGATACCAAGACCTACGTTACTAAAACCCATACCTGCGATATACTGACCGAGTGCCATACCTTCTCTGCCCTCATCTTCATTGTTAACAGCACCACGTAAGGATTTAGCGATAATCTCGATAGCTTTTAAGTGGAACATATCGCTCATTTCCCAAGCACCTTTTGTGATATAGCCTTCAATAGCGTGGGTGAGAGCATCCATACCTGTAGCGGCAGTCAGTCCCTTAGGCATTGTAGCCATCATATCAGGGTCAACAACAGCAACGACAGGGATGTCATGAACGTCAACACATACCATCTTGCGATTGTTCTGGGCGTCTGTGATTACATAGTTGATAGTAACCTCAGCAGCTGTACCTGCGGTAGTAGGAACAGCAATGATAGGTGTGCACTTGTTCTTTGTTGGAGCAACGCCCTCAAGGCTCTTAACATCAGCAAACTCAGGGTTTTCAATAATGATACCTACAGCTTTGGCTGTGTCCATAGAAGAACCGCCACCGATAGCAACGATACAGTCAGCACCAGATGCTTTGAAGGCTTCAACGCCTGCCTGAACATTTTCGATAGTAGGATTTGGTTTTATGTCAGAGAATACATCGTAAGCAATAGATGCATTGTCAAGAATA
Organism: Ruminococcus sp.; assembly: GCA_017481885.1. Lineage (GTDB taxonomy): Bacteria > Bacillota > Clostridia > Oscillospirales > Acutalibacteraceae > Ruminococcoides. Next base: position 18,148 of record JAFUOM010000065.1, read on the forward strand.
TCAGTAACCTTGTTGGAAATACCGAGCTTGATTAGGTCCGGGTCACAGCAAACAAGTGCTTTGTTAAAGCCTCTTGCTTTAATCTCGGTTGCAATTTCGTTAATCGCGCCTTTTCCGTGGTATGAAGTCTCATTTAAAACAAATCTGTTAGCCATATTTATATCTCCTTATGTTAGTTTTAAGATTGTTATCTTATTAACATTGTACAAAACAGATATTCTTATGTCAACAGTTTTGTGTAAAAGTACAAAAATAAAGCACCGATTGCTCGGTGCTCTTAGTCATTTGCTTTCGATTTCATCCAATATTTTTTTATCAAGGGTTTGTGGGTAATCGATTTCTGAGCTTTTTATAGTGTGCTCGATTTCTTTTTCTGTGAGCGGTGTATGGGTGATGTTTTCTCCTGCGTTTGTTTGCATTACGGTTTTGCGCCTTTTGCGGATTACCATAAACGCAATGCTTGTTATAAGAATCAGCACTAAAACAATTGTGGTGATATTTTGAGACTTTTTGTTGTCTATCGTATTGTCAGTAATCGGTGTTGTGATAGGTGGTGTTACAAGCAGTGTGTCTAAAACAGGCTCGTCACAGTAGGTTATGGTGAAAATATCTCCATATTGCGATGTTAAGTTTGTGATTAATTCCTCAGTTTTCTTGTTGCCTTTGTATTCTTTAAGAATTCCTAAGGCAATTCTGCTTTCGTATTCGTCTAATGCTGTAGAAATCAGTCCATGTTCTTCTTTAGTTTTAAATAGTTCAAGTAACTCATCCTGAACATCAGTCAGATAGTTTCTGCTGTATTCTCCGTAAGTGAAAGTGACACTTGCATCGTCTTCTATTAGTTCTAAGATTTCTTCTTTGCCACGATTGCCCTCATCGGTATTGAGCACAGCTATTGTAATATCATAAGTTCCTCCATCATTTGACCACACACCGCACACATAGTCAGGGTAATTCGATGGTGCCCACACTTGATTTAAGTCCCAAGCGGTTTCAAATACAGCTTCTGCACAGCAAGGTAGGGTAAGTGTTGTTAATAGCAACAATGTAGATAAAGCAGTAATTATTCTTTTCATAGTGCACCTCCTTAAAGTATAGCTTTTAGTTTGCCCAAAGCTTTTTTGTATCTACGGTAAGTTGATGGAAGCGACAGCTTTGTGATGCTTGCAATCTCCTTGAAACTCAGACCTGCATTCAAATGTAGTGTTATTATTTCGCGTTCTGTGGTTGACAAGTGTTGCAGAGCTGTTTCTACATCAAGCCTTGCGATGATATCACTTTCACTGTGTTCAAAAGTAGCGGTAATGTCATCAATGTTGATGTTTTCAGCTTTTCTCAAGTGGTCCAATGACAGATTCCGGGCAATTGCAAAAATCCACGCTCTCGGATTTTTGATTTCAGCGTCGGGTGGGGAAGAAAAGAGTCTTAAAAAAACCTCCTGAGTGATATCTTCTGCAAGCTCTTTTGAACATACGATTCTGTAAGCGATTGTATACACGGGGATTTTAAGTTCGTTGTAAATCGTTATGAACGCGTTTTTATCGTGTTTTTTGAGTCTTTCAAAATCATTTTTCAGCATTTCTTTTTCCACAGCTGTCCCTCCTTTCATTAACTATGACGATTGAGTGGTGCTGTTTTTTCACTTTTTTAAGCTTTTTTAGTATATCACAGATAAATCTAAAAGGCACCTGTTTTGCAGATGCCTTAAAAATACAATTCAATTTATTCTGACATACCCTGTGTCCTCTATAACCTTTTGCCCTTCGTCTGATAAAATCCAGTCAATAAGCACAGGTATATTTTCGTTTTCGTTATCAGCACGATAAATTGCATAAAATTGAGCGATAACAGGATAAGTGTTGTTTTCGATGTTTTCTTTGCTTGGATAAACCCCGTTTAATGAGAGCATTTTGACATCTTCGTTTTCTACAACGCCGTCCATATAGTAGCGAAACGAAAAACCGATTGAAGCCCCTGTTATTGCCAATGGTGATTTTATGCCAAACTCGGCTTCTCCCATAAAAGCGTTCATCGCCGATTGGCTACCACTGCCCTCGAGTCGTGATACAGGGTTGATAGTTCTGTTTGCACCGCCGACTTCTTTCCAGTTCTTATACTCGCAGGAGTAAATTTTGCGGATTTCGTCAGCTGTAAGATTGTCAACAGGATTGTTTTTGTTAACAAAAAATACGAAAGCTTCTTTGCCGACAGGAACATATTCAAGCTCTACGCCATTATCTTTTGCATACTGCACCTGTTCTGCTGATGGAGCGGCACAAAAGAGAATATCAGTTGTGCCGTCAACGATAGCCTTATAACCCCTGACTGTATTCTTGTACTGCATTTTACTGTCTGTAGCAAAGTTTTCGCCATAAAAGTTATCGTCAGAAAAATTTCCGCTCTCAAATGTTACCGAGCCTTTCGGATATACATTGTCGACAAAAGCCGCATAAACAGGAAGTAATGCCGCCGCACCATCAAGCACAGGCAGATTATCGTTAAGCTTTAGAGATGAGTCGATTCTCACTAAATCCGATTCAGGGTTGTGAGGAAGATATTTTTCTACATCAACCATTTTTGCTTGCGATGTATCGCTGAAGTTGTTTCCAAGACGATTTGTAACAAGCATATATACGCTGTAATTGAATGCAAAAAATACAATTACAACCACCAGTATGGCAGAAATCTGCTTGATTAGTAAGCTCTTTGTTGTCATATCACCATAGCTCCTTTGCGATAAAGTAGATAATGGAGCAATGCTTGTATGCGTTTATATCGTAAATAAAGTGTGCGACAGTAAAAACAACACAAAGAGCAAGCACTGTGAAAAAGATAATATTGAAAGTTTTTGTTTTCATAACTCACCTACATATGTGCCAATACCATCATCAGCAAAACTACGTATCCGATAATTATAATAGCAAATAGACTAAAAATCGTAGACGCAGCGATAAGTAAGTTTTTGCGAGATTGAATTTGCATCTCGTTATATGTCCCCGGTTTTTTCTTATTCTGCTTCTTAGCTTTGCAATACATAATAAGACTTACAATGAAGAAAACAAGTGATAAAAAGAAAATCAGATAATATTGTATTGATTCAAAGTTAAACATATTTGTACTCCTTGTCTTGTTTATTCCATACCTTTAAAAACGTCTGCGACGTCGCTGATTGTAACGTAAGCTTTCTTGTCGATATGACTGACAATAGCTCGAAGTTTAGAAATCTGGAAACGGTTTACAACAAAGTAAATTATAGTTTTGTCTTTGTTAGAATATCCGCCCTTCGCCTCGATTTTGGTAGTACCACACTCAAAAGTCTGCATCAGTGCTTCGCTTATCTCATCAGGCTTTTCGGTGATAATCATAACTTCTTTCTGTCTGTCAAAGCCTTCAACGACAAAGTCAACGGTTTTAAGTCCTGCCGCATAGGTAACAATCGAATAAAGCGGAAGAATCCAGCTGTTAATAATTACACCACACACAATGTACAATATTACATTGTAGACCATCATAAATGTGCCAACGGTGATGTTGAGTTTTTTTGCAAATGTAACCGCCATAACTTCCATACCGTCAATTGCACCGCCGTAGCGGATAGTAAGACCACTACCAACACCTGAGATAATACCACCAAATAGTGCACAAAGTAACAGGTCTTGACCGGCAAGGGGAGAAGCGATGCTCACATCAACAGGTAACACATCAGTGATTAGCCACGATGTGAAAGAGTATACACAAACAGTGTATATGGAATAGACAGTAAACGCTGAGCCTTGTTTTTTTAGACCAAAGAGAAACAGTGGGATATTCAGTACTAAAAGAAAGAACGAAAGTGAAAATCGTTCAGGCGTAATCTGAGAGAGTAAAATTGACGTACCTGAAATTCCGCTGTCATATAAATTAACAGGAGCAATAAAAACCGTTACACCAAAGGCGTTAATGCATCCTGCTATTGTAAGCGCAATAAAATTTTGCCACTTCAGATTTTTGAGGTCAGATAAAAATTTGTTCTTGATATTAATCACCACACCTTTTGTTGATATAAATATATCATATTTAAACCATATAGACAATTAATTAATTGTAAATAGTTTGTTTATATGCAAAAAAGAAACCCAACCAAACTGTTGTTGGTTGGAGGAATAGGATTAATATTTAGCAAACTACCGATAAAACAAAAAAGACATCCATACAGATGTCTTTTTTGTTGGTGGGAGAAGGTGGATATTCTGCGTTGTTTGATTTTTCGACCATTGCGGATGGTACCCGAAAAATCTGCACTACTCGAAATTCGTAGCACAAAAAGTCTGGCGCGACTTTTTGACTACTACTACGAACCATGCGATATTTCTGCTTACTACTATTCTGACCAAAACAAAAAACCGACTCAATTGAGTCGGTTCATTGTTTTGGTGGGAGAAGGTGGATTCGAACCACCGAAGTCACTGACAACAGATTTACAGTCTGCCCCCTTTGGCCACTCGGGAATTCTCCCACATATAAAGCCTACCATTACAGTAGGCTTGTTTGGAGCTGGTGGACGGACTCGAACCCCCGACCTGCTGATTACAAATCAGCTGCTCTACCAACTGAGCTACACCAGCGAATTTCTCAACGCTCGATTATAATACCATACGGATTTGCGTTTGTCAACACTTTTTTTAAAAAAATTTAGATATATTGATTTTTCGTTTGAGCTATTGTAGAATATGTTGTGTTACATATCAGAGCTATCGGCTGGGAATGATACTCCTTGAGGTGTTTTGAGTTGGTGAAGACTATTTGTAACAAGCTTGTACAAAAGCTGTACTTTGTTTATTTTCTCAATGTTGTTGATTGGGTATGTACGGTGCTGCTTTTGGATACAGGTATGTTTTACGAAGCAAATCCTATCGCAAGAACTTTTATCAGCAGTATATGGCTCGGTTTTTTGTTAAAGTGTGTTGTTCCGTTTGTGGTGGTTTTTGGAGTTTCACGATATATGCACATACTGGGTATTAACGAACTTAGATTTGTTGATATGCTGATTTGCTTTGCGTTAACTGTATATCTGGCTATTACGATTGACCATATTGTTAATTTTACTATTTTACTGCAATACTAATATATAAGGAGGTGGAGTCGTGCCTGTACTGAGTGTTCATAATCTTACAATGACTTACATCGAGCGTAATCTGTTTACTAACGTAAGCTTTAATATCGAAGAAAGAGATAAGGTCGGCTTCATCGGAGCCAACGGCGTAGGAAAAACTACGATTTTCCGCATTATTAATGGAGAGGTGTCTCCGACAGCTGGTGCTGTGTCAGTTTCAAAAGACACAAAGGTAGGCTATATGCAACAGCACGCCTGCACACATCCTCAACGTGGTATTTATGACGAGGTGCTTAGCATTTTTAGGTACCTTGAAGAAATGCAAAATGAAATCGATTTACTTTCACAGCAGATTGAAAACGGTGAAGGTGATATCGACAATGCAATATTAAAACAAACTCAGCTTATTGAACAGTATGAGCGTGAGGGAGGACTTACATATAAAAGCAGAGCGAAAGCTGCGTTGCTTGGACTAGGGTTCAAAGAAGAGGAACTCTCTAAGCCAACGGGAACATTAAGTGGCGGACAAATGTCAAAGCTATCGTTGTGCAAACTTCTCTTGTCGCGAGCTAACCTTCTTTTACTTGACGAGCCTACAAACCATCTTGATATTCAGGCTGTCAGTTGGCTTGAAGGCTTTTTGAGAGATTTTAAGGGCGAAGTGATAATCATCAGCCACGACCGATTTTTCCTTGATGCCGTTACTAACAAGACGATTGAACTTGAACACAACAAAATTACAACTTATGAGGGAAACTACTCTACATTTATAAAGAAAAAAGAACACGAGCTTGAGGCTATCAAAAACAAGTATATCAATGATATGCGTGAGATAAAGCGAGTAGAGGGCATTATCGAACAGCAGAAGCGTTGGGGTAGAGAGCGTAATTTTATTACAGCCCAGAGCAAACAGCATCAGGTTGATAAAATTAAAGAACAGCTTGTTACTCCTGATTCGGAGCTTGAAACCTTGTCGTTTAAATTAGAACCAAAGCGTGAGAGCGGTCAGGATGTTTTGATGTGTTATGATTTAGAAAAGAGCTTTGATGATAAAAAGGTTTTCACCGGTCTTTCTATGCACATCAAAAAAGGTGAGCGAGTGTTTATTATCGGTCCTAACGGATGCGGTAAGAGCACGCTGTTTAAGTTGCTCACTTCTCAGCACGAACCTGACGCAGGTGCAATCCGTTTTGGCGCCAAGGTTGATATGAGCTACTTTGACCAGATGCAAAATGACCTTGATTTGGCAAAGACTGCATTAGATGAAGTTTACGATGCTTATCCGTCTATGGATTTGACACAGGTTAGAACTGTGCTTGGTTCGTTTATGTTCAAGGGTGACGATGTGTTTAAACAGCTCTCACGAATGAGTGGTGGCGAAAGGGCACGAGTTTCACTTTTGAAACTGATGCTCAAACAGGGTAATCTGCTCTTGCTTGACGAGCCTACAAACCATCTTGATACATCGTCAAGAGAGGCTTTGGAGAAAACTTTGCTTAACTATGGCGGTACAATGCTTATCATCAGCCACGACCGTTATTTTATCAATAAACTCGCAACCAGAGTTTTATACATGAATGATGACGGATTTACTGAGTATCTAGGTAACTATGACGACTACCTTGAACGCACACAAAATACTGGAATTCAAGAGGTGGTATCAACAGAAAAAGCTGAAAGTAAGCCTAAGTTAAACGATTATCAGCTCCAGAAACAGCAGAAAGCCGAGGAACGCAAACGCAAAACTAAGCTTTCAAAGTGTGAAAATCGTATCGCTGAGCTTGAAGAAGAAATCGAAAAGCTCAACGCGATGATGAATGACGAGAGCGTTATGAGCGATTACGAAAAGCTTGCTGAAATTACAGCGCAGCTCGAGCGAAACCAGATTGAGCTTGATGCTCTGTTTGAAGAGTGGGCGACACTCAGCGAGTAAGTTGAGTGTTTATATAAAGTAAGCTAAAATAATTAGCATATACAGCCGCCCGTGGCGTAGCTGGATAACGCAACGGATTCCGATTCCGGAGAACGGGAGTTCAAATCTCTTCGGGCGGGCCAAACATAACAGGGACACCTATCGGTGTCCCTGTTATGTTTGAAACCAAAGTTGTAATATTAATCTTGTTATATCTTTTAAATAATGCTACAATATTTCAATCACATATATAATGAGGGTTTTAAAATGGAACTGGAAAATACTTTGAAATATCGCAGTGTCTGGATGGGCGTTGCGATGTTATGGGTGGTGCTTTATCACTCATCAGGTACAATTGCAGGCTACAGCTTTTTTAAGAATATCGGCTACGGTGGTGTTGATTTATGTTTGTTTGCATCAGGCGTTGGTTGTTATTACTCGCTTTGCAAAAACAGCGATGTTTTTAGCTTTACGAAAAGGCGACTTCTGAGAGTTTTTCCGACATATTGGTGTTTCTTGCCGTTCTGGTTTATTTATGGATTCAAGGCGTTTGATTTAAAAATACCTGATGTTATCGGTAATATCTTAGGTGTACAGAGTTTTACCGGTAATAAGAACGCTTTTAATTGGTACATCAGTGCGATTTTACTGTTTTACATACTTGCGCCATATTTGAAGAAAGTGTGTGACAAAGTTGGAGCTATTCCTAAACAGCTTTTGGTTGTAGCTTTGCTGTTTGCTTTTTCTGTTCCTTTCTGGAACAACTATACACTCATCATAACAGTTACAAGACTGCCGATTTTTTACCTGGGAATGATTTTTGCAAAGCAGAGCAAGGAGGGTGTGAAGCTCTCTTGGAATAACATTGCAGCTTACATTGTATTTATGATTTCGGGTTTTGTTCTTTTATGGGTAGCTTTCCATCAGTTCAAAGAGTATCGTTGGTCACACGGCTTGTACTGGTATCCGTTTGTTTTTATAACACC
>JAFUOM010000066.1 GCA_017481885.1 Ruminococcus sp.
GCATATAAGACAATCATGTGTTGATAAGTTTGATAAGAGTAATGTGTGTAAATTGATAGAAGAAAAGTATATGATAGTTATTAACGGAGACATTTTATGAAAGTATTATTATATTGTCACGGTGGTAGTGATAACAGAGGTTGTGAGGCTATTGTAAGAACTACTGCTGATATCATCAAGACAAATGGATACAAGGGAGAAGTAGATGTTTTTACAGCACATCCTGAGGAGGACTTAGCTGTCGAAATGGATAAAGTGGTACAGCTTAAGAAAAACCCGACACGTAGCATTCCTGAACTTAGCATATTTCAAAGAGGCGTTGCAAAGATCTACGATAAGTTGTTTAAAACAGAAAAGATCTACTATAAATTTACAGATATACCTTTTTGCAAATATGATTTTAAGGACACAATTGCATTGTCCATTGGTGGAGATCATTATTGCTACTTTGGCGGTGAGGAACAGCTTGCCCTTCATAACTTAGAGGTTAAGAAAAAGGGCGGTATTTCCGTTCTGTGGGGTTGTTCTGTTGAGCCGGATATGATGAAAAATGTGGCTGTAGTTGAAGATATGAAACTATATGATCTCATTACAGCTAGAGAGTCTATTACTTACAACGCATTAAAGGCAGCAGGAGTGGAAAACGTTACACTATATCCTGACCCTGCTTTTACTCTGGATTATGAGAATAACAAATTCTCTGAACAGTTGTCCGATAACACTGTTGGGATTAATATTAGTACATACGCCGAGGGTGAGTCAGGCATAGGTATGAAAAACTATGTTCGCCTCATTAATCGTATACTTGAAGAAACAGATATGGATATCTGTTTAATCCCTCACGTGTTTAAATCTCATACCAACGATATGCTTATAAATAGTAAGCTTTTTAGTCAACTTAGTGACACAAGCAGGGTTATAGTGATAGACGAAAAGCTTACAGCTATGCAACTCAAGGCTGTTATCCGTAAATGCAGATTTTATATCGGTGCTCGTACACATTCAACAATTGCTGCGTATTCGTCTTGTGTACCAACTTTGGTACTTGGCTATTCTGTTAAAGCAAAGGGTATTGCAAAGGATATTTTCGGAACACATAAAAACTATGTGGTTTCTGTTCACGATCTTAAGAGCGAAAATGAACTCGCTGACGCTTTCTGGTGGCTTAAAGATAATGAGGATAAAATAAGAACACACCTTGTCAACTTTATGCCTGAGTATATTGAAAAGTCACACAGCGCAGGCAAGGAAATAGCAAAATTCTTAGAAAAGTAAGTTTTTAGAGGTTCGTAATGAAAAAAGTTAGCCAAATAAAGGGCGGTGCAATACTGTCGTATCTCTCGATAGGTATCAGTAACTTAGTTGCTATAGTGTATACACCGCTTATGATAAGACTTTTGGGTCAGAGCGAGTATGGCTTGTACACACTTGTTTCGTCTTTTGTCGCTTATCTTGGTCTTATGGATTTCGGATTTGGAAGTACATATATGCGATTCTACACGCAGTATAAGCACACCAAGGACGAAAAAAAGGTAGCATCACTCAATGGTATGTTTTTTATGGTGTTCTCATTGATCGGAGTTTTAGCACTTGTGTGTGGTTTTGTGATGTGTAGATATACTGATGCTATTTTTGGAAGCAAACTGACTCAAAGTGAGCTTGCGACCGCACATACACTTTTTATTTTACTTGTCATCAGTATGGCAATTACCTTCCCGTGTAAACTTTTTCAGGTATATATTAACGCAAACGAAAGATTTATTTTCACAAAAACAGTGAATATAATTAAGACAATGGTAAATCCGTTTATTATGCTTCCACTTTTGATGTTGGGTTACAAATCAATAGCGGTTGTTGCAGTTACTTTGATCTACAACATTGTTATTGACATCATAAATATCTACTATTGCTTTTGTAAGCTTAATATGAAGATTTCGTTCAGAAATTGTGAGTTTTCTTTGCTTAAGAGTATCGCTGGATTTGCATTCTTTGTATTTTTAGGAGAAATTGTCGACGAAATAAACTGGAATGTAGATAAGTTTATTATCGGAAGGACAAGCGGTACTATTGCGGTAGCGGTGTATGGAGTAGCTTCTCAGATTAGCTTGTATTACAGACAGTTCTCAACAGCGATTTCTTCAGTATTTGTTCCTAGAATTAATAAAATCGTAGCGGTTGAAAAGGACGAGAATAAGAGCCTGACCGAGCTGATGATAAGAGTTGGAAGAATTCAGTATATTATTTTAGGTCTGATTGTTACCGGATTTGCTTTTGTTGGTAAATTGTTCTGTGTTTTGTGGGCTGGCCCTGAGTATTTGGATTCATACTACATAACTTTAGTGCTTATTATTCCTGCGACCATACCGTTGATTCAGAATATCGGTGTTAATGCACTTGTTGCTAAAAATAAGCACCGATTCAGAAGTGTACTTTATTTTATTATATCAATTTTTAATGTGGGACTGAGTATTCCATTGTGTATCATGTGGGAAGGTTTAGGCGCTGCTATTGGTACAGCATTTGCCGTCATCCTTGGTAATGGATTTATTATTAACTGGTATTACAGTAAGTTGGGACTGGACATATCCTCGTTTTGGAAATCTATTCTTAGCTTGTCAAAAGGTATGATTGTCCCACTTTGTCTTGGCGTAGCAATGTTTATTTTTGATTTGCCAAGTAATTGGTTAGTATTAATTGGCTCAATATTAGTATATTCGGTCATTTATTTTGTTTCTATGTATTTCCTTGGCTTCAATGAAGAAGAAAAAGGATATTTTAGGGTAATTATAAATAAAATTAAAAGATAAAAAATTGTCTTCAGGGTGATGTTGGTGAAAACAAAATGTCAGGTTCAATCTAGTAAAGTTAGAGATTCATATTTTCAAATGTGGAGAGGTATCTGTATCGTAATAGTAGTTCTGATGCATTGTTTTTACCCACCATTTCAAACAGGGACATTTGATGGAATGTTTTTCTTTTTAGAGATTAATTCTATTAATTTCCCTGTGGCTGTGTTTTTTGTGCTATCTGGATATTTTGTGAAGGAGAGTAGTTTTTCTTCTGATAGACTTAAGTCTACCCTAATCAGCAGAATAAAAAAGCTGATAGTACCATATTTCATCTATACTGTGCTATATATGGGATTTGCTTTTGTGCTCGGTAGAGAGTTTACTATATCTTATGTACTAAGGTCGATGTTCCTTGGTCAAGCTGCAACACCACTTTATTACATTTTAGTGTTATTCTTCTTTACTTTGTTGACTCCACTGCTTATAAAGTGTATACATCGCAAAGTGCTTTCATTTATGGTTTTTGTATTATCTTTTCTTGTGTTAGCTACTTTCTATGTACTAAAGTTCAGCGGTTATGACTTATGGTTTTACTCTAGGTACACAATAGTGTGGTTACCATTTTATTATTTTGGTATTTTGATGCGCAACTGCGAAATACATATTCCAAAACAAAAGGGAATCCTTTTAGCTTTTACGGGCTTTGCGTTATGTTTAGAAATATGCGAGTCGATATTTATTTATTATTACACAGGTTCGACTGCCATTGCACTTAGCCAAATCAGATTTTTTGCCTTTATTTATGCATTTTCAATTGCTTTGATTATGTTTTCAAATTACAAGGTGAATAACGAGCAATCTGACAATATAGCGAAACGATTATTTGTTTATCTTGGTGATAATTCATATGGTATTTATTTCATACATATGTTTTACATTACTATTCTTAGTGTTTTGCTAGAAAAATTTGTTATCGAGCAACTTGTAATGGCCGTTCCGGCATTTTTGTTTAGTTTTGCAGAACTTTTTATGGCAATAACATTTTCGGTTTTGACTATAAAAGTACTGAGGCTTGTTTTTAAAAAAACTGGGTCTTTATTGTTTGGAGTATAATTATATGGTGTCTATTATAGATAAGTATAGTTGTTGTGGATGTGGCGCTTGTAAGGCGAAATGTCCGAAAAATTGCATAGAAATGGTTCCAGATTCTGAGGGTTTTGATTATCCTGTTGTAAATACAGAGTTATGCATTTCCTGCGGCATATGTGACAGTGTTTGTCCTGTGCATACAGAGTCTGAATTTAGCCAAGCGTTACCTGTTGCTTATGCTGCGTTTAGTAAGGAAGATAAGGTTTTGTTCGATAGCTCTTCGGGCGGAGTTTTTTACCATGTTTCCAAGTGGATTCTTGAAAACAACGGAGTAGTTATTGGTGCAGCATATACTGGTGATTTCAAAGTAGAACATATCTGTGTTGATAATTTTTATGATTTGATACGACTTCAAGGGTCAAAGTATGTTCAGAGCTCAACATGTGATTCATATATACAAACACTTGAGTATCTAAAAAAAGGATTAAAGGTTCTTTATTCAGGTACGCCTTGTCAAATTGAAGGACTATACTCTTTTTTAGGGAAAGATTATGATAATCTGTACACAGTAGATATTATTTGTTCAGGTGTTCCGTCTCCTTTAATTTGGGAAAGATATCTTACTTATAGAAAGAATAAAGCAAAAAGCAGGCTAAACAGTGTAAACTTAAGATATAAGAAGTATGGCTGGCAGGAGTATATTATTTTGTTTGAGTTTGAGAATGGAAAGGTGTACGAATGTACTCGTTTTGAGGATCACTATATGAGAGCCTTTAGAACTCATTGTTCACTTAGGCCATCCTGCTATAGATGCAAATTCAAAGGAATTAAAAGGAACAGTGATATAACCGTAGCAGATTTTTGGGGGATAGAACGAATACTTCCTGATATGAATAATAAGAAAGGTACATCTCTTCTGTTCTTACAATCTCAAAAAGGTAAAGATTTGTTTAACAACATAGTAGATTATCTAAAAGTTGTACAAGTTGATACTGAAAAAGCCGCCGAATGTAATCCGATGATGACCTATTCGGCAAAGGAGCCTACTATAAGAAATGAATTCTTCGCCGAAGCAGAAAAATCGGTAATAAAGGCATCCAATAGGTATTGTGCTTTACCATTAAGACAGAAAATAGGTTTTGTTTATCAAAGAATAAGAAAAAACTTTTTTAACATATAAAGAGGCGCTTTTATGGTACATCAAATTGTATCGCAGTTTTATGAGATCCCAGTTGCAGTGGTCACTTTGATTATTTTGGCGGCTATTTTGTTATGGGGCGTTGTAGGTGGAATCTTTTTTGACAGGTCATGGTGGCGTGTTACAAATATCTTTCTACTTGTACTGTCTGTTTTGCTGATTGTGTTGATAACTTCTGTTTTACGTAACAACGAGAAATCAGGAATATATTTGATACCTTTCTCTATTCTTGAACAGGCGCGAATATATCCTGATGTGTACAATCAGATGGTTCTAAACGTTCTGTTATTTTTGCCGTTGGGTTTAAGCTTACCTTTTTGTTTTTCTAACAGGAATAAACACCCGGTTTTGGTGACGATAATTTTTGCTTTTGGGCTATCTATAATAGTCGAAGTGTTACAGTATATATTTAAGTGCGGGTATAGTGAGCTGGATGACATTATGCTCAATACAGTAGGAGCTGCTTGCGGTACGATAGCGTACTTTTTGACACGATTTGTGATTAATATGCGGCAAAAAGGAAGAAACAAGGTTGGATAAGAGAATAACAATTGAAGTGGGATTTAAAATGTGCGACCTGATTGCACGAGCTCTCAATGGCAGTAATGACAAATACAGCGGCGAAGATATTAATTTGCTATTTGATTTATGCTGTCAACATAGGGTTTCAGCCTTGGTTTCCACAGTAATTGACCCAAAATGCGATGGATATGATAGGTGGGAGAATGCATTTAGTTTGTCGGTTTTACGTAAAACCTATATGGACTTAGAACGAGAAAAACTGATTGATTTTTTCAAAGAACACAATATCTGGTATCTTCTAATGAAAGGTCTTGTGCTGGAACATTTGTATCCTGATCCACATTTGAGAGAAATGTGTGATAATGATATTCTTTATGACAGCAAGGGATATAAATTAGTGAAGCAGTTTATGATGGAAAATGGCTATACAGGAGAGCATATATCCCAAGAAGTTCATGTTGACGAGTATGAAAAAAAACCATACTTTTTTTTCGAACTGCATAAAAACTTTTTTAATGTTACTCGTGATAAGCTGGCAAGTTATTATTGTAGAATCGAGAAGTTTTTGATTCCTGTTGATGGATATGAAATGAAATTGAGTGATGAAGACTTTTATGTGTATATGATAGCTCATAACTACAAGCATTTTATTGACGGTGGAACAGGTATAAGAAGTTTTGTCGATTGTTACTTGTATAACCAAAAGGTTAACTTCAATAAGAAGTATGTAGTGCATGAGTTGAATAAACTTGGTATTTCGGATTTTGAAAATCAATTTTCAACTTTAGCCAACAAGTTGTTTAGCGGCGGAGTACCTAGCCTGAATGAAGAAGAAAGCGAGATGTTCTTGTATATAATTTCATCAGGTGCTTATGGTACAAAGAAGAATTATATAAAAAATCAACTTAAAAATGCAGATAAGAACAGTTACCTGTTAAGACGTTTGTTTCCTCCGGTTGAGTGGTACAAGGGCCACGTACCGTTTTGTTACAAACACAAGTGGGCTATACCATTTTACTGTGTTTATCGAATTTTTGACAGGACACTTAAATATCATAAAAGAATAAAAAACGAGATTGATATTGTAAATCAGATTGATAATAAAAGTTGATATTACTATTTCGGGAATTTAGTTTATGCTTTAAGGAATAGATATCCCAAAAAGTAATTAGCGAGCAAACGATAGTGTAAGGCTGTTGTTTGCTTTTTTATTTTTATAAGTATTAAATTTTACAACTTGAATTACAGGCATTATAGGGAGAGCGGTGACGGTAATTGATGTAAACCTGTAAAACTTAATTAAACGAAAAACAACCCCCGATTCGTGGATTTATCACGAATCAGGGGTTATTGTGTGTAAAACTGTTTTGTATAAATGTGTATCTTACTGCGTATACATCTTGAAAGATTTGAACGAAACGGTTTTAGTTCGTTTGTTTTGGTCGAGGTCGAATTCAGCGTTGTCGATGTCGGTAAAGTCAAAGCTCAAAGTGAGCTCGTTGTTGTTGCCGATTAGTGAGCTTGGAACGGTGAAGTTCAGACCCTCGCTGACAAGTGATTTGTCGATTTTTCCTGAGTAAACCTGTCTGCCGTTTGCGTAAATGATACAACCACTTGCTTTGTCAACAGAGTGAATTTCAAAGTATACGTGTATATCCTGAGCATCGTTTGGAATTGACGCGATAGGGATAACCATCTGCGCCTGAGGACCGGCAAGTGGAGTACGCCAACCTGTTGTTGAGCAGAAACCCTCAACGCAGTACATATTAGCTGTTGCGTCCATAGCAAAGGTGAGCGATGTGCCCAAGCGATAGTCAGTTACCTGAGTGCTTGAGTAGAAGCTGTTCAGATGTCTTAGATTTTCGACGTCATCTGCATCGCTTCTGGTTGAGTATTGTACAATTCTTGTGTCAGCGTTTTCGCCTGTGTTCAGGTAGAAGTAACGTGTACGCTTTGCATCACTTTCAAAGTCGAAGAATGTTTTGCCTGAACCGAACTCAGAGTAATCCTCGCTTACAGTTGAAACGAGAGTCGGAGCAAGGTCAAAGAGTGAAAGCGGAGCGTGGCTGATTTCGTAGCCTTCGGTTTTGCTTTTTTCTTTGACGAGCAACAGCGGATGCTGGGTTAGGTCCTTGTTACCGATATTAGCTGTGATGATTATAGTTGAGTTGTCATAAACACCGTTTTCCTTGAGGTCATCAAGCATAGTAAACAGGCAGTTGAAACAACCGTAAATTTGCTCATCAAGCGTTGTGCCGTTTATACTCTTGATGGTGTTTTTTGTCAGAGTGTATGGCGAACGGGCACCGTCAAGGTTGTAAATACGAACAGCTTTGTCGTAAGTATCTGAATATGTGAAGCCCTCAGCTCTTACGTAGTCGGAGTAGAACTTTGCATCATTCAGTGAGTAAGCGTTCTTTGATTTATATGTAGAAATTGTGTCAAGGTCAAGCCAGAAGTATTGCTTTAAGTAGTGCGGAGCGTAGGTATACGCTGCGTATTTATAGATGGTTTTTGTCATCGATGCATATGCGCCGCTTGTGTCCATATAGTCGATGATATTTTTGATGTCATCTTTTGCGTGAGGACCAAAATACTCAGTTTGTGCGTAGATACGTGTGTCAACACCGTTTTCTGAAAGCAGGGAATATACGGTGTTATCACCCCAGATGCTTTTTAAGTAGCTGTTGTAAGAGGTTTGTTTTGTGTATATCTCACCTGTAAGGAGTGATGGCAACGCAACTGAAGCACCAGAACCGGATGCTAAAGCGTTGTCATACTCTACAAAGCCACTGAGCTGTTTCTCGTAATTAGGGAAGTCTTCCTTGATTTTGTCAAGATAGCTTTCGTCAAAGGAGTCAAGGACGAAGACCAGCGTGTTGTCATCATCGCTAAGCTCGTAAATTCCCGAACGAGTGGACTCGTATGTAATTTTGTCAAGCTGTCCTGCGTTTTGCATAGTGATTGATGACAGAATCACAACCTGTACCAGCACAAGTCCGAGAGAAGAGAATATAAGTATTTTGCGCCACTGAGTGCGGAATACCATATAGAACGCAAAAGGCATCGCAAGACAAGCAGCCCAAACAGCAGAGTTGATAGCACCATAGGTTGTGTAGTCTTTCCAGGCGATTTCACTTCCGTCGAACACACCTGAACCGTAGTTGATGTTCAAAAAGTTTCCCTGTATAAACAATCCCAGAGCGAGTGCAAACAGCAGACAACTTAGTCCCGCGTGAATGAACCGTTTGGGTATCGCCACAAACAAGGTGATGATAACAAGTGCGATAGCTGAGATAATCAGCGAAACGGTAAGTGTTGCATCAAAGTTGAACCACAGCACATCTTTGTTTTCGATATAAAGCTTGAGTGGTGCGTACAGCAAAAAGGTGTATACAAAGAAAGCACTTACTGACAGCGAAAGCAGTAGCCTGTGGCCGAATTTGTCGTATTTGTTTTCCATTTCAATTTCCTTTTCACAGGGCATAGTTACCCTTATAATAAACTAATATATAATACTATATATTACTAAAAATATGCACATTAGTCAATATGGGATAAACAATATATGGTGTCTTTATGCTTATATTTGACTTTTAAATGTATATGAGTTAAAATTATGATGTATAATTGTTTCAATTTTTACTACTATGGAGGTGACTCTAATGGGATTTCAGGTTTTCCTTGATATAGCGGTGGTGGCGCTGAGATTTATGCTTCCGCTGTATGCGGTAGTTATCGTTTACCAGTGCTTTGCGTCGATGCGAAGACACAGACGACCGGAAAAACCGCTTGTCACATTGGAAATAAAAAATACACTCCAGCAGATTCCTGTGCTTTTCTGGGAGAATTCTATCGGAAGAAGCAAGGGCAGTGACATCTGCGTTGAAGACCCTACAGTGTCCAGAGACCACTGTGTACTTTTGAGAAGACAGGAAGGCTGGATGATTTCTGACATTGGCTCCAAAGGTGGAACGTATGTCAACGGAAAAAGGGCAAGAGGAAGAACACAGGTTCTTATTGACGATGAGATTACCGTTGGTTCCACAACTTTTGTTTTAAAGCGTGGCGACGAGTTTCAGGACAGAATCAGACCATCGTGGTTTTTCTCAAAGGCTTCAAACAAGGGCAGTCTGCAACCATATAAGCTGATGCTTCTTATCTCATTCTTCCACTTGTTTATGGCAGTGGAAGCCAGCTTTACAAATGAAGTGCAGGATTTTACTCCGTTTGTTATTTTTGGTGTTCTTGAAGCTATAGTATGGACTTTCTTCTTCGTTTCCACATTTGCGTTCAAACGCATCAACTTCGAACTCGAAGCCCTTGCTTGTTTTATGACGGGCATAGGAGCTTTGATACTTTACAGAAAAGAACCAAGGATGTCGTATGTGCAGTTGATAGCGGCAGTAATTGGCATTGTGCTTTTCTGTGTTATTGTTAAGATTATCGAAAATCCTGACAGGGTTGATTCCTGGCGAATGGCAATTATGATTGGTGCCGTCGGACTTCTTGCTATCAACCTGATTTTCGGCACGGTGCAGAACGGTGCCCAGAACTGGATTCAGATAGGTCCTGTGTCTGTTCAGCCGTCTGAGTTTGTTAAGGTTGCATACATATTCGTTGGTGCCGCTGCTCTTGATAAGTTGCAGACAAAGCGAAACTTCTTTGAATTTATCGTATTCTCAGCTATTTGTGTCGGAGCACTCGCACTTATGGGTGACTTCGGTACTGCACTTATATTCTTTGTAACATTCCTGCTTATTGCGTTTATGCGTTCGGGTGATTTCAAAACAGTGCTGTTAGCTCTTGTTGCTGTTGTGTTTGCCGGAACAATCGTCTTAAAGTTTAAGTCGTACGTTTTAAATCGATTTGCGGCTTGGGGACATGTGTGGGAATACTCAGACAATTTAGCTTATCAGCAGGCTCGAGTGTTGACATATACAGCATCGGGTGGTCTTTCCGGTGTTGGTATTGGTAATGGCTATATGAAGTACATTTTTGCATCGGAAAGTGACATTATTTTTGGTATGCTGAGCGAAGAGATGGGTGTTATAGTTTCTTTTGCTCTGGTTTTGGCAATTGTTATGCTTGCGTTTTATGCGAGAGCTATCACAACAAGAAGCCGCAGTACTTTCTACTCAATTTCAGCGTGCTGTGCGGCTGGTCTTATGGTGGTGCAGACATCACTGAATGTTTTCGGTGCTACAGACATACTGCCGCTGACAGGTGTAACATTCCCATTCATATCAGCAGGTGGTTCTTCAATGATTGCTTGTTGGGGATTGCTGGCGTTTATCAAAGCTGCTGACGAACGTACTTATGCGGCAAGGCGACTCTCAAAGCATCAGGAAGACAGATAACTCACTCTAAATAATTACAAAAAGGAGATGAACGCATGAAAAGAATTATGTCGAGAAGCTTTGTGATTCTCATAGTATCGCTCGCTATGGTAGCGGGTATATGCTTGCTTGCGTTTCGACTTTTGACCCAGAATGAGCAGTGGGTAGCTCAGGCGTACAACGGACACGTCGCTAGCAGTAATGGTCTGGCTCAGGCAGGCGATATTACTGACAGAGATGATGTGACACTCGCTTATACTGACGACAATGAAGAGCGAATTTACCACGAGGATTACTCCACACGTTGTGCGTTGATGCATCTGGTTGGTGACAATTCGTTTAATATATCAACCTCGGTGCAGAGTATGTACCGCTCAGAGCTTACCGGCTATTCTTTTGTGTTTGGTCTTGGACTGCCAAAGTCGCTAAGGACAAACAATTCGATTGACCTTACAGTTGATGCAGATGCATGCAAAGCGGCTTACGAGGCATTAGGTAATAAAAAGGGGGCTTGTGTTGTTTATAACTACAAAACAGGCGAGGTTCTTGTTGATGTAAGCACACCGACATACGACCCTCAGTATCCGCCTGAAATTACAGAAGATAACGAAAGCGAATACGACGGTGTATATCTTGACAACGTTGTGTCATCAAGCTACACTCCGGGTTCTATCTTCAAGGTTGTAACAGCAGCGGCGGCGATAGAGAATATCCCTGATATTTATAACAGGACATTCGAGTGTACAAGCTCTTACGATATCGATGGTGCCAACATTACCTGTGAGTATGCCCACGGAACACTGGATTTCACTCAGGCAGTTGCACAGTCGTGTAACGTTGCGTGTGCTCAGATGGCAGTTGAAGTCGGTGCAGAAAAGATGACCGAAACTGCTGAAAAAATGGGCTTTAACAAAACTTTTGAAGTCAGCGGTATTACGCTTTCAAAGAGTGTGTACAGCCTTGAAAACGCATTAGGTGACAACCAGCTTGGCTGGTCAGGTATCGGTCAGTTTGAAGATTTGGCTAACCCAATGCATATGGCTATGATGTGCGGAGCTATCGCAAATGGCGGTACTCCTGTAACTCCATATCTGCTCGATTCTGATTCTTCAATACTCCACAAGATGGGTGTTATTGAGGCTAAAACAAGCGAGCAGATGTTAAGTCCGGATACAGCCGCAAAAGTTCAGGACATTATGAGAGCTACAGCTGACTATTACTACAACGCTCGAGGACTTACAATGGGCGGACTGAATTTCGGCGCAAAGACAGGTACTGCCGAAGTAGGCGAGGGCAAAGAGCCTACAGCGTGGATTATCGGATTCACAGAAGACGAAAACCATCCGTATGCATTTGCTGTCGCTGTTGAAGAAGGCGGCTACGGTATCTCTGCCGCAGCTCCAATCGCTCAGGCGGCAATCAGCTCTCTTGTCAACAATCCGTAAAGATTAAATAGAAAAAATTAGCGAGGCTGTGTTTTCAGCCTCGCTTTTGTTATGTGTGTTTAGTTTTTCTTCCAAGCGGATGGAATAAGAATAAGTACCAGCGGATAAAGCTCAAGACGTCCTGCAAGCATATTGAAGCAGAACACAAGCTTTGAAAATACCGAGAATTCACTGTAGTTTCCTGCACTTCCTACCATCGAGAAACCAGGACCTGTGTTGTTGATAGTTGCCAGTACACTTGTAAAGTTTGTTGTAAAATCAAAACCGTTGAAGGATATTAGTATAGTTGTCACAATGATTATCAGAATGTAAAGCGAAAGGTAAACGCTTACGCTTCTGGTTGTTTCGTGAGCAACTTTTTTGCCTTCTGTTTTTACTGTGTAAATGTTTCTTGGGTGAATAATCAACAGAAACTCTTTTTTGATTTCTTTGATTAGTATGATGATACGAGAAACCTTGAAACCACCGCCTGTAGAGCCTGCACTTGCACCAATACAGGTTAAAATAAGGATAACTGCTTTTGAAAATTCAGGCCAAGGGTTGGTATCTGTAATTGCGAAACCTGTACTTGACTGAATTGATGTTACATAGAAGAAACTCTGGTGAATAGCTTCTTTGAATGTGTCGTAGTAGCTTAACAGGTTAACAGCTATTGCAACAGTTGAAAGTACTACCATCCCTAGATATACCCACAGCTCTTCCATTTTTAAAAGCTGTTTGAGCTTGCCTGTCAAAATGATGATGTAAACATAGAAGTTAACGCCAAACAGCATCATAAATACTGCAACTACAGTTTGCAGATAGTAGCTGTCAAAGTATCCCATTGATGCGTTGTAGGTTGAGAAACCACCAGTACCGGCTGTTGAGAACGCCGTTGTAAGAGCATCAAATACGTTCATTCCGCCAAATAACAGCAGAACAAACTCAATAACAGTAAGTCCGATGTATATTGCGTAAAGGATAGCCGCATAGTTCCTGAGTTTCGGCATACTCTTGCCGACAGATGGACCCGTAGACTCCGCTTTCATCAGATTGATACTCTGATTTCCACCGAGTTTCGGTATGATAGCCAGCAAGAATACTACAACACCCATACCACCCAAGAAGTGGCTGAAAGAACGCCAGAAAAGCATACATTTGTCGAGTGCCTCTATATCTGTCAAAATGGTAGCACCTGTTGTGGTGAAACCCGAAACAGTTTCAAAAAATGCATCAACAAAGCTAGGGATTGTACCGCTGAAATACAAAGGAAGTGCACCAACCAGCGATAAGACTATCCAAGATAATGTCGTGCTTGCAAAACCGTCTTTTAAGTGCATTGTAGGGTTTTTTGGTTTTTTGATAACAAACAAAGCACCGAGTACAAATGAGACAAGTCCTATCACTATGAAATAGATAAAACTGCTTTCGCCGTAAATCAGACCAACTAAGGTGCTCAGCTGCATACACAAGCCTTCGATAACCAAAACCCAACCCAAGATGTAAGTAATAAGTCGAATGTTCATATTATCACCTCAGGATGTCTTCAAGGTCAGAAAGTCCCTTTTGCTTTGTAATAACAATTACGGTGTCGCCAACTTCAATTGTGTCAGAACCTTTTGGGATAATCATTTTACCTTGACGGGTGATACACGCAATGTGTAAATCATTCTTTAAGTCAAGACCCGAAAGCGGAATACCTGTTGCAAGGTTGTCTTTTCGAACTCTAAATTCCAGTGCTTCAGCCTTGCCATCTACAATAGGATGAACGGTTTCAAATTCGCTGTCACGTGAATTGTGCATCGCACGGACGTAACGCATTATCTGTTCGCCTGCAATACGCTTTGGATTGAACATAGTATCAAGCGGAAGATTTTCGAAAACGTTGCTTATTTTAAGGTTACCGATTTCGGTTATTACCTTAGCTTTTGGGTTAACCTGTTTAGCATAAAGAGAAGAAACAAGGTTTTCTTCGTCTGTATTCATCATTGTGACAATAGCGTCAACGTGCTCAATGCCTTCTGATAACA
>JAFUOM010000067.1 GCA_017481885.1 Ruminococcus sp.
GAATTTGCTTGGGTCTTTTGTATCCAGAGCATTGACGAAGATATTGAAGTCAATTTCTTCCGCGTTATCACCGGCAGTTTGAAGCACCTTTGTGAAGGCTTTTTCTTTGTCGGCTATGTCGGTGTTGTACAGAACTCTTATATCTCTCTGGTACAAAGAGCTTGCGATGTCGTCAATACACTGGTTGAAATTTCTGACATCAGTAGCTTTCTTTTGCACAGAGAATATTTCGCAGTTATACATTTTTTACACTTCCTTTTTATTAACTGAAGTATGTGTGTATTACGGATTAATTATTGTAAGCTGAACATTATCAACAGCTTCCTGTATCATATCAGCAAGGCCTGCCTCTTCTTCAGCAAGCTTCACGAATTTTAATACAGGGCGTGTGCGAGGGTGCTTTGGTGTAAACACTGTGCAACAGTCCTCGTACGGCTCAATTGAAGTTTCAAATGTTCCGATTTTGCGTGATATTTTGATGATTTCTTCCTTATCCATACCGATGAGCGGACGGAAAACGAGCATATCTGTTGCTTCATCTGTACACGCCATAGCGTGAATTGTCTGGCTTGCAACCTGACCAAGGCTTTCGCCTGTGATAAGCGCTGTGCAGTCATGCTGCTTTGCGATGATTTCAGAAATCTGCATCATCAGTCTTCTCATAATGATGGTGAACAGCTCCTCAGGACACTTGTCACGAATAGTTTCCTGAATTTTTGTGAATGGAACTGTGTACATATTGATAGAGCCTGAGTAACGGCTGACAAGTCTTAGCAACTTTTCTACTTTTAAGTGAGCACGCTCGCTTGTGTATGGGGGACTTGCAAAGTGGATTGCTGTAAGTCTGATGCCACGCTTTGACATCATATATGCCGCAACAGGAGAGTCGATACCGCCTGAAATGAGGATGGCAGCGTTTCCACCTGTGCCGACAGGGATACCACCTTGACCACGCAAGGTTTTGCATCTTATGTAAGCACCAAAGTCACGTACCTCAACGGTAACTGTGATTTCAGGATTTTTAACGTCTACCTTTAAATGTGGAAAATGCTCAAGAAGCTTTCCGCCGACAGTTGCTGAAATCTCCGGGGATTTCAGCGGGAACTTTTTGTCAGAACGTTTTGACTCAACTTTGAATGTCTTTGCGCCCATTAACTCGTCATAAACGTAGTCAGGAGCTTTTTCTAAAATATCGTCCATATTTTTTTCGCACACAAGAGCTCGTGAGAAAGCAACGATACCGAACACCTGTGAAACTCTTTCGCAAACATCATCAAGGTCAATGTCGTCGGATACAGGTTCAATGTAGATAGTTGACTGTGCAACTGAAATGTTGAATTTTCCAAGGTCACGGACGCGGTGCTTAATGTTCTTGATAAGCACATCCTCGAAACTACGGCGGTTAAGTCCCTTGAGGGCAATTTCGCCGACTTTGATAAGTATAATCTCTTTCATAATTTATCCCTACTTTACTTTAGCCAGGGTTTGTATACCCTTATTAAGTGAATTTATAAATGCGTCAATGTCGTCTTTGTTGTTGTATTTTGAAAAGCTGATTCTAAGCGAAGAATCAATCAGCTTGTCGTCTATGCCCATAGCAGACAAAACGTAGCTTTTCTTACCTTTTGAGCACGCTGATGAACTGGAAACGTAGATTTCATCCTGCTCTAGATGGTGAAGCATAGTTTCGCTTTTGATACCCTGCACCGAAATGTTCATAACATATGGCAATGCACTCTCGGATGAGTTTATTGTAACACCATCAAGTTTTGTAAGCTCAGCTTTTAAGTAGCAGTTGAGCTCTGTTATATATTCTCGGTTTGCGGTTATGTCAAACTCTTTGACTGCTTCGGAAAATGCTGCAATCAGCGGAGCACATTCGGTGCCCGGTCGCATTTTCTTTTGTTGCTGACCGCCGTAAAGAAGAGGGGTGATACGCACACCTTTTCTGACGAACAAAGCACCCACACCTTTAGGTCCGTGAACTTTGTGAGAGCTGACACTAAGTGTATCAACGTTCCACTTCTTAGGTTTTAAAAGCATTTTGCCGTAAGCCTGTACAGCATCACAGTGGAAATGGGCATTAGGATTTATACGTTTAACAATCTTGCCGATTCTCTCAATGTTCATAATAGCGCCGACTTCGTTGTTGACTGCCATAACAGCAACGAGGATGGTTTTTTCGTCAACAGCATCTTCGAAAGCTGTAAAAGGTACAACACCATCTTTGTCAGGAGTCAGATACACAACCTCAAAGCCGTCTGATTTAAGTTTATTGCAAGCATCAATAATTGAGCTGTGCTCAATCGCTGTTGTGACGATTTTGTTGCCCGAACGCTTCTTTGCATTTGCAACACCGAAAAGAACAGTGTTGTTTGATTCAGTAGAACCACTTGTGAAGTATACTTCTTCAGCGTCAACTGAAAGAGAAGAAGCTACTATTTCGCGGGCGCGTTCAAGCTCAAGTTCAGCGGACAAACCTTTTTTATGTAGCGAACTTGGATTTCCATATTCAACTGTCATCATATGCAGTGCTTTTTCAGCCGCCGCCTTACAGGTTACGGTGGTAGCACTGTTGTCGAGATAATGTTCAGCCATAGTTTTTCCTTTAGCGTTTACTGAAAAACGCTTCTAACCTATTATAATACAATTTTACATTATATATTATAACAATTTGTAAACTAAAAATCAAATACAGTTATGTAATAAATAAAGAAGAATTTTTAGGGAATTATAGTCACAGGTGATAAAATATGGTAAGTAAGAAAAAGTATAGCAAAATGGTAGAAAGAGCAACAAAAAACAGTCCTATTTTAAAGGACTGTGTGTTTGCGTTCTTAATTGGAGGAACTATTTGTACTCTTGGTCAGGCTTTGACGGATATTTATATGAACTTTGGTATGGAGAAAAAGGAAGCAGGTGCACTGTGTTCAGTGACACTGATTTTCATCGGTGTGTTGCTGACAGCGTTGCACTTGTACGAAAAAATCGCAAAATACGGTGGTGCAGGGACCTTGGTGCCTATCACGGGATTCGCAAATGCGGTTTCATCGCCAGCAATTGAGTTTAAGTCAGAAGGATTTATCCTTGGCGTCGGTGCAAAGATGTTCACAATCGCAGGACCTGTTATCGTTTATGGTACGGTTTCATCGGTGATTTACGGCATTATCTATTGGATTACGACTTTGTTCAAGTGAACAATACAGAGGTTTTAAACTACGGTTGAAAAACAAGTCTTTGTGTGATATACTAAAACCACAGTTTAAACTAAAATATAAAGGTCTTGTGCTTTATGAAAACGTATACAATAGTCGCCGGTGTTAATGGTTGCGGTAAAAGCAGTCTTACAGGTGTATTGAGAACAGAGATTGATAACCTTGGAAAAATAATAGATGTTGATAAACTGGCTGTCTTGTGTAGCGGTAACGCTGTTGAAGGAGGAAAAAAAGCTCTTTCGATTATTGATGATTGCCTTGAAAAAGAAATTTGCTTTACTCAGGAAACAACCCTTTCAGGTAAAAAGATACTCAGTATTATTAAACGGGCAATAGAAAAGGATTACTATATCCGTATGTATTACGTTGGACTTGATTCAATGGAAGAAAGCTTGTTGAGAATTGAAAATCGTGTGATAAAAGGTGGACATAATATCAATAGTGATACGGTGGCAAAGCGTTTTGATAAACGTTTTGATGATTTGCTAATGGTGCTCCCATATTGTAATGAAGTCACTTTTTATGATAATAACAACGGATTTGTCACAGTTGCAAAGTATAAGAATGGTGACATCAATCCAATAGGGAAAAGTCCTCAATGGTTGATTGAATTGATGGATAAGATGAACTGAAAAAGCGTGTGCAAACTGCACACGCTTTTTGTATGTGATTATATAGTTTATCTATAAGACAAAAGGCTCGGGTAACCGAGCCTTTAAAGTTTTGATATTAATCGTGATCTCTGTAGTCAAAGCCACCGTTTTTAACATTAATAACAGTACCATTGATAACTACTGTGTCATTGTTAACCCACTGAATGTTAGCGTTTGCACAGTTGTCGTTCCAGTAGATGTTGCGTGTCTCGCCATTTGAGTTGTCAGTAACAGTACAAAGTACAGCGTAATCAGAATTTTCACCGTCGTTTAAGTAAGCAGTTACTGTGTAGTTTCCGTCAGCAGAGTCGGATTTTGAGATATACTCCTGACCGCTGATTTCCTGCAATGCTTTGTCGTTACCGCCACAAGCAACAAGTGCAAGTGAGAAAACTAAAACTAATGCGAGTGCTACGATTCTTTTAATAGACTTTTTCATTTTAAAAACTCCTTATCAGTAATGATATTTATCTTTATTATTATACAACATAATAATTGCGACCACAAGAGAGCAAAGCTCAGCAAATGCAACAGAACACCAAATTCCGTCGATTTTTAGTAC
>JAFUOM010000068.1 GCA_017481885.1 Ruminococcus sp.
ACAGCTCTCTCGCTGAGCTTCAACAACCTGCTTACAAAAAAAGCACGAACACTTTTGACGTCTTTTGCAGGGTCAATCGGCATCATCGGTATCGCCCTCATTTTGGCTCTGTCAAATGGTGTTAACCTGTACATTGACTCGCTGGAGCAGGACACACTCTCCGAGTACCCACTCCAGATTTCAAAAAGCGAAATGGACTTCACCGCAATGATGGCTGACCAAGCAGAGCTTATGGTCAACTCAAGCGAAGTCACAGCAGAAGTTCACGAATACAAGTCACTTAACTCAATGTTGGCAGAAAACAAAGAAAACGACCTGAAATCTTTAAAACAGTACATCGAAAGCGGTAACAGCGATATTGACAAATACACTAATGCCGTTGAGTACAAATACAACGTAACTCCAAACATTTTCAGAATGGTTTCAGACGACGAATTCCGCCAGATTAACCCCGACAAAACGCTCAGCTCTGCATCAGGCACTATGCCCGAAATGACAGCAATGATGATGTCAATGAGCTCATCATACTTCAACGCAATGCCGGAAAACAAAGATTTGTACGAAAACCAGTACGAAGTTATGGCGGGCAAATGGCCGGAAAACTACAACGAATGTGTAATGGTTCTCTCTCCCGACGGTAGCGTGTACGACCTTGTACTTTACGCAATCGGTCTTAAGGATATCCACGAGCTTGACGATATTCTGAAAGCCTACGCCGAAAAAGGCGAAACAAACCTTACAACCGATATTTCAACCTATAAGTACGAAGACTTCCTTGATATCGAGTTCAAGCTGGTTGACCCGTCACAGATGTATGAGTACGACAAAGAAAACAAACTTTACGTCAACAAAGCTGGCGACAAGAAGTTTATGCTTGATAAAATCAAAAAAGGCGAAGACCTTAAAATCGTCGGCGTTGTAAAACCAAGCGAGAGCGCTAATGCCGCAATGCTTATGCCTGGTATCGGATACCCGTCGTCGCTTACAATGCACATCATTGAACAAGCACAAAACAGCAAAATTGTTGAAAAGCAGAAAAAGAATCCCGACATAAACGTTTTCACAGGTAAAAAGTTTACAGACGAAGACACATCGTTCAATATGGAGTCGATGTTCAAATTTGACAAAGATGCTCTTGATTTATCTTCTTTGTCAGGCTCTATGGATATGTCCTCTGCGTTCCAAAACATGGATATGTCCTCAATGATGGGTGACTTTGACTTGTCATCTGCTATGGGCGATATAGACCTATCCGAAGCATTCAAAGATATGGATATGTCAGCTGTAATGGAAAGCATCGATTTAGCGGAAATACTCAAAAACATCGATAGCTCTACACTTATGGAAGGTGTCGATATAGAAGCCGCTTTAAAAAGCGTTGACTTATCAGAGGTTATGGAAACCCTTGATTTCAGCGACATTGATGTAAGCATTTCGCAAGAAGATTTACATCAGCTTTTTGACATCTTGCTTGCAAGCTACACAGCCCAGTTACCTGAAGGCGAGCTGCCAAACTTTGACGGATTTTTTGCTTACATTCACAGTGAAGCAGGACAGCAGATTGTAAAAGATAACATCAGCAGTCTTATCGACACCGAAGCTCTCAAGCAAAAACTTGAAGCTATAGTAAATGGCGAAGTTTACAACGCAGTAACACAGGCTCTGGGGGAAGCAATGGCTCCTGTTGTACAGCAAGTCAGTAGCAACTTTGTCAAAGCAATATCAGAACAGCTTGCTCCTGTTTTTGCACAGACAACACAGCAATTTGTTGAGGCTATAGCAGGTGCTATGGGAGAACAGTTCTCAACTGCATTACAGCAAATGATAGGCTCCACAATGGGACAGTTTGGCTCACAGCTTGCAAATACAATCACCGGTGAGCTAACTTCAGCCATGGGTAGTATTCAGGATTCCTTAGCAGACGCTTTCAGCGAAAGTATGGATTCAGAAAGCTTAAAGGAACTGATGACATCAATGATGAATCCAACAGCAGGCTCCTACGACGAAGTTCTTGCGACCTTGAACTATGCTGAGTTTGACGACCCGTATATGCTGTTGATTTACCCTAAGGACTTTGAAAGCAAAGAGCAGATTGTTGCTATCCTCGACGATTACAATGCAAAGATGGACAAAAACGGAGAAATCGAAAAAGTAATCACCTACACCGATATGGTTGGCACACTGATGTCGTCAGTAACTACAATTATCAACATCGTGTCATACGTTCTGATTGCTTTTGTTGCAGTTTCGCTTATTGTATCGTCAATTATGATTGGTATCATCACCTACATTTCTGTGCTTGAGAGAACAAAGGAAATCGGTATTCTTCGAGCTGTGGGTGCTTCAAAGCGAAACATCTCGCAGGTATTCAACGCCGAAACGTTCATCATCGGTCTGTGTTCGGGTATAATCGGCATCGGCATCACTTTGCTACTGCTCATCCCTGGAAACGCACTCATCCACCACCTTGTGGAGTCAACAGATGTAAACGCAGTTTTACCTGTTGCAAACGCAGTATCGCTCATTATCCTGAGTGTTGTACTAACGCTCATCGGCGGTCTTATCCCATCCAAAAAGGCTGCAAAGAAAGACCCTGTTACAGCTTTACGTTCAGAGTAAGCATAATATAAAACTACAATTCATTGTAAACAATGCACAAACAGCGTGTAGAAAATTCTACACGCTGTTTTCTGTTATCGCATTGTCTGCCCAAAAATAAAATGTATAATAAATACAGAGGGTTAATTTTTCTGTAATTTTTTTATTTTGTTGAAACCAAAACGCCCTCTCATAGCGTTTTATTTATGAAAGACTTTTTAAGAAAGGATTGATATTATGAAAAAATCAGTTAGTCTATTATTAGCGGTAGTTCTGCTTTTGTCGGTAGGAATAGTTTCTGCTTTTGCCGAAGAATCTGCATATATGTACAAATCCGCTTTTGAAACTGAGTATGGCGAGGCTTTGTACTACAGAGAAGTATGCTACTATCCTGAGGATTTGGACGAATATTATTTAGAATGGATTCTTGTAAAAGGCGCAGTTACAATGGCAATAGTTGACCCGTTGCCAGGCACTAACATAACCAGATGTTATGAAAATAGTGGTATTCTGTTCTACGAAAAGGATTTATTCCAACCATTCAATACAGCAAACTGTGTATACGATGTAAAGCACGGCGAATTCATTGATATTACCGAAGTTGATTTTGATAAGTATCCGGGACTGAAAGAAGCTGTGTTAATGAACGATGTGGGTTACTTAATTGGCGACATGGATAGTGACAAGGAAGTTTCTATCATTGATGCTACTGAAATTCAGCGTATTCAAGCAAAAGTAACCAGCAGTCGTGTTGATGAAAATATTGCTGACTTTGACCGTGACGGCAAACGTACTATTCTCGACGCAACAGCAATCCAGCTCAGCCTTGCAAAACACACTTGATAATGTGCAGCTTATTAATCAGCTTTTAGCTACATTGTAAACAATGCACAAACAGCGTGTAGAAAATTCTACACGCTGTTTTTTGTTATCGTATTGTCTGCCCAAAATTAAAATGTATAATAAAGTTAAGGCAATATCCAAGAAGATAAAAAATTTTTTTATTTTCGATGAAACCAAATACCCTTTTCAAGTGTATTATTTATAGAGACTATTTTACAATTACATCAAAAAGCATACCGATTATTTCAGATTAACGGCTTTTGACAAAATTGTGATAGACTTTAATTGAGAAAACTATTTCAAGGAGGAGATTTTATGAAAAAGTTATTATGCATTATTCTGGCTATCACTATACTGACAGGTATTTTAATCCTGCCTGTTTCGGCTGTATCACAGAATGAAAGCGGAAAGTATGTCGAACAGTTTGAGCAATATCTGACTAACCTTGGCTATAACCCATATTACGAAGGCGAAAAACAGTATATGTATTCTGAGCTTTACGAGTATTACTCAGATACAAACACCTCAGATACACCTGACTGGGTGCTTGTGGCAGGCGGTTCAAATATGGTGTCGCCTGCAGGATGCAACGGCATTTTTGACGAATACAATCTTACTTTAAACAATATTTATCATCCATACTCCCTTTTGTATCACGTCTATGTTCCGTCACAGAATAAGTTCTACACACTTAGTGACGCTTGGACAGAAAGACTCGAAGGATTGGACAACGCATTCACAGAATATCTCGTTCCAAATAAGCGTGCAGAGCTTATAAAAGACTCTGACGGTGATGGTGTCATCACCGAAAAAGATGCCGAAAAGTACGGAGGATATTTCGCTTATTACAACTCATTTGAAGCATACAAAGGGAACATTTATTTCGATGCCACTAACTGTGGCTGGCAAGACTTCGAAAAAGTGTACTGCAACTTCCAAACAAAGGACGGCTCTTACATATTCGAAGTCAACTCCGCTGATACCGAGTGTACAAACTTCAGCAATAACAGTATTTACAGATATGATTTGAAGAACATCCTTCCTGAGTTTGATAAAGCTCCTACACTAACGGTTACATTCTCAAACGAAAACGGAGATACCACAGAGCCTATCACGATGGCTAAAGGCAACCGTGGCGATATCATTTACTGCACAGGAGAGTTTACTGATGATGAAAACAAAAAGCCTGTGCTTTCGTGGACAAAAGAAGCCGATTACGAGATGCCAAAACTGAAATCAGTAAAAGAAGCACTCAAGGATGCTGAAGAAGAAAAAGGCGACATCGAAACAAACCGCTACTACTTCCTTATGCCAAACGGCAAAAATGGTGAGCGTGGAAAGCAACCTGACCAAAATCACTACAACGAGTTTTCCCCTAGTTGGTACAATAAATATACAAGCAGTGCAGGCATCTGGTGGGGATACTCAGAACAAATGAGCGCTGGTAACTGGCCTGGTTTGGCAATGGAGACAACATCTTACAACGATATTTTCTACGCCTATGTTCCAAAAGATGTTTCGTCTTTGATGTTCAACAATACTATTGAAGACGGCTTTTTCAACGACGATTCTCTTAAGGAATACGAACACTTCACCACCGATGTTCCCGCTTGCGGATATGAAGAAGGTCAAAGCGACCTCTACCCTGATGGACTTGACAGCTTTGACAATATGATTTTTGTTATCGAACCGTATACTCCTTCTATTATAGAACTTTCCGAAAATGCACTTAAGGAATGTCATGGCGAATGGTATTATTACTACGGAAGCGGCTGTTACGGCACTGACAAGGACGGTATCAAAACTTATGACTGCATCAGAGATGACCACAACCACACCCAGAAATCTGCAAAAGATATTATCGCTGAATACGAAGCAAAGACAGGCGAAAAGGTTGAAACCAATCGCTACTACTTCCTTATGCCAAATGGTTCAAACGGTAAAAAAGGTGCTGAGGGTTACGCAGAAAACTGGTACAACAAATACTCCAAAGGTGCGAGCATAAGCTGGTGGGATTCTAAAATTATCGACTCCAGCAACTACCCTGGAAATACAATGGAACACGACACAGCCACTGACGTATACTACGCCGATGTTCCAAAAGATGTAACGATGATTTCGATTAACAACTCACTGAACCGTGGTTATGACAAAGAAGCTCTTATACACAGCCTTGCAAAACAGATAGACCCGGTGCCTTGTGAGTATTATGACCCTGGTGAAAGCGAGCTATACCCTGAGGGCGTTGACAGTTTTGACAATATGATTTACGTTATCGACCCTGACAGATACTCTGAACGTAGCTCATCTAAGTTTTACGAGGGCGAGTGGTATTACTACTACGGTGATGGTTGCTACGGCACAGTAAAAGACGGAAACACTGACAACTGCATCCGAGGTGACCACTGTGATGAAAACGGCAAGCATATCGCAACTGATTTTATCATTGGCGATGCTGATGGTGACGGTGAGCTATCAATTATGGACGCAACCGAAATTCAACTTATTGTTGCAAAACTTAAGGAAATGACTGCTGACATAAAAACAACTGATGCCGACAAAGACAACGAAGTTACCATTCTGGACGCAACCGCAATTCAGCTCAAGCTCGCTTGATTGAGTAACACAAATCGTAATTAAACACACAAAAAGGGCAACCAAAACGGTTGCCCTTTTTTAATTAAAGTTTATTGTTATTCTTCGAGAAGTGATTCGTAAAAAGACTTAAACCACTCAGAATTTGATTGTCTTTTTTTCCATAACACATCAAAAGTCATACAAACCTGAGAACCTTCATTATACAGCTTTTCGAATTTCTCGAGTTCATTCAGCTCTGTCATTTCATTGATTTTTAGTAACGTCCAGTATAAAACGCCACTAGCTCTTAAAAATTCCATATACACAGCATTTATCTTATCAACATCATTCTTAATATAAAATGCGAACTCAACAACTGAAGATGATAAGTATTTGCCCTTTTTTATTACCTCGTCCATTATTTCTCTGAGAGATTCCAGATAATCAAGTATTTGTTTTTCTGCAATTTTTATCGACTGCTCACCCTCATACATATCCATAAATTTACTACGTAATTCATTAAGTTCCAAATCAGTATATGTAGGATAATCATCACAAACGCCATATGGAATCTGAACATTAATTATCTTGTTCATTCTATCTTCTACAAAAGATTTAAGCTCGCTTTTTACTTTATGGCTGTATTCTTTTTTATTGTATTCATCCTTTTCGGATTTGTTCAACTTTACGAGTTCAACAGTTGAAAAAGCACAGGCTATCAAAGAAAAAACAAGTGTACACATAAAGTTTGCTATATCGAAAACCTGTACACTGTCACTAATAATTTCGTTAACCACTAGCACAATAGATATTAATAGCATTAATATCAGCGTTGAAAGTCCAATGGTAAGTAGAACTGATGTATTTTTTCTCATAAAAAATCTCCTTTTTATTATATTTCATAGGGTATCCCCTAAAAATTAAATAGTTATTTCACTACACAGTTCCAGAAAAAACTCCTGCCACTGTGACTGAGTAAACGAGTCAACATTAGGAACAAAAATTATATCCATATCTTTCATACGCCTGAAAAAAGCGTCCTCAGATTTTTGGCTGCTACGTTCGAAATCTGATGCTATAATAACCTTCTTGGCGTAACATCCGCCAAAACGAGCTGCCACCGTGTTAAGCTTATACGGCTCGGCATCGTTGATGTTTCCGTTCTTACACGAAATAAATACCGGCGTAAGACCTTTCATCAGTATAACATCCACTTCGTTCTTTGTATCGACCATATTGGTTTTCTCTTTAGCTGAACAATCCCAGTCAATCGTCACACTCATATGGCAACTGTCAAAAAACGGTTTTCCGTTTTCTTCCAGTTTTTTTGCTTCCATAGCAACTTTCATTTCCAGAATGTTACCTGCTTTATTCAGTGCTGAACGAACACTTTCGCTTTTGTACTTATACGAAACAATCGACCCGTGCTTGTGATAATCCTTTATCAACCCTTTTGAAATTAGAAGATTAACAAAATTATGATATGTAACACTTTTTGAAGAAAAATCCACCACCGCACTCTTAAGATGGTTCATATCCAATACCACGTTAATTTTATCGTAACGGCTGTTAAACTTTTCGAATTCATTTAGAGTAGAAATTACTTTATTCCAATCCTTAGGTGATTTGCGTGAAATATCCCATAATTTATCCACACTCTTGATACTGCAATGATTACAATCTGCTTCATCAGAAATAATGCCTGAATGAAGCGAGATAAGCTCTTTTACAGTCAGCGAAAAAGCTTTTGTAAATACAACCTCGTTATCGCAGTCACAATCAACAATTTTCCCAGCAGGAATGTTAATCTTCTGAATTTTAAAAGGATATTTATCCTTGTACCTTTCAAAGACAATTCCTAAAGCAAGAATCACCGTATCTTCACCACCACCAATATCAAAAACACAATCTTTCTCGTTTTTGATGATGTCAGTTATTACGCTGATAATATTCTCAAGGTTGTTTCTGTCAACACCTCTGGTTGACACTTTAGTTTTTATCCCCTTTGATTTCAAAAAATTCTTGTACAACAGTACTGAATCCTGCATTTGATTTTCAACTCCTATAAAAATCAACTTATCAGGTTTCACTGTCAACGTGCTAATCATATTTTCAAAAGGCGATTTTTCAAAACATTCAACGATAGTCATAAGCTACCTCTGTTCAAAAAACTGAACTCAAACAATTTATATTTAATATGTCTATTATAGATGAATTATAACACAGTATAAAATATATTGTCTATACCAAAACAAGTTAGATGTATTTTATACACAAAAAGGGCAACCAAAACGGTTGCCCTTAAATTTTGATATTAACTTAATCAGCTGTTGAAGATTGACATAATGTCGTAGAATGAATCGTCATCGTCAGAAGAGTCAACCTCAACTGTTGGAGCAGCTTCCACCTTCTCTGGAGAAGAGCTTGGGAAAGCCTTAGAATTGTCGTTGTGTGAGCCACAACCAGCAGCGATAACTGTAACGCTGATTTCGTCCTTCATATCCTCGTTGATAACAGCACCCCAGATGATGTTTGCTGTTTCACTTGCTTTCTGTGAAATCATTGTTGAAGCAGCATCGATATCGTCGAGTGTGATATCAGGAGAAGCTGTGATGTTGATGATAACGCTCTCAGCACCGTCGATAGAAGTCTCGAGCAATGCAGAAGATATAGCCATCTCAGCAGCAACAGCAGCCTTGTCCTTACCAGTAGCCTTACCAATACCCATATGAGCGTAGCCAGCGTCCTTCATAACAGCAGTAACGTCAGCAAAGTCAAGGTTAACAAGACCAGGAACAACGATAAGGTCAGAAATACTCTGAACACCCTGTCTTAATACATCGTCAGCGATTGTAAACGCATTCTGTAAAGTAATAGACTGGTCAGAAACATACTTAAGTCTTTCGTTAGGAACGATAATAAGAGAGTCAACGCAAGCAGCGAGCTCAGCAATACCCTGCTCAGCCTGAGCCATACGCTTTTTGCCCTCGAATGCAAATGGCTTTGTAACAACAGCTACTGTGAGGATGCCCATATCCTTTGCGATTTTTGCAACGATAGGAGCAGCACCTGTACCTGTACCGCCGCCCATACCGGCAGTAACAAATACCATATCAGTGTCCTTGAGTAAAGCTGCGATTTCTTCTCTGTTTTCTTCAGCAGCAGCCTGTCCAACTTCAGGCTTGGAACCTGC
The DNA here is from genome assembly GCA_017481885.1 of Ruminococcus sp. GTDB lineage: Bacteria > Bacillota > Clostridia > Oscillospirales > Acutalibacteraceae > Ruminococcoides. Next base: position 9,212 of record JAFUOM010000068.1, read on the forward strand.
GCCCTTACCTCTTGTTGACTTTTCACCAATCTGAATTTTCTGGTCAGCCTGTGAAAATCTTAAGACGTGCTCATCTGTATTTACAGCGATGAACTCAACATTCTTAACGTCCATCTTAATCATACGATTAACAGCGTTACCGCCGCCACCGCCGACACCGATTACCTTAATAACAGGTAAATAATCAATCATTTCCTTCTCTAACTCAAAAGCCATATTTAAATCCTCCCTAACGGAATTTTTACAAAATTAAAATCACGCACTTAGAGTATTATACTCTAGCACCTTATAACTTAACACATATTTGGCACAAATTCAATATTTTTTTGAAATATTCTAAAAAAATATACACAAGGTAATTTTTTACTATAAGTACCAATCGTCCTGAGAAATAGGAGCCTGAGTTTCCTCTTCCTCTTCTTCTATCGGGATAATCTCGCCTGTGATATCATCGTATCCGTCGTAATCCTCGTCGATGTACTCATTCTCAACAGTTTGTCCGTTTTCATTATCGCCGTCAACCTCCGTCGGCTGTGTTTCAGCCTCAATGAGCGACTGCTCTTTGAAGTAAGACTTCTTTGTTGTATTGCAACTTGACACGTCAAGCTCACCTTCGGTTGTTGTTGTGCCGTTAAGGTCAAGCTTCTCTAATATAATCGTCATTGCTGTTCTAACCTTGTAGCTGATGTCCTCAGGTAAGCCGAGTTTGACTTTTATTCTGCCGTCATATGTAAAGCTGATGTTTCCAGGGTCGGTTGCATCAAGCTCTGTGATACCGGTGTAACCGTTGTCAACAAAAACAGAAACTATCTCATTGATTATCTCAAGAGTTTTCTTTCCTTCAAACTCAACATATTCGCCAACCACAGCGTTAGAAACATCAGGTCCCAAAAACAGCGGAATGTCATAGCCTTTTGTTGCTCCCACCTGCTCGAGAATTCTGCCCTGTGACGATACAATCAAAAACTGAGAATCCGTCACCTTTACAATGTAAGCAGGCACAGCCTCGATAACATCAATTGTAATTGTATCGGGAATAGCAAAAGACACATCAACAGCCTCTATATACGGATAGGCTTTCATCAGCTTTTTCTCTGCTGAGCGCTTGTTCGCCAGAAAAATATTCTCATTCTTTGTTATACCACAAGTTGTGATAATCTCATTTTGGTCGTATTTTGTATTGCCCGTAACTGTGTAGTTCTGGGTCTTGAAAAGCACCGTGAGTGACAGCACCACGCACACAATGAGCACAATCGCTACAATAACACAGCATGCAATGATGTTGCGGATTTTTCGCATCAGCGGAGTAACAGGCTTTTTAATCTTAGTTTTTTTGCTCTTTTTCTTCTTAGTAAGAGCCTGTTTTACAGGTGGTTTAGCTGACTTTTTGACCGGCTTTTTAGTCGGTTTCTTAGTAGTCTTTCGCCTTGCACTCTCGTCAACAAAAAAGTCATCCCTGCCCTTTTTTGAAAACTCGTAAAGTGCATCGTCCGCTTTTTCATTCTCACGGGACCTGCGTGAAAATGCAGATGTAAAGCTATCGCCGATTCTATCCATAACATCTGGTCTGTCAAAAGAATCGTAACCGTCGCGATAATCTCTGCTACGTTGTTTCTTACTCACGCAAATCCCTCCTTTTTTACTTCTTTTATTCTTAAATTCTCTTTATATCAGCACCAAGACTCTGAAGCACAACCTCAAATTCGTCGTAACCACGCTCGAGGTGGTGAATACCCGAAATCTGTGTATTGCCTTGTGCTGAAAGCGAAGCGACAACCAATGCCGCCGCACCGCGTAAATCAAGGGACTGAACATTTGCACCCGAAAGCTGACGCACACCGTCAACCACCGAGACCTTGCCCTCAACTTTTATATTTGCACCCAAGCGGTTGAGCTCGTCAACATGCTTGTATCTGCTTTCAAATATATTCTCTACAAAAACGGTCAGCCCGTTTGATTTACAGGTCATCGCCATAACAGGCGCCTGTGCGTCTGTCGGGAACCCCGGATAAGGCATTGTGCGTATCAGCTTTGGTGAACACAACCTATACGGAGCATCAATGGTCAGCTTTCCATCTTTGCAGTTTATGTCACACCCTGCCTGTTCAAACACAGGAACAATAGAAGACAGGTGGTTTTGCACCACGCCATCAAGAGTGATTTTTGACCCTGTACATCCTGCACAAGACATAAGCGTCGCCGCAACAATTCTGTCAGGGATAATTGTATGAGTGCAACCGCTTAGAGTCTTAACACCCTCAATGATAATCGTGCTTTCTCCGGCACCTGAAATTTTCGCACCACAGCTATTAAGAAAATCAGCCAAATCTTCAATCTCAGGCTCTTTAGCCGCATTTGTGATTATGGTAGTTCCCTTTGCTTTGACTGCTGTGAGCATTATGTTCTCGGTTGCTCCGACACTCGGAAAAGAAAGAGCAATTTTTGACGGATTAATTCCATCCGTTGCAACACAAAGGAGTTCTCCGTGTTGTTCAGTTATGTCAATTCCCATTTGTCTGAGAGCAGACAAATGCAAATCTATAGGACGCGGGCCCAGCTCACAACCGCCGGGTAGTGACAGCTTTGCTCTGCCGCATCGCGCAATAAGCACTCCAAGGAAAATTATCGACGACCGCATCTCACGCATTAAGTCGTGAGGGATGTCGCTTCTTGCAATGCTTTTTGTATCAACAACAAGGGTTGAGTCCGTCCGCGTTGCTTTACAACCAAGATAACGCAAAATTCTTATTGACGCGTCAACATCTGAAAGTTTCGGACAATTGAATAAAACACATTCGTCCTCACACAGTATCGTCGCCGCCAGTATTGGAAGTGTGCTGTTTTTACTGCCCTGTACTTTAACTTCTCCGCTTAGCTTTCTGCCACCGCTGACAAGAAATTTAGCCACAACAAACACCCTTTCACAAAATATTCTACTCGCAGATATTCTATGAAAAAAGTGGTTGTACTGTGCATGTAAAAAGCTTATTTTACTATATCTTTTACAATTTTGTAAATACGCTCGCAAGCATCGGTGATAGCCATATTCTGAGCGTTTTTGGAGTACTCTTTCAAGAGTTCTTTGTCGCTGACCATGTCGTCAACAGCTTTAATCAGTTTATCCTCAGTCAAATCTTTTTCTTCGATAACTGATGCCGCCTTTTTATTAACTAGCGCCATAGCGTTGTGGTACTGATGGTTCTCAGCAACGTATGGTGACGGAATGAGCACCGCAGGCTTACCCTTTGCCTGAAGCTCAGAAAGAGTAATAGCACCTGCACGGCTGACAATTACATCGCAAGCCGCAAGACAAGTAGGCATATTGTCAATGTACTGTCTTATATCAAGATTCTTATATTCATTTATATCAACGCCTTTTTCTTTGACAAGTTCAGGGAACCAAGTGCCCTGCTGTCCGTAAGCGTGAATATGCTGGTATTTCTGGTCTTTTGCAGAACGAACCACCAAGCCTGCCATAGCTTCGTTGATGCATCTTGCACCGAGTGAACCGCCAAAAGAAAGCACAACAGGTCTTTCGTCAAGTTGGAGTTCTTTTCTTGCGTCCTCTTTGCTGACTCTTAAGATTTCCTCTCGGATAGGGTTACCTGTTACAACGAAGTTTACATCGCTGTCAAGGTGTTTTTTTGCATACTCAACCGCAAGCATAACTTTCTTAGCTTTCTTTGAAAGCATTTTTGTCGTAACACCAGGAAAAGCATTCTGCTCGTGGATGATACAAGGGATACCCATATTAGCAGCTGTTCTAACAACAGGACCGCTTACATAACCACCCGTACCGATGCAGATATCAGGATTAAACTCAGCGATAAGCTTCTTTGCTTTAACAGAAGAAGTGAACATTCTGCTCACAGTTTTTACATTGTGTACAATTGACTGTGGCTTAAAGTTACGCTTGAAACCGCTGATTACGATTGACTTTATAGGAAAACCCGCCTTTGTAACCAAGGTCTGTTCCATACCATCACGATTGCCGATAAACAGAATTTCTGTTTCAGGTTCTTTTTCTTTTATATAAGAAGCGATAGCAAGTGCAGGATTAATGTGACCTGCTGTACCGCCACCCGCAAGTAAAATCTTCATAAAGTTCTCCTTAAATCTTTTCGATGTTAGCTGAACGAGAAATCGAAAGTATAATACCCATCTGGAAGAGCAGCATCAAAAGCGAACTGCCTCCGTAACTAAAGAACGGCAAACTGATACCTGTGTTAGGCAACCAGTCGGTAATAACAAGGATGTTGAGTATTACCTGCAAACCAATCTGGGAAATAAGACCGATACCCAAAAGTTTACCGAAACGGTCTTTAGCTCTAAGCGAAATAACAACGCCACGCCATACTAAAAGTGCGAAAACAAGAAGCACTGCAACCGCACCGATAAGACCAAGCTCCTCACAAACAATTGCAAAAACAAAGTCGTTCTGAGGTTCAGGCAGGTAGAGGTACTTCTGTCGTGACTGACCAAGACCGAGTCCGAACAAGCCACCGGAGCCGATAGCATAAAGTGAGTTTCTTGTCTGCCAGGTCTGTTGCCACTGGGTTTCGTCTATATATTCAAGTGCCTTACCCCAACCGTCCATACGGTCCATAGCGTAAGTCAGAAGTCCTGTTGCCCAAAGCATAAGGATTGCTCCTGCTAAAATCACACCCGCAATAGCAAGGTATCTGAGTCTGATTCCTGAAACAAAAAGCATAATGACAGTAAGCAAAGCTACAATTACGATACAGGAATAGTGAGGCTCTAAAAGGAGCAGTATAGCTGTAGAAACAAACACCCCAGCACCCGGAAGTACGCCGTATTTCAGCGTGTGCATTTTATCGTAGTATCGGCTACCCCAATGGGCTAAAAACAGGATAATCGCAAATTTACTGATTTCCGACGCCTGAATACCATAGTCACCAATACCAATCCATCGTTTGACACCCGTCTCAGACGGAATCAAAAGTACAACGATAAGAGCAAAGTAAGATACTCCCAGAATCAAAGCGGAGAATCTGTGAAAATGGTGATAGTCAAAATAGGATACAGCGAGCATAATAGCAATGCCGACTACCGCAAACAAAAGCTGACGCTTGAGATAATAGTAGCTGTCGCCGATTTCATAAAAGGCAACAGGGTAACTCGCTGAAAACATCATTGTAATACCAATTGCAAGAAGCAACACAATCAGCATACAAAACGGAACGTCAAGACCTTTACCAATTGAAAGTATGCTGAACTTCTTTTTTCTTGGTGTTCCTTTGTGCTGTGCAGAGCTACTACGAGATTTGTGAGAAGATGCACCAGTTGAGCTGTGTCTGTCACTTGTGTATCTTCTGTTTCTGTCAACTGTATATTGACTCAACTGAATCATCCTCCTTTGTTAATGTACAAATTAATTAAACCATTACTACGCCGAAAATTACGAGCAAGAGTGCAACAATACCACAAACAGCAGTAACTGTTGAGAAAACAGCAACAATCTTTTTCTCGCTCCAACCGCCCATCTCAAAATGATGGTGAATCGGGCTCATTCTGAAAAGACGCTTGCCGTGTGTCATCTTGAAATATGATACCTGAAGCATAACCGAGAACATCTCAACAAGGTACATAACGCCAACTAAAAGCATTATCACGTGCATATCCATAGCAAAAGCCATTGCACACACAATACCGCCTAAGAACAGTGAACCTGTGTCGCCCATAAATACCTTTGCAGGGTGGAAGTTCCAAACAAGAAAACCAAGACATCCACCTGCAACAGCTGCAGCAAAAAGAACGTCAGAATCAAAAACACCCAGTACGTTTGCAATCATCATCATAAAAAGTGCAACAAAGAATGTAATTGAACCGTCAAGTCCGTCGATACCATCTGTCAGGTTAACAGCGTTTGTGATACCGACAATAACAAGACCCATAATAATGTAGTAGAAAAATCCAAGGTCAACAGGTTGTTTTACAAATGGAATAATAATATCTGTGTTATCGCCCAAAAGACGCATAACACCGAGGTATCCTGCAACAACAGCAAACTGCAACACAAGCTTCTGGATAGCTGTAAGACCAAGGTTACGCTTTTTTACAACCTTGATGTAGTCATCGATAAAGCCGATGCCACCGTAGCACAAAGCCATCACAAGACCTGTAATAACAAACTTTTCGCTTGTGCCAAAACCACCATGGAACACAGAGTAAACAATAACAGAAACAACTGTAGCAAAAACAATACCTAAAATGAACATCAACCCGCCCATAGTAGGAGTGCCCTGCTTGCTCTTGTGCCACGAAGGACCAATATCAAGAATTGTCTGGCCGTACTTCAGCTTGTGAAGAAAAGGCACAAGGTATTTACCTGAAATAGCGGTAATCGCAAATGAAATAAGTGCTGTCGCAAAAGCCCAAATTCCTAATTCCATTTTTACACCTCATTTATTTTTTCAAAATATATACTAGTCATTTACACCACTGGAGCTGAATGTAACCGTAATAACGGAACCAGGACTCACAGTAGTACCCTCAGCAATATCCTGAGAGATTGAAGTACAGTCGCTTGAGCTTACCATACCGGCAAGGCTGACGTTAAGACCATACTGCGAAGCGATGTAGTTAACATCAGAAACTCCAAAACCGATAAGGTTTGGAACTGTAACCTTTTCGGTTACGCTTGTTTCGTCTGTGTAAAGAACAACAGTACCACCCTTAGGTATCTTACTGCCTGCTGAAGGAACCTGAGCAACAACAGTTGTGCCCTCGCCCTTTACTGTTACATTAAAGCCACCTTCGTTTACAAGTGAAGATGCCTCTGTAACTGAAAGACCTGTGTATGTGCCGGCTGTTGTATCAACATTTACAGCCTCAGCCTCAGTATACTGAGCGTCAAGCTCAAGGTAAGGAAGAACCTCGCTCATAATGTTAGCAAAAACAGGGGCGGCAACAGCACTACCGTAGTAGTTACCGGAAAGCGGAGTATCAAAGAACACCAGCATCGCAATCTGTGGGTCATCTGCAGGAGCAAATCCGCAGTAAGAAGCAATATAGTCCTGCACACCGTCACCGTTAGAGTCATTGAGTTTTTCACTGGTACCGGTTTTACCTGCGATTCTGTAGCCTGCTACATAACCGTTCTTACCTGTACCGTCAATAGCATTATGCTCAAGAATGCTACACATCTCTTTTGCAACAGCTGTAGAAATAACCTGTCGCTTTGTGTCTGTACTGATGTTCTGAACAACAGAACCGTCAATACCTAAAATCTGCTTAACAACGTGAGGCTGAACAAGGTGACCGCCGTTAGCAATAGCAGAAGCAGCGGTAACCATCTGGATAGGTGTAATTGAGAAGTTCTGACCGAAAGACGCAACCGCAAGGTCAACAGGACCCATCGAGCCATCCTCGGTAAAGAACAAGTCGTCAGACTCGCCCGGCAAATCAATGCCTGTTTTTTCAGAAAAGCCGAAAGACTGGTAATACTGCCAGAACTTTTCTTCTCCTACAGACTGACCAATCTCAATAAATGCAGGGTTACAGGAGTTACACAAAGCCTGTTCATAGGTCTGTGAACCGTGACCTGCACTGTAGTGACATCCGATGCTCTTGTCGTAAAGCTGGAACGCACCGCTACAAACGAATCTTGTGTCGTGATTTATTGTAGCTTCTTCAAGTGCCATCGAAAGGGTAATCATCTTGAAAACCGAACCAGGATAGTAGGTGTCAGAGATAGCTTTGTTTCGCCACATTTTTGTAAGCGCAGCGCTTTCTGCCTCACTTTTTGCCGTAGCAAGAATCTCTTCCTTTTCCTTAGGTGTAGGGTTTTCATTCTCTTTTATGTAGCCGTTTTTGACGAGATACTCGTCGTCAATCTCGTCGATTTTCTTTTTCTCTTCACGGCTTATTGTAAACGGGTCGTTAGGGTCATAACCGCCGATTGTTGCCATTCCCAGAATTTCACCGTTTTTAACATCCATCGCAACACAAACGCCACGGTTGTAAACGCTGTAATCCTCGATGGCCTGTTTCATATGCTTTTCAATAATGCTCTGGATTGTCTCATCGATTGTGAGCACAACCGAGTTACCGTCCACAGCATCAACATTCTGGCTGTAATCAAACGGCATAATAGTTCCGTTTGCGTTAGTAGCTGTTACCAGTCGTCCTGGAGTTCCTGTTAAGTACTCGTCGTACTGATACTCAACACCCGAAAGGCCCTGATCGTCTGAACCCGTAAAGCCGATAACAGAAGCCGCAAGCTCGCTGTAGGGATAGTAACGCTTGTAGTCATCAAGCAAAGCGATAACACTAGAAAGCTCATACTTATCCTCTACTTCGTTCATAAGCTCCAAAATCTGTTTTTGCTCTTCGCTCTCGATTTTACGCTTAACAACAGTGTAGTAGCTGTCCTGCTTTGTTTTTTCTAAAACGTCCTCTTTGTCGAGTTTCAATATCTCAGACAGACGTGTTGCAACAAACTCGCGCTGCTCGTCGGTTTTGAAGTTAGCAGGAGAAAGTACAACCTGCCACACAGACGCACTCTGAGCAAGAATCTTACCGTTTCTGTCGTAAATAGTGCCTCGTTTTGCACTGATTGTTGTATCTGAAAGTTGTTGTTGCACAGCTTTTTGCTGGAGATCCTCACCCGCTATGAGCTGAAGATAAGCAAGTCTAGAGATAACAGCACCAAAGCCAAACGCAAGCAATATGATAAGCAACCAAACAGTACGCTGTCTGAGTCGTTGATTGGCACCCTTTTGTTTTGAGCTCATAAGAGTTTTCTCCTTTCATAGGAATTTCGGTATAAACGTTATTCACGATAAAAACAATCAAAAAATCCGAATTCTGCAATATTCGGGTCAAAAATAACAACCCATAGAATAGCAGAAAAAGAGTTAAGACAAAATCTCAACTCTTATCTTCTACATACTATTATGCCTGTTGAAAAGTTATGACCAAAGTGAGGAAAAAGCATCGGCAATAGTATCGAAGATTGTGTCATTTTTGCTCACTGTAAGCTCAACCTTATCGCCTTCACTGAGGCTTACGAACTCTTTTTGAGCGTTTGACACCTTTGACATGCCTAGATTTTCCTGTGCATACTTTTCAACAACAGCTGTTGATATGCTCGCATCAACCTTCATTTCGAGCTGTGTGTACAGACTCTTCTGTTCTTCAAGGTTTTTCTGTGCTGCACTGATTTGCTGGTTCAGCTCAGTGAGCTGAACCTGACCGTGGATGATTAGTCCAACAACTGCCATAATCACTGCCGCAAAAACAACTACCATAGAAATACTCAAGAAGTTGTTTTTTCTGCGTTTGATGCGTTTCACAGAACCATTTTCGTCCTTGCTTTTGGCATCGACTTTTGTATTCTGTTTTTTCTTTGTCGGCTTAACCTCTTGTTCTTTTTCGGGGGTCTTTACAACAGAAGAGCGAATCTCTTCCTGTTCGAACAAGTGCAGGTCATAAGCCAGGTTACGATTGTCGTAATACATAAATGCACCCCATGTCCTGTCTTTTCGGTTTCTGTCTGATGTTTTGGTTTCTGTTTTTCAGGCGATATATATAAAATAACTGATTATTGTAAATAAAATGCAGAAGTAAAAATTACATTGCTGACACAATTGTTAAAAATCCAACAAAAATCAACTGTCAAAAGTTCATATCTCAACACTTCGGGCATCCACAATATAGGGTTATATTGTGGTGTTTATCACAATTTGTAGTGTTGTAAAGATATTTGTAACACTGTTTACAAGTTTGTTATCATTTTACCACACGCTATGTACAAAGTCCATAGTAAATAACTACAAATATAGGTATTATTTGCCCATTCATATAGATGTTTTGACAACTGTTATTCTGCATAAGAATTAAAGACGTTTTTTGTGGAAAACTCACAGCTTTTCGCAGACCCTCAACTTTGCACTACGAGAGCGGACGTTAATCTCAAGTTCCTCGTCGGTAGCAACAATCGGCTTGCGGTTTACAAGCTTAGCTTTAGGTTTGTTGCCACAAACGCACACAGGGAATTCCTTTGGGCAGGTGCAACCAACACACCACGAAGCCATTTTTTTCTTTACAATTCTGTCTTCAAGCGAATGGAAGGTGATAACTGCAAGTCTACCACCACTTTGTAACAAATCGAACGCACCGTCGAGCCCTTTTTCAAGAACCTCAAGTTCACGATTGACGGCAATTCTCAAAGCCTGAAAGGTTTTTCTTGCAGGATGGCCATCACGTCTGACCTTTTGCGGAACGCTGTTTTTGATAATCTCAGCAAGCTCAAGAGTGGTTTTGATTTGCTTTTCTTCTCTTGCCTTAACTATATTTCTCGCAATTGAGGAAGCAAACTTTTCCTCACCGTAGTTGTTAATAATCTGAGCTAACTCAGCGTAAGACAAAGTGTTAACTAAATCAGCCGCCGAGAGTCCCTCCTGACTCATTCTCATATCAAGCGGTGCATCCTCGTGAAACGAAAATCCTCGCTCTGAGCAATCGAGCTGGTGCGAAGAAACGCCAATGTCGAGCATAACACCATCAACACAGTAGATACCCCTGTCATTTAACAGCTCTTTCATATCAGAAAAGTTACCCTTAACGATAATTGAGTTAGGGTTGTCTTTAAAACGCTCTTTAACGTGACGGATAGCATCTGGGTCCTGATCAATAGAAATCAGCTTGCCATTCTTAAGGTGCGACAAAATCTCGGCAGAATGACCGCCACCGCCGGCGGTGCCGTCAACATAGATGCCGTTTTCCTGGATGTTAAGTCCGTCAACTGTTTCGTGCAAAAGCACAGGAATGTGAGAAAAGCTCATTTTATCCTCACAGTCTCAGAAGTTCAAGAGCCTCTTTGACAGACTCTCTCTTCTGCTTTTCAATAAATGCTTCGAAGTTGTCCTTATCCCAAACTTCGATTCGAGTATCCATACCTACAACAACAATGTCTTTTGTAAGCGAAGCATCTTCTCTGAGTTTCTGGGCAATCATAACTCTGCCCTGAGAGCTAACCGATACTTCTGTAGCAGGAGAAATCAAAATGTACTGCAGTGACAACGCCTTATCAGCAGGGAGCTGTCTTATCTGCTCGCGCAAACGGTCAAACTGTTCACAAGACAAAATCTGCACACAGTTCTCAAAGCCCGAAGTAACATAAACTGTTTCGCCGAGCTGTTCGCGGAATTTGGACGGCAGAATAATTCTGCCCTTTGAGTCGATAGTCTGATTGGTTGTACCTGAGAACATTCTGCCACCTCCCTTGAAATTATGAATACAAAGTTACACAAAATGACACTTAGTGCCACTTTATAGAACGATTATATACTATGTATGTCAGAAAATCAAGGCAAAAGTTACGATTTATAACAGAAAATTTACAATTTGAAATTTTCTGCTTTGGAAATTTGCACAAAAATTGTAACCAAGGTGCAAAAAAGCACTGCGATTTTCACCGCAGTGCCGATTATTAACAAAATTATCAAATTCTCACCGGAACAATCGTTACAGGGACATTCCTGAAATAAACGTTGCCATCTCCCGTGTTCACGATAACTCTCGTTGTGTACTCGCTGTATCTGTATCCTTTTAATAATTTGTGAGGATTCATAAGAAATGTATTGTCAGTAGACATCTCCTGAGAGGCTACAAGTGTTTCGCCATCGTAAATCTCAAAACCATATTCACACTCACCAGTGTTTCCAATAACCACAACGTTCATCAACGCTGTTCTATCTGCACTGCTGAGTTCCCAGTAATTACGCAAATTAGTGTAATAAACTCCAATCTCAGGCTTTGTACGGAGCTCATCTCCAATACTCGTAACGTAAAGATACGCCTCTTCAACAACGCCAAGATTACTCTGTGCAACGAGCTTAACCTTATACTCACCAGCCTCTTCAAAGCAATAAGCAAAGCCAGGGTCTTCTGATTTTTTAACAAGCTCACCATTTACATAAAAGCTGCATTCAACACTTACACCATCATCCACATCAACGTTTGCGTAAAAAGTGACAATCTCCTGAGAGCTCACCACAGCGTCACCGTAATTACTGTAAAACTCTCGGATGCTCATATCAATCGAAATTCCTCCTCCTGCTTTATAGCCATCAATCAACCCTGCAAGGTACTGCTGGATTATTGTTGCATCAATAACAGAAATATCACCGTCATCATCAACGTCAGACAATTCAAACTGGAGTTTATCCATAACATCAATCTGAGCTAAACAACGCTGGATGAACGTTACGTCAATAATATTTTCGTCACCATCCGCATTTGCATCGCCATAATACATTGGCTCCATGGCAGCACTTGTGTTAAAAACGCAAACAGACATCATCATAACTGCACAAAGCAAAATAGAAATAATCTTTTTCATATCTTCACCAAGTTTCTACTGTAGTGACCCTATTGTATCATCCACCTGTGCTCCTGTCAACAAACAAAAAAGCTGTCCCACAAAAGTGAAACAGCCTGTAATTTGCAAAATATTAACTTACCGCAAAAGTTAAGTCTTAGTTAGACTTCTTTGTGATTCTAAGATTCTGGCGAGTTTTTCTGAGCTCTGTGAGCTGTGCTGTAATAGCGTCGTCAGTCTTTTTCATAATATTCTCAACATAGTCGTTTGCAGCCTTACGCATCTCAGCAGACTTAGACTTAACTTCGTTAAGAAGCTCTGTAGCCTCAGCCTTAGCCGCACGCATAATCTCAGACTCCTCAATCATAGCCTTCTTGCGCTCTTCAGCAGCTCTGATGATGTCCTCAGACTCTTTTTTAGCCTCCGCAATAATCTGACCTCTGTCAGCAACGATGTTCTTAGCCTGTCTTACTTCAGCAGGCAATGTGTCCTGTAGCTCCTCAAGTGCATCGAAAAACTTCTCAGCATCAACCATAACCTTACCACCTGTAAGCGGAACAGCCTTAGCATCAGCAATCATATCGTGCAACTCGTTGATTAGTTCATCCACTCTCATTTTACTTTTCCTTTCTAGTTCCTGTTTTTAAACGCTCATAAACCTGTTCATGAATACACTCGGGCACAAAGTAGCTTATATCTCCGCCCAATGACGCAATCTGTTTCACCATACTGGAACTCAGGTACATATACTGTGAGTCCGATGTAAGAAACACCGTATCAAGTTCAGGGTTAAGTTTCTTGTTTGTGAGTGCCATCTGAAATTCATACTCAAAATCCGACATAGCTCTCAGACCCTTGACTACCGCTTTTGCATTTCGCTCCTTTGCATAATCAGCAAGAAGTCCCGAAAAACCGACAATCTCAATGTTGTCCACTCCACTCAACGCTTTCTCTAAAAAAGCGATTCGTTCATCAATTGTAAAACTAGGAGTTTTTGACATATTGACAAGCACCGCAACGATAACCTTGTCGAACATCTTGGACGCTCTTTTGATAATGTCAATGTGACCGAGCGTAACCGGGTCGAAACTGCCGGGGCAGATAACCGTATTATCCATAACAGCCCCCTATTAATTCACAAAACACCATATGTTGTTACACATAGTCTTCGTGACGGTATATGCTTACCTTTATTTTACCATAGGTACGTTCTCTGTCAAGAGTAAAATTGTAATATTTTTGTAATATTTCATCATTTAATGCACTTTCACAAATAATAACTCCGGTTTTCTTCATTCTTTGTGCAACAAGTGGCATAACTTCCTGTAAAATCCCCTTATTATACGGCGGATCAAGGAAGATAATGTCAAATTCTTCCATAGTATTTCTGATAAAATTAACTGAATCGGCGTTGTAAACCTTTGCAAACTGTTTCAAGTTTGTAACCGATAAGTTACTCTCTATCACCTTAACAGCCGCTCTGCTCTTATCAATAAATGTAGCTTTTTCGCATCCTCGTGACAGCGCCTCAATACCCATTTGTCCGCAGCCTGCAAACAAATCAAGGAAGTGTCTGCCCTCAAGTTCAAACTGAATCGCAGAAAAAATCGCCTCTTTCACCTTGTCGGTTGTAGGTCTTACATCGTCGCCTTTTAAGGTTTCGAGTATTCTGCCTCTTGCTTTTCCCGTAATAACTCTCATTTTTATCCTCGCTTATTCTTCGTGAAAATATCTATACACAGCTTTTGCGCTGTCTTTTGTCATACTCGGAGCTAAAGACAACTCCTCAAGACTGGCGTTCTTTATATTCTCTAGAGTGCGGAAATACTTGAGCAAGGCTTTCGCTCTGACCTCCCCTATACCCTCTATTTTTGTAAGCGTCGATGATTTCATCGACTTCTTTCTGCTTTGGTGGTGATAGCCTATCGCAAAGCGGTGCACCTCGTCCTGAATTGATGTGACAAAGCTGAACACACTCTGGTTCGGTCTTATTGCAATTTCACCGCTGTCTGACACAATTGCACGGGTGCGGTGTTTGTCGTCTTTGACCATACCGAAAAGCGGAACATCAATTCCCAACTTCAAAAGAACAGGCTTAACCGCTCCAACCTGACCTTTACCACCGTCAAGAAGTATGAGGTCAGGGAGCTTTTTGAAACCTTCGTCAACATCGCCGTCACCGTTTTTAGCTTTCTGATATTCAGTAAATCTTCTGGTCAGCACTTCTTCCATTGAGCCATAGTCATCCTGACCTGAAAATGTTTTTATCTTGAATTTTTTATATGCAGCTTTCTTTGGTTTTGCATTTTCAAACACAACCATACCTGCGACATTCTCAGCTCCTGCTGTGTTTGAAATATCGTAGGATTCAATATAATACGGAACCTTATTAAGTCCCAGAATATCTTTTAAATCATCAAGCACAGCCGCTTGTCTGCCGTGCATTCCCTGAAGCTGGCCGAGCGTTTCAAAAGCATTTTGCTTGCACATATCAACAAGGTGCTTTTGCTCGCCGATTTTAGGCACGCTGATATACGCACGCTTACCTCGTTTTTCAGAAAGCCACTGCTCCAAAACAGGTGCATCTTCAAGCTCTGCATCGAGCACTATGTTACGAGGGATGTCATCTCTGATTGTGTAATATCTGAGCACAAATTCACTTCTTGCAGAAAGCTCATCGCCCGGGTCATCAACAACAAAATTCTCTCTGTCAAAAAGTCTGCCACCTGAAAAGCGGAAAACTTCAAAAGAGCCTTTCTTGCCGTTTCCTGCAAAAGCGATAACGTCCTGTTCCTCTACAACTGCGTTGACAACCTTTTGCTTGTCACGCATCTTTTTGATTGAATTAATCTGGTCGCGGATTTTTGCCGCACGCTCAAAGTCAAGGTTGTCTGATGCTTCCATCATTTTTTCCGTTAAAAGCTTGATAGTCTTAGCATCTCCGCCCTTAAGAAAGCTAAGCGCTTCCTCAACCGACTCGTTATAATCCTTGAGCTTGACTCTACCTGTACACGGAGCACAACACTGCTTTATATGGTAATTAAGGCACGGTCTGCCTTTTCTGAAATCCTGTGGGAATTTTCTGTTACAGGTCGGAAGTTTAAAAATCTTCTGTGCCTGTTCAACGCTGTTTTTTACATAATAACTGCTTTTGTACGGACCGATGTAGGTGGCATCATCGTCAGCTTTCTGCAACACATACGAAATGCGTCGCCAGTCCTCGTTTGTAACTCTGACATAGCTGTAGCCTTTGTCGTCCTTCAAAAGAATGTTGTACTTTGGTGTGTGCTGTTTAATCAAACTGCACTCAAGTATCAACGCTTCAAACTCAGAGTCAGTAATGATGTACTCAAAATCAAAAACGTTTTCAACCATTCTTCGTACTTTTTCGGGATGATTGTTTTGCGAACCAAAGTACTGGCTGACACGATTTTTGAGCGCTTTTGCCTTGCCGATGTAGATAATCTCTCGGTTTTTGTTTTTCATAATATACACGCCGGAAGAAAGTGGCAATGCCATTGCTTTTTTCCTCAACTCTTTGAGCTTTTCGTTCACACAATCACCTCCGTGCTATAACAAACTATCTCAGTTTAAATATAAATTAAACCGAGGATTTTGTAAAGTGGAAATATCAAGCCTCGTTTGTTCTCGCTTCTCTTTCAAATCTCTTTTGTAAGGCTTTGTACTTACTACCAAAACAAAAAAGGCGAAGTATACACTCCGCCTTAATGCATTAAAATATATTGAAATTATTCAGCAAAACCTGACTCAACAAGAGCAAC
The DNA here is from genome assembly GCA_017481885.1 of Ruminococcus sp. GTDB lineage: Bacteria > Bacillota > Clostridia > Oscillospirales > Acutalibacteraceae > Ruminococcoides. The sequence continues at coordinate 25,340 of JAFUOM010000068.1, forward strand.
AAGACCCTCAACAGCCTCAGTCTCGTCTGAACCATCAGCATAGATAGTGATAGTTGTGCCACCGATGATGCCGAGTGAGAGTACGCCGAGAAGGCTCTTAGCGTTAACCTTTCTCTCGTCCTTCTCTACCCAAACAGTTGCCTTGAACTCATTAGCTTTCTGAATGAAAAATGTTGCTGGACGAGCATGGAGACCAGCTTTGTTCTGAACTAATACTTCCTTAGTGTACATTCTTAAACCCTCTCTTTTATTTGCAAAATAATATATTAACGTTTTGAACAGGGGATTCTGTTCGATGTTAGTATTATATCTACAAAAAACGCGTTGGTCAACCGTGAAAAGGCATTTTTGTTTTGATAGATAACAAGTAATTTTTTACAAACTCGTTTCTTGTGCAAAACTGCTAAAATGTTGATAACTTTTTGTACTTACCATACAAGCCAAAAAGCGTCAGATTCGCAAAAACATAGATATAAACAGGGTTTTAGTCGTCTTTGGTCGAATCTATAATCTGTTGTGCCAAAGCTCTTTCTTTATCCGTGAGCTGTGCTTTTTCTATCATATCAGGTCTTTTTTTTGCAGTATTCACAACAGACTGCTCTCGTCTCCATTTGTCAACGTTTTCGTGATGTCCCGACAAAAGCACCTGCGGCACCTCTTTGCCACGCCACACCTGCGGACGTGTGTACTGCGGATATTCAAGCAAGCCGTCGTAGTGGCTTTCCTTAGTAAAACATTCATCTTCAGAAAGCACACCCTTTTCCATTCTTGCAAGTGCATCTACAAATACAAGTGTCGGCAATTCGCCACCAGTTAATACATAATCGCCAATGGAAATTTCTTCATCAACAAGTTCGTCAATAACACGCTGGTCAACACCTTCGTAGTGACCGCAAAGCACACAGATATTCTTGTGCTTTGAGCTTATGTCAATCAGCTTTTGCTGATTAAGCACATTTCCCTGTGGTGACATATACACAAAGTACGGCTTTTCGTCCAATGACTCGCAAATATTCTCGTAACACAAAGCAATCGGTTCGGTCATCATAAGCATACCCTTACCTCCGCCGTATGGTGCATCGTCAACGTGGCGATGCTTGTCAAACGCAAACTCTCTGAGCTGGTGACAATTGATTTCAAGCACACCTTTTTTCTGTGCTCTGCCGATAATCGACTCGTTGAGCACGGTTTCCATCATCTCAGGAAACAATGTTATAACATCAATCCTCATCAGAGAACAATCCTTTCATCGGTGTAATCCTGATAACGCCTTTATCTACATCAACTTCGTCTACAATATCAGGAATAGCAGGGATGTAGTAAAGTTTTGAGTCTGCACCTGTCATTTCGTACACATCGTTTGAGCCTGTTCTCAAAACATCCTTGACAGTGCCGTAAACCTCGTTTGTCTGGGCGTCTGTCACCTCAAGACCGATTAAATCCTGCACAAAGTGAACACCCTTATCGAGCTTCATATCACTGCGCTTGATATAAACGATTTTGCCTCTGAGTAAATCAGCCTGCTCAATTGTATCAACGCCCGGGATTTTCATCAGTACCATATTTTTGTGTGCACGTGACTGCACCTTGATTTTCTCGTTACCCTCGTCAAAGTAAAGGGTCTTGAACTTTGCGAGCACCTGCGGTGAATCACACCAGCACTCAACACGCATTTCGCCACGCACACCGTGAGTGCCGACGATTTTTCCGCCTTCTAAAAACTTTTTAACCATAATTTTCACCTGCAAATTTATTTCAAAACGATTTTATCACATCTGTGCAAAATAGTAAAGCAAAAAGAAAAGCGGTGCTTTACGCACCGCAAATTCTCTGTGTTTAGTCGATTTCGACCATAATTTTCTCGTTGCTTCTAATAGCTGCAGAGCGAGCAACAGTACGGATAGCCTTAGCAATTCTGCCCTGTTTGCCGATGATTCTGCCCATATCGTTTTCAGCAACGTGAATGTGATACACGATTGTGCCCTCTTCGTTTGGTTCGTCCTGTGTAACAGTAACCTCTTGTGGCTGTTCAACAAGACCCTTTGCAATCGTTAAGAGTAAATCTTTCATGAAAACAGTTTCCTTTCAAAAATTAGAGAATACCGTTCTTCTTGAAAAGATTCTTAACAGTATCTGTTGGCTGTGCACCCTTAGCGATCCACTCCTTAACCTTGTCAGCGTCAACCTTAACCTCTGATGGCTCTGTGAGTGGGTTGTATGTGCCGATTTCCTCGATGAAACGGCCATCTCTTGGGTATCTTGAGTCAGCAACTACGATTCTGTAGAAAGGTGATTTCTTAGCACCCATTCTTCTTAATCTGATTTTTACCATTGTGTTTTCCTCCAATAAATATAGTAGTTTTATATATATTACCAATGTAAATTATTGGCATTTAAGACTAAAGTTCTGCGTTTTTAAAATCCAGGGAAACCGCCGTTACCGCCCATTGGTGGTCCGCCAAGTCCCGGGAGATTAGGCATACGCTTGCCTCGTTTTGCTTTTGAAGTGAACTGCTTCATCATCTTCTGTGTCTGCTCAAGCTGTTTTATCAGTCTGTTGACCTCTTCAACTGAGCGACCACTACCTGCGGCAATTCTCTTTTTACGTGACGGATTGATAAGCGAAGGCTTTGCTCTTTCTTCCTTTGTCATTGACAGGATGATAGCCTTGCACCAGTCAATCTGACGTTCATTAATATCAACATCGTCAAGCTTATTGCCGATACCAGGGATTTTTGAAAGCAGACCTTTAAGCGGTCCCATATTCTGAATCTGCTCAAACTGGTCGTAAAGGTCATTGAAGTCCATTTTGTTTTTGAGCATCTTATCAGCGAGCTGTTCAGCCTTTTTAGCATCGAGCTTCTGCTCAGCCTCTTCGATAAGAGTGAGCACGTCGCCCATACCGAGGATTCTGCTAGCCATTCTGTCAGGGTGGAAAGCCTCTAAATCTTCGAGCTTTTCACCTGTACCGGAGAACTTAATCGGACGGCCTGTAACTTCCTTAACCGAAAGCGCCGCACCGCCACGGGTGTCACCGTCGAGCTTTGTAAGAATAACACCTGTGATGTCTAAAAGCTCGTTGAATGTCTTTGCAACATTTACAGCGTCCTGACCTGTCATCGAGTCAATAACGAGGAGAATCTCGTCAACCTTGACCTCAGCTTTGATGTTTTTAAGCTCGGTCATCAACGCTTCGTCAATATGGAGTCGACCTGCAGTATCGAGGATAACGATGTCATTACCGTAATCCTTTGCACGCTTGATAGCTTCTTTAGCGATTTTTACAGGATTTTCCTGACCCATTTCAAATACAGGAGTGCCTGCTTTTTCGCCGACTACCTTTAACTGCTCTATAGCAGCTGGACGATATATATCACAAGCAACCAAAAGTGGTCTGTGATTCTGCTTTTTTAAGTGAAGTGCAAGCTTTGCTGCGTGGGTTGTTTTACCTGCACCCTGCAAACCGCACATCATAATAACGGTTGGTGGTTTTGATGAAAAGTTGAGCCTTGAATTTTCAGAGCCCATTAAAGCTGTGAGCTCTTCATTTACGATTTTGATAACCATCTGTGCAGGTGTTAAGCTCTCTAAAACATTGGAACCAACCGCACGCTCTGTTACTTTCTTTGTAAAATCCTTTGCAACCTTGTAGTTAACGTCAGCCTCAAGTAAAGCGAGTCTGACTTCTCGCATCGCTTCTTTAACATCAGCCTCTGTTAACTTACCTTTATTCTTAAGTTTTTTAAACGCTTTGCTAAGCTTTTCGGATAAACCTTCGAACGCCATTTTCAGACCTCCTGTTCGTAAAGGCTTTGCGCTGTCATTTGAATCTGTGCCGACAGCAATTTGATTTTTTCATCGTTTGTAAGCTCAGTGAGTGTCTGGGCTTTGTCGATGATACTTTTGAGTCCCTGCTGAGTTTTCGAAAAACGCTCGCAGAGCTTCAGGTTTTCTTCAAAAGTGTAAAGACTTTTTTTAGCACGATTGAGTGCATCTCTGACACCCTGTCTAGTCATAGACAAAATCTGGGCAACCTCTAAAAGCGACAAATCGTCGTTGTAGTAAAGGTTTACAGCCTCCTGCTGAGTCTTTGTGAGCATCTGTCCGTAAAAGTCAAAAAGCAGTGAAATCTCAAGATTTTTCTCCAAAAAATTCACCCTCCTGACCACATTGCTGTAAAGCAAATCACTTTACACTCCTGCGATTATATCAAAGCACCCTGCATTTGTCAAGCATATTAACGATTTTTTGTAACGAAACTTCGCAAATTTTCTCTATATTATATGTAATATTTTCTTTGATTTAGTTGATATTTTGTGTTATACTATATTTTGTATAAATTTGTTTACCAAACTTGGAGATAAAAAATGGAACAGATTATCAGTATTGACCGTATGGAACACGCAGTTGCGTTGTTCGGAAGCTTTGACGAAAACATCAAGCTCATTGAATCAGAGTTTTCTGTCAGAGTAAGAGCAAGGGACAGTGAGCTTAAAATCAGCGGTGAGCCTGAGGGCGTTATGAAAGCTGCAAAGGTTATCGACTCACTTTTATCACTCTTAAACCGTGGCGAACAGCTTTCCGAGCAAAACGTGAGATACTGCATCTCACTTATAAACGAAGGCAGCGAGGAAAAAATTGAACAACTAGCTTCAGACTGCATCTGCGTAACAGCAAAAGGCAAACCGATAAAGCCAAAAACAATCGGACAAAAGCACTACTGCAAGGCGATTGAAGATAACACCATCACCATTGGCGTCGGCCCTGCAGGTACAGGTAAAACCTATCTGGCAGTAGCAATGGCGGTAACCGCCTTTCGAGCTAAGGAAATCAATCGTATAATTTTGACTCGTCCTGCTGTTGAAGCAGGCGAAAAGCTCGGCTTTCTTCCGGGCGATTTGCAGAGCAAAGTTGACCCTTATTTAAGGCCACTTTACGATGCTCTCTTTGATATGTTGGGAGCTGAAACTTATCAGAAATATCTTGAGCGCGGCAACATTGAGGTTGCACCGCTTGCATATATGCGAGGCAGAACGCTCGACGATTCGTTCATCATCTTGGACGAAGCCCAGAACACAACAAGCGAACAGATGAAGATGTTCTTAACCAGACTTGGCAACGGCTCAAAAATGGTTATCACAGGCGACATCACCCAGATTGACCTGCCAAATGGCGCTAAAAGCGGTCTTAAAGAAGCCGTAAAGGTGCTCAAAAACATCAAAGACATAAAGCACATAACATTTTCCGAAAAGGATGTCGTAAGGCACAAACTGGTGCAGGATATTATCAAGGCGTATGAGAAAAATGAGGAGGCAAAAAGACGACATGACAACAGATAAAATCAGAGTAGTAATCACAAATTCACAAAAGGAAGTTAAAATCCCGACAGGTATGAGAATGCTTGTCAGACGTTGCTGTAACGCAGTTCTTAAGATGGAGAAATTCGAAGGTCCTGCTGAAATCAGCGTAACATTCGTTAACAACGAACAGATCAAAGAGCTCAACACCCAGTACCGTGACAAGCCAATCGAAACAGACGTGCTTTCATTCCCTATGGGTAGCGACGGCAAGTACGACACAGACCCGACAACAGGTGCCCAGATTCTCGGCGATGTTGTAATTTCAATGGAAAAAGCTTTAGAACAAAGCGAGCTTTACGGCCACTCTTTCCAGCGTGAGGTTGGCTACCTTACAGCTCACTCAGTTTTACACCTTTTGGGCTATGACCATATGGAACCTCTCGAAAAGGTAAGAATGAGAGAAAAAGAAGAATATGTAATGGATATGCTCGGACTCGAAGCAGTTCAGGGCTACATAGGTGAGTAATAAGGACAAGCTATGAAAAGAATCGTTAAACAGATACACAGCTTTTATTACGCTATCAGAGGACTATTGTCCGTACTTAAAACCGAATCGCATATGAGGTTTCACCTTGTTGCGGCTATCTACGTGGTGTTTTTTGTTTCAAAGTTTTACTCACTCAGCGCTTGTGAGTTTGGCGTGCTGATACTCACTATCTCGCTTGTATTCATCACTGAGATTTTAAACACAGTGCTTGAGCGTGTGTGTGACACAATCACAAAAGAGTACAACAAAAACATCGAGTTTATCAAAGATGTAGCTGCAGGTGCGGTACTCGTTGCGGCTATCGCATCAGTTATCATCGCTTTTGCGCTGTTGTTTGATGTAGCTGTGTTCAAAGAAATCATCGGCTACTATATGAGTAACACCGTACCTTTGATATCCCTCATAGTCTGCACAATAGTCGCTTTGTGCTTTGTTGCAATAAAACCCCAGTGGTATCTTGACAAACTCAAAAAATCAAAATAATAACGATTCAAAAAGGACATATTATGAACACTAATGATAAATCAGCGTTTATCGCATTAACAGGAAGACCGAATGTAGGCAAATCATCGCTTTTAAACTGTATGTTAAAGCAGAAGATTGCTATCGTTTCTTCAAAACCACAGACAACACGCACACGCATTATGGGTATCTTAACACAAAACGAGTACCAGCTCGTTTTTATTGATACCCCTGGTATGCACAAACCAAAGACAACTTTAGGCCAGTATATGGTTCGTTCAATCAACGAGTCCGTTATGGGTGTTGATGCGTGCGTTTTAGTTGTTGAAGCTGACAAGGAAGTCGGCAAAACCGAGCTTATGCTTATCGAAAAATTCAAGAAAAGTAACACTCCTGTTGTTCTTGCTATCAACAAAATTGATATGCTCAAAGATAAGGAACAGCTTTTGGAACTTATTTTATCTTACTCAAATCTCTACAACTTCGAAGCTGTTGTACCTGTGTGTGCAGTTGACGGCAAGGGCGTTGACGATTTGATTGACGAACTCAAAAAGCTATGCAGCGAAGGCGGACACTTCTTCGAGGAAGATGCTCTTACTGACCAGCCTGAAAAAGTTCTCGCCGCTGAAATGATAAGAGAGAAAATCCTGCGTCTTACAGACAAGGAAATCCCACACGGTACAGCGGTTGTTATTGAGCGAATGAGAACCAGAGAAGGCTCTGACATCTTAGACATTGATGCAACCATCTACTGTGAGCGTTCAACTCACAAAGGCATCATCATCGGCAAGGGTGGCTCAATGCTCAAGAAAATCAGCACCTACGCACGTCAGGATATGGAAAAGTTTTTCGATTGCAAAGTTAATCTCCAGACCTGGGTTAAAGTTAAAGAAGACTGGAGAAATCGCGAAGCACTTCTTAACAACTTTGGCTTCAACCAGAAGGATTTTGACTAATATAAGCGTCTGTGCAACACATATCGTATAAACGTATCGCACTGTTTCAGGTACTGCGTACAGCGATATCACGCCTCGTATGCCTACGCAACTCTTCCGATTTTCTACCGCTCCTCTACCGCTAGCTAAAATCAAGGAGCAAATTATTTCCTTGATTTTTAACGCGCGGTACTCGGTCGCATTGAAAATCGAAAGGCTACGGCACTCGGACGCCTAATATACAATTTTTGGCTTCTACAATTTTCCCACTATATCTGCCCTGCCTCAAGGTATAATAACCCTACAGGGGTTGAGCCCGAGTGCTTATGAAAGGCAGATTCAAAATGAACGAAACAGATGCGTGGAATTCTTTTTTAAGCAGTGGAAGTGTATTAGACTACCTCCACTACAAATCCATCCAGAACGCAAAGAAAGACCCGTACACCTTGGAGGATAAAGATGAAATTCAAAACAAACGGACTGATAATAAAGGAGCAGATTATAAGGGAGCAAGATAAGCTTGTTACTGTGCTCACTGCTTCTCACGGTGTTATCCGTGCGTTTGTGCGTCGTGCAAAGAATATCAAAAGCCCGAAGTGTGCATCCACCGGGCTTTTGTGCTATTCCGAGCTTTCTGTATTCGAAAACAAGGGTACATATTCAATCGACGAAGCAAAAAGCATTGAAATGTTTATGGGACTTAGAAAAGATGTGGCTAATATGAGTCTTGCTCAGTATTTTTGCGAGCTGTGTATGGACTTGTGTCCAAAAGAACTGGAGTCAACCGAGTTTCTGCGACTTATATTAAACGCTCTGCACCTTCTTTCTAACAACAAAAAAGAACCGCTACTTATAAAAGCGTGTGTCGAAATGAGGCTGATGCAGCTATGCGGATATATGCCGGACCTTATTATGTGCGACTGTTGCGGAGAATACGAGTCCCCTGTTATGACCTTCATCCCAAAAACAGGAAAACTCTTTTGCGAAAGCTGTGCAAAACAAAACGGAGCACTGGGAGTACCGGCACCACTTAGCGTAATCACAGCTTTGCGACACACAATTTACGCAGATTTTTCTAAACTGTTTTCGTTTTCGCTGAGTGAGGATTCGCTCAGACTACTTAACATTATCACAGAAAGCTACCTAAGCTCTGTGACCGAAAAAGACTATATGACACTACAATTTTTTAAAATGATGAGTGATTGATATGAACAGACATTACAGAGCACTTGAACTCGACAAAATATTAACCCTCCTTGCTAAAGAAACCACCATCCCCGATGCTTACGAACAAGCTTTGAAAATCGAACCTGTGTGGGGACTTTTCGAGGTTGAGGAACTACTCAAACAAACTGATGACGCACATATGCTCATCGGTCGCTTTGGTGCACCGTCATTTGGCGGTGTGTCAAACATCGCAAACGCTCTAAGACGTGCACAGGCAGGCGGTTGCCTGACAACAACAGAGCTTCTAAAAATCGCCCAGACTTTGCGTGTAATCAGACTTGTCAAAGAATGGCGAAATAAATCAGCAGGTGTACAGACTTCTCTTGATAACCACTTTGAAAGTTTATCTACAAACAGATTTTTGGAAGAAAAAATCAACACCTGTATCATAGGCGAAGAGGAACTGTGCGACAACGCCTCCCCTACTCTTTACGACATCCGTCGCAAAATCAGGGTTGCCCAGTCAAAGGCAAGGGAAGTTTTAGACAAAATCATCCACTCCTCTACATACCAGAAACATCTGCAGGACGCTATCGTAACTCAGCGTGACGGCAGATACGTTGTTCCTGTAAAAGCTGAGTGCAGAGGAAACGTCGCAGGCTTAGTTCACGACACATCAGCGTCAGGCTCAACCGTGTTCATCGAACCGATGGGCGTTGTACAGGCTAACAACGACATCCGTGTACTAGAGAGCAAAGAACAGGCTGAAATTGAACGCATACTTTACGAGCTGTCTGCATCCTGCGGTACTCACGCTGACGAAACTATCGAAAGCTACAACTTCACAGTTGAGCTTAACGTTATTTTTGCAAAAGCTCAGCTTGCGTACAAAATGAAAGCCGTTAAACCAAAGATGAACGATAAAGGCGAAATTGATTTAAAAGAGGCTCGTCATCCGCTCATCCCTGACAAAAACGTTGTGCCGACAGATATCACACTCGGCAAAACTTTCGACACACTTGTTATCACAGGACCAAACACAGGCGGTAAAACAGTATCGCTCAAAACCATCGGTCTCTTGACATTAATGGCTATGTGTGGTCTTATGGTACCATGTGCTGAAAACTCCGAGCTTTCCACATTCAGACGAGTGCTGGTTGACATCGGTGACGAACAGAGCATCGAACAGTCGCTCTCGACTTTCTCTGCTCATATGACAAACATCATCGGGATTTTAAAGCTTGCTAACCGCTCAACGCTCGCACTTATCGACGAGCTTGGTGCAGGTACTGACCCTGTTGAGGGTGCGGCACTCGCTGTGTCTATCCTTGAAAAGCTGAGAAGTCGCGGTGCAAAAATCGCCAGCACAACTCACTACGCTGAGCTTAAAGAATACGCTCTCCGCACCGAAAAGGTTGAAAACGGCTGTTGCGAATTCGACGTAAAAACTCTGCGTCCTACTTACAAACTGTTAATCGGTGTACCGGGTAAAAGTAACGCTTTCGCTATCTCAAAACGCCTTGGTATGGAAGACGAAATCGTAGACCGTGCACGAGAGCTTGTTTCAGCAGAAAGCCGTCAGTTTGAAGACGTTGTCGAAACATTGGAAGAACGCAGACAATCACTTGACGAGCTTTTAGCAAAGACAAGAGAAGAGCTGAACAAAGCCAGAATCGACCGTGAAAACGCACAAAAAGAGCTTGAACGAGCAAAGCGTGATGCTCAGCGTGAGATTGAAAAAAGTAAGCACGAAGCGTCGCTCATTCTTTCAAAAACCAAAGCTCAGGCATATGCTCTTATCGACGACCTCGAAAAAGCTCAGAAAGCAAAGGCACTCACTGCTGACGACAGAGCAAAGCTCAAGAAGAATATGCGTAACCTTGAGGACACAGCCGACCCTGTAAAAGACGCAAAGCAAGGAACGTACAAGCTCCCTCGCGACTTAAAAATCGGCGACAGCGTGCTGATTTTCGACATTGACAAAAAGGCAGAAGTGCTTGAACTTCCAGACAAAGGTCAGGTTCTCGTTCAGGCTGGTATCATTAAAACACGAGTACCGCTAAGTAACCTCAGACTGCTAAATGACGAAAAGGTAACTGTACCAAAACGTCCTGAACGCAAAATTACAAAGAACGTGTCTGCCCGTGCCGAAACTGAAATTGATTTAAGAGGACAAACCGCGATTGAAGCTATCATCGCAGTTGACCAGGCAATCGACACAGCAATTCTGACAAACACCCACACTCTTACCGTCATCCACGGTAAAGGCACTGGCGTTTTGAGAGCTGAAATTCACCGCCACTTAAAAACACACAAAGCGGTCAAAAAATTCCGCTTGGGTACATTTGGCGAGGGCGAAGCAGGCGTTACAATCGTTGAATTAAAATAATATAAATGTAGGGGCGAGCATTGCTCGTCCGTGTGCGTAGCACCTACAAACAAAACGAGCACCGAAAGAATCGGTGCTCGTTTTTTATTAACTGTAACATATTAATATCCGATAAATGTAAACAAATTAAAATACCAGTTAAAGCTGTCCTCTGGTAAGAAGTAAGTATAAGGTGCTGTGAGAATTGCAAACATCAAAGATGCAATAACTCCCTGTTTTTTAGTCAAACCTGAGTTTTTAAAAACCATAAAATAGTCCATCAAAAATATAGCAACTGCAGCTACCAGCATTGCAGAAATCATAAATCCCACGCTGTACGCAGTAACTATATCCGAATGATTGAGAGTATCATTCATTCCATCCATAAGATTATACATAAAACTGTCAATCGGTTCGTCAAAACGGTTGATATAACTATAGCCTACCGCACCACCGAGGAACAAATATCCTGCACCGATAAGGTCTGCTAAAAATCCAAGTCCCCAAACTTTTAAAATATTCTTCTTGTAAAATTTGCCGTCAAACTTTTTAAACACCACCAGTGAAGCTAACAGCAGTACTATTGAGTCAATAATAAAGTTTCCTGTCAGCGACAAAACCCACATCAGCGGATGCATAGTCAAAAGCATAAATGTTGGCAATATCATATTGTAAAGCTTAACGTCTTTTTTCATAATCTCTCTCCCCTAGAATCCTTATATAAATAAAACGCTTTGTGCCTATGATTTGGTTTCACTTATAAAAAATTAATTCTGTGGTTGTGGCAACTTTGGGGTAACATACACAGTGTTGTAAAAGTCGTAAATCACCTTACCAGGTTTTGCACCGCTTGGTTTAGACACGTTTTTGACTATCGTATAATCAACAGGAACCTGTGACGAATCCTTGCCTTTGCTGTGGTAAGCACAAATTTGTGCCGCCTCTAAAATCGCTGTATCGGTAATCTCCCTGCCGTTTGTAATCACAATTGTGTGCGAACCGGGGATATTCTTTGTGTGGAACCAATAGTCAAATCTACTAGCAGTTTTTAGCGTTAACTGGTCGTTTTGCTTGTTATTTCTGCCGACCAAAACCGTGAAGCCGTCCGATGTTTCAAACTCAATTGGTGGCAAGGCTTTCGGTGCTTTTTGCTTTGCATTTCTGTGTTCTTTGATGTAGCCCTGCTCAACAAGTTCGAGTCTGATTTGACTGAGCTCCTTGTCGCTTTGTGCACGACTTAAAAAGTCCTGAACAGTTATCATATACTGTAACTCCTGCTCGGCTTTTTCAATCTGCACTTTGAGCATCTGCTCGGCTGTTTTTGCCTTGGCATAAGACTTGTAAAACTTCTGAGCATTCTGTGCCGGAGTGATACTAGGGTCGAGCACAATTCTTAATATTGGTGAATTCTCCTCGTAGTAGTTTTCAACCTCAACGAACATAGCTCCCTTTTCTATTCTGTAAAGATTAGCCTGAAGCAAATCGCCCTTGATTCTCAGCTGTTCTCTGTCCTCACACTTTTTGAGCTCAGCTTTCTGGATATTGATTTTCTTAGTCAGTCGCTCAATCATATTAGAAACAAGCTTGTGCAAGTCCATACTTCTCTGCTTCATTCTCACAGCCATATCACGCTGATAGTAGAAGTTGTCAAGCAGTGATGAATACGTATCAAACGACTTTGTCAGCATAGCATTGCCGTACTGGTAAACAGGTATAAATGTAATATCAAACGGAGTGCTTATGTCTTTGAGCACCATTGTAGGTGTACTGTTTTTATCTCTCAAAACACTTGCAATGTTTTCAATTTCACTCTCAAGTGAACTGCCCTCAAACACCCTGTGCTCTACCTCTCGGCAAAGGATAGGTGATATACCCTGAACTGCTGACAACACAGCTTTATCCAGTGACTTGTCGCTGTTTTCAACAACCGTCACAATACTGCTTGTGCTATCCTCTAAAATATTGAGCTTGTCCTGTTTTTGAGGAATAGTGTATTCAATTTTTGGGAGCACAACACGTTCACTGGTCATTGTAATATCGATGCGTTTGACAGCATCAACAACCAGACCCTTTTGGTCAATCAAGATGATGTTTGAGTATCTACCCATAATCTCAATGCACAAAGTAAGCTTTTCCCTGTCGCCTATTTCGTTTGTAGCTTCGAAATCGAAAAACAGAATTCGCTCAAACTCAATCTGTCTGATATCCAAAAGCTTTCCGCCACACAAACGCTTTCTAAGTAACATACAAAGCATCGGTGGAGTAGGCGGATTTTCAGGAGCGTGCTCGGTAAAATGAACTCTCGCACAATCAGCCCTACAGCTTAAGAACAGTTTTTTTGCTCCGTTTTTTGTGCGGAAGTTAATAACAATTTCGTCTTTACTCGGTTGGTGAATCTGGCTAATATGAGCATCGAGCAATTCTGCTTTCAGCTCATCTTTAATAAGACTTAACATCATTCCGTCAAGTGCCATAACATCAACCTCCTTTTTATTAGTCGTAGTTTAAAAGCTTCCTTTCAATAACAATGGAGGCTTTTATTTATGATATTTTGCGTTTGCGGTGATTGAAAAAGCGCGGTAAATCTGTTCCGAAAGCATCACTCTGAACAGCTGGTGTGGGAACGTCATTTTCGAAACCGAGAGTTTAAAATCAGCTCTGCTTTTAACTTCAGGCGAAAGTCCCCACGAACCGCCGATTACAAAATCAACAGTGCCGTTTGTCATTGAAATATCGCTTAGTTTATTAGCGAGTTCTTCGCTTGAGAGTTGCTTGCCCTCAATACACATTGCGATAACATAGTCGCTTTTGCTGATTTTTGAAAGTATCTTTTCGCCCTCTTTTAAAAGCGTTTTGTCAATCTGAGCCTGAGTTTCCTGGTCGGTGATTTTCTCCTCAGGCAGTTCAACTATATTAAATTTGCAGTATCTTTGTAGTCGTTTTTTGTACTCATTCAAAGCATCGGTAAAGAACTTTTCTTTAATTGAGCCAACGCATACTATATTAACATTCAGCATAATAATTACCTTAAAAAATCACTGACTTTCCGTTTGTTTCAACGGGTGCAGTCATAATTGTATAGTCACTGTCACGCACCGCTTTGAATATATTGAGTGTTGCAACAGAAGTATCCAGTGCAATACGTGGAGTGTTGTTTTCCTGACTAAGGTGAGAAAGCACAAAATGTGTAACACCGCTTTCTAACAGCTGTGGCAACACCTTTGCACAATCAGCGTTTGAAAGATGACCCGTCATAGACAACACACGCTGTTTCAGTATATACGGATACGGACCACGTTTTAACATATCGACATCGTGGTTTGACTCAATAACAACAGCGTTTGAGTTTTTTAAAGCTGTTAAAGCGTCATTGGTCAGAAAACCCGTATCTGTCACAACCGAGCATTTGCGACCATCAGCGGTTGTGATATGGTACCCGCAACTCTCTATAGCATCGTGAGATGTAAGAACTCTCTTTATAAGTGTATCGCCAAGTGTCACCTCGTCTGCAATCTCGACAAGCCTTGCGTTTTTGTCAACCTTACCGCCATTAACCAAAGCTTCAAGCGTACCCTTGCTTGCGTAAATCGGCAAATCGTAGCGTTTTGCAAAAACTTTCAGCGCTGAACAATGGTCGGTGTGCTCGTGGGTCACAAAAATCGCCTTGATAGTCTTTGTGTCGATTTCATTTTGGCGCAGAGAAAGTTCAAGCTGTTTGCAGTTTCTGCCTGCATCCACAAGTATCGCTTCGTCGTTGCCTTTTATATAATAACTGTTACCTCTGCTTGAAGAAAAAAGCGGAACAATTTTTGCCATAAAAACTCCTTAAAATACTCTATAAAAACAAAAGGGTACTGACTGTACCCTTTAGAAAACTTATGCTGTTGTAGCTACCTCGTCGTTATCAGGAACGTAAATCTTCTTGATGTCAGCCCCAAGAGCTCTGAACTTTTCAATAACATCCTCGTAGCCACGCTCGATGTAACTGATTGAGGAAATGTATGTTGTGCCCTCAGCAACGAGTGCCGCAATAATCATCGCCGCACCGGCTCTGAGGTCAGTAGCTTTTACAGGAGCACCTGTAAGAATCTGTCCACCCTCAATAATAGCAAGTCTGCCTTCAACTGAAATTTTAGCACCCATTCGAACAAGCTCTGCAATATACTGATAACGGTTATCCCAAACACTTTCGTTCATGATAGATGTGCCGTTTACTGAACAAAGCAGTGCAGCAAACTGAGGCTGACAGTCGGTTGGGAAACCAGGGTGAGGCATAGTCTTAACGTTAACTCTGTTGAGCGGACGCTTTGTAGCGTCTACAACAACAGCCTCATCGTACTCCTCAATCTCAACGCCCATCTCTCTTAACTTTGAAGAAATGCTGTCCAGATGCTTTGGTGTGATGTTTTTAACAGTAATCTTGCCTCTTGTTGCAGCAGCTGCAGCCATATATGTTCCTGCCTCAATCTGGTCAGGAATGATTGAATATGTAATACCCTTGAGATACTCAACACCACGGATTTTGATAACGTCTGTACCAGCACCACGGATGTTAGCACCCATAGAGTTCAAGAAGTTCGCTAAATCTACGATGTGTGGCTCTTTAGCCGCATTTTCAATGATAGTCTGACCCTCAGCTTTAACAGCAGCAAGGATGATGTTCATTGTTGAACCAACAGAAACCGTGTCAAAGTAAATCTTCGCACCGTGAAGTCTGCGGTCAGAAGTTGACTCAATAATCGCACCGTTAATGAGCTCGTTTTTAGCACCCATAAGCGCAAAACCCTTTAAATGCTGGTCAATCGGACGTACACCGAAGTTACATCCGCCAGGGAGTGCAACTTTTGCGTTGTGGAATCTGCCAAGCAATGCACCAAGCAGATAGTAAGACGCACGCATACCTCTTACCGAGTCCTGAGTTGCAACAAATGTGTTGATAGGACGTGGGTCGATATCAAGGGTTGATTTATTCACTCTTGTAACAACAGCACCAAGCTCCTGCAAAATAGTTGCAATGAGGGTTACGTCGCTGATGTTAGGTATATTTTCAATACGGCAAGGCTCGTCGCACAAAATAACCGCTGGGATAATAGCTACCGCCGCGTTTTTCGCACCACTGACAGTTACTTCACCAAAAAGTTTGTTGCCACCATTAACTACAAATTTCTCCAAAATCTGTACACTTCCTAAAATTTATATATGCTATATCTCGTAATCTAAAACCAACTTGCCACACAGTTGAAATATGGCAAAATATAACAGATTTTCGGTAAACTACCCGAAACTTAATTCTACACCAAGGCAGAAGATTCCATTATCTATGTATAAGATAATACAAATATGACTCAAAGTCAACTGAAAATGCCGTTTGTAAAAAAATTTGGTCAACTTGTATGTAAAAACTAAATTAAAAGCATTGAAATTTTTATAGTTATTTTTCCACGATGGAAATATTCTTTCGTTTTGGCGAAAGTCCCCCACTGTTTTTACAATTTCTGGTAAAATCCTCGCTTTCAAAAATGAGAGCATCGCATCAGCACAGCAGATATATCACTGCAATGTCAAAGACATTGTTACCTACCTTCCCCAGTACTTCCTGTCGAGTGTTCGATACTGAATAGCTTCTGTGATATGGTTGCTCTTTATAATTTCACTACCATCTAAATCGGCGATTGTTCGCGCAACTTTCAGTATTCTGTCGTACGCTCTAGCAGTAAGTCCTAGTTTGTCAAAAGCATTTTTAAGCAACATATTTGCTCTATCATCAACAACACATACTTTCGAGAACATCGAAGCATCAAGATTTGCGTTACAGTTGATTGAAGTTCCCTCGTATCTTTTTATCTGCACTGCTCGTGCTTTATTAACACGCTCACGTATACTTTCTGAGCTTTCTTCCTGAATTTTTGAAGTCAAATCATCGTACTCCACAGCAGGCACCTCAACGTGTATATCAATACGGTCAAGCAACGGTCCCGAAATACGACTGAGATATCTTCGAACAGCATCCTCCGTGCAAGTGCACTCTCGTACAGGATGATTGTAAAAACCGCAAGGACACGGGTTCATTGCAGCAATCAGCGTAAACGAGCTTGGATATGTATATCTCCCCATTGCTCGGCTGATGGTTACTTTTGAATCTTCCACAGGCTGACGTAAAGCTTCAAGCGAGTTGCGGTTAAACTCAGGGAGTTCATCCAAAAACAGTACGCCGTTGTGGCACAGCGAAATCTCTCCCGGACGAGGAATCGTTCCACCACCTGTAAGTCCCACAGCCGAAACCGAATGGTGAGGTGAACGGAAAGGTCTGGTTGTAATAAGTCCCTGATTTTCAGGCAACAAACCTGCAACCGAATGAATTTTTGTTGTCTGTATCATTTCATCAAAAGTCATTGAAGGCAGTATGGTTCCCATTCGCTTTGCAAGCATACTTTTACCTGAACCCGGAGGTCCGATAAGCAAAACATTGTGTCCTCCTGCAGCGGCAATTTCGAGCGCTCGCTTCGCTTCGTATTGACCCTTTACCTGAGAAAAATCAAGCAACTGAGAAACGCTATTCTTATGCTCAAAGTTGTACTGAGTTTTCGCTATTTCTGCTCTGCCTTTTAAATGGTCAACGAGCTCAAAAACACTTTTAACCGGGTAGATATCCACACCTTTTACAACCGCCGCTTCAAGTGCGTTGTCAAAAGGCACAAACAAGCTTTTTATGTTACATTCTTTTGCTTTAATCGCCATTGACAGCACACCATTGATACGCCTTACATCTCCCGAAAGCGACAATTCACCAACAAATGCACAGTCAGACAAATCAGCGTTTATCTGCCCTGTCGCCTGCAAAAGTGAAACCAATATCGGCAAGTCATACACTGGTCCTTCCTTTCTTCTGTCAGCAGGTGCAAGGTTAATAATTATCCTTGCAGGTGGGAATTCAAGACCGCAGTTTAAGAGTGCAGAACGCACCCTGTCCTTACTTTCCTTAACCGATGCATCAGGCAGACCAACTATATCAAAGGACGGCACACTTCTACTGACGTCTGCTTCAACCTCAACACAAAAACTATCTATGCCAAACAGACCAAAGCTGTTACATTTTACTACCAAATCCGACATCTCCCCACGTAGTAACAAGATTTTTTATCTTCGCTTTTCAGTATACCACAATTCATATCTCGTCACATAGCAAAAGATTTCGACAAATTATTGTGTATTTTGCATAATAATTATTATCATCTTTTGCATTTTTGTTAAGAAAAACTAATTTTCTGTTGACATTTTCTGTAAGTCCTTATATACTATACTGTAGATATGTGTACTTGTGAGGTGACGACTATGAACGAAGGTTTTTGCTCATTTGATAAGTTTGATGACACTGTTCTTGTCGGCTTCATAAAGTCGGGAGGAACGCTTTGTGATGAAGCGTTTGAAAATATGTGTGCCAGATATATGGGACTCATCTCGTCTATCGCGTCCAAATTCAGGAATTGCTTTGAGTTTTACGAGCACTCTGACATTATGCAGGAAGGCTTAATCGGTCTTATGTTTGCGTGCAGGACTTTTGACACAAACGGCGGAATGTCTTTCAAGAACTACGCTATGCTTTGCGTTGAAAATCGTTTCCGCACCATCCGTCGTCACACTCAGGCAAAGTCCCGTGTTCCCGAAAACAACATCGAACCTATTGACGATTCTTTGAATGTGGTTGAGGACATCACCTCTATGTCAATGCAGGAAACTCTTGAGATAAAAGAGTTTTTGAACAGCGTTTACGCTAAAATCGAGGACTTGCTCTCTCCTTTTGAAAAGAACGTTCTGTCGCTTCACCTGTGCGGTTACTCATACAAAGAGTCTGCAGAAAAGCTCTCGGTTTCCGACAAAGCTGTTGACAACGCTTTGTATCGCATCCGCAAAAAGCTGTCGCAATAGTCGCAATAAACGGTAATATATCCCGAAAAGTGTTCGGCGGTGCAACTCCGTCGCGGGATTTTATAAATTTTTTTAAGTGAGGTTACACTATGTACGAAGACAAAACTCTGGTTTGCAAAGATTGTGGTGCTGAATTTGTATTCACAGCAGGCGAACAGGAATTCTATGCAGAAAAAGGGTTCGTAAACGAACCACAGCGTTGCAAGGCTTGCAGAGTTGCTCGCAAAAATGCTGTTAAATCAGCTCGCGAGATGCACACTACAACATGTGCACAGTGCGGTGGTGAGGCTACCATTCCATTCAGACCAATGGAAGGTAAGGACTACTATTGCAGCGAATGCTTTGCAAAGAAGAAAGAAGCAGAAGAAGCTTAAGATATACCGCACAACACCATAATATCGCTTTTTCACGGCGTCCGATTGTCGGACGCCTTTTTTCTTTATGAATGTGTTTTGACAATAATAATCTTTGATATTGTTTTTTATGCCGTTTTGTGGTATATTAGTCTAAAATATTACAACATACTTCACGGAGGTTTTACTATGGATAAGGTTACAAAATTTGATATCATCGGCGATGTACTTGACAAGTACCCACAGACTGCTCAGTTTTTCCTTGAAATGGGTATGCACTGCCTTGGTTGCCCTTCCGCAAGAGGCGAGACCATTGAGCAAGCTTGTATGGTTCATTCTGCTGACTGCGATGCTCTGATTGAAAAAATCAATTCTGTTATCTGATAAGCTATGAGACTTTTTTCTCTTGATAACAGGCTCTCTCTTTGTGCATCATTTGTCCGCAGTGGAGTAAAACTTGCTGACATCGGCACAGACCACGCTTATCTTCCTGTGTGGCTTGTAAAAAACGGCGTTGTCAACACTGCTCTTGCTTGTGATATAAACGAAGGACCACTCTCTTTTGGTCAGGAAACTGTCAACCGATATGAGCTGTGTGACAACATAGAGTGCCGACTTTCTGACGGACTTAAAGTAGTTAATGAGGACGAGGTTGACGACATCGTCATTGCCGGTATGGGCGGTGAACTGATTGCTAAGATTCTGAGTGACTGCACTTGGGCAAAAAACAAAGACAAGCACTTCATTTTACAGCCTATGACAAAGTGCGAGGTGCTCATTGAATACCTGTACGAAAACGGCTTTGAAATTTTGGAGCAAAAGGCTTGTGAGTGCGACAAAAAACACTACACAGTTATGCTCGTAAAACACACAGGACACCACTGCGATATTGACAAAAGCTTTCTTTTTGTCGGCAAGCTCGACCTTTCAGATGAAAATTCGAAGCTCTATCTTTCACACGTACTGTCACATCTTAAAAAGCGTTCTCTGTCCGACAAATCACTTTTGCCTGTTATAGAAAAAATCGAAGGAGAACTCCAAAATGATTAATATAAAAGACGTTGTTGCTGTTGCTGACAAGTACGCTCCGTTTGACACTCAGGCTGAATTTGACAATTCAGGTTTTCTCGTTGGCGATGTAAATATGGAGATTGATAAAGCCCTGTGTTGCCTTGATATTACAGACGAAGTTATTGAAGAGGCAAAAGCAAAGGGTTGTAAGCTTATTATAAGCCACCACCCTGTCATTTTTGCTCCGCTTAGAAAAGTAAGCTCACAAAGCATTGTGTACAAGCTGATTAAAAACGACATCGCGGCACTTTGTCTGCACACCAATTTTGACAGAGCAAAGGTGCACGGCGTTAATGAGAAACTTGCTGGCGCTTTGAATTTACAAGATACGGTTTTGTATCCTGAGGACTTTTTGTGCATCGGTACTTTGAGCGAAGAATTAAACGACGAAGACTTTGCAAATCTTGTTAAAAAACAGCTTAATGCACAGGCTGTGAAGTTTACCCAAAACAACGGTAAAATGATTAAAGTAGTTGCGGTAAGCTCAGGTGCAGGAAGTGAAGCTGTTGAACTTTTCAAACAGTACGGCTTTGATGCACTGGTCACAGGAGAGCTTAAACATCACCACCTGCTTTATGCAAAGGAGAACTCCCTTTGTGCTGTTGAAGCAGGACATTTCGAAACAGAAAACATCGCTGTAAGCTCAATTGTTGCTATGTTACGTCAGGATATAGGCGAAAACGAACTTGAGTTTTTTGTATCAGACAGCCTCTCACCTGTTCAATTTGTGTAAGTTTTTTAAAAATTAATAACACTCCACGCGGAAAATCAGTTTCAAAAATGCTGATTTTCCGCTTTTTATTGCACATTTTGTCGTATTTTGAGCGTTTATATCTCAAATATGTATTAAAAATAAATATTTTGTATTATATATGTAAAAAAGAATTGCAAAAGCATAGCTTGTTTGTTATAATATTGTAATGTAAATAACTATATGTGGTAATATGTGGTTTTTTAAACCACAAAATGAAGCAACTAAAAGGTGACTATGAGAATCAGAAAAAAGAAGTGGGCACAACCCGAACTTGATATGTGTCCGTATTTTGTAAAAGACCCTAAATCCCACTTTGGAAAGTGGAAAGAATTCTTTAATAATTCAAACGAAATCGAGCTTGAAGTCGGTTGTGGCAAGTGTAGCTTTGTAGCTCAAAAAGCACTCCTCAATCCCGACAAAAACTTCATCGCTGTTGACATCAAAAGTGATATGCTCGGCGTTGGCAGAAGAAACATTGAAAAACTTTTTGCTGATAACGGCAAAAAAGTTAACAACATCGCACTTGTTGCATTTAATGTTGAAAACATTGATGAGCTCATCAGCAAGGATGACAACATCAAGCGTATGTACATCAACTTCTGCAATCCGTGGCCAAGAGAAAAGCACAAAAAGCGCAGACTCACTCACACTACAAAGCTCAACAAGTACCGCAGCTTTTTGAGTGATAACGCACAGATTCACTTTAAAACCGACAATGACGAGTTGTTTGAAGAAAGTATCCCTTACTTTGAAGAATGTAACTTCTCGATTGACTACATCACCCGTGATTTACACAACAGTGATGTTACTGACAACATTATGACAGAGCACGAAACAATGTTTTCTGCCGAAGGTATTAAAATCAAGCATTTAAAAGCGACTATGCTTTAAGATGACTTAAACTTAACAAAAAGGAGGATGCCGTTGTGAAAAACTTCAAAGTGATTCTGGCTGTTATGCTGACGCTGTTACTATCAGGATGCACTGCTTTTTCCTTTGATGGTTCAGCGATTATGTGTCCTCCGAAAGCCACAGGAAGCAAAGCAGAAATCCAGAAACTTATCGACAAACAAACAAAAGGTGACTACACGTTAAAGTATCCAAAAAACGGTACCAACCGCAGTTCGATAGTTCAAAAAGATTTTGACAACGACAACGAAGAAGAAGCTGTTGCTTTTTACGCCGACAAGGATAACTCAACGGTTCACGCTTTGTTTGTCGAATGTAAAAAAGGCGACTACTCAATCATCAGCGACATTGTTCTGGACGCCACAAGCGTTGACCTTGTGGACTTTGCTGACTTAAACGGCGACGGCACTTACGAAATCCTTATCGGATGCTCAACTGCTACATCTTCAAAAAACTCTCTTTGTGTTTATGACTATTTTGAAACCATTGAGCAGCTCGACATCACCGCTACTTATTCAAGTCTTGTTGCGGGGGACTTCAACCTCGATAAAGCTGACGACATTCTTCTCATCTCGCTTTATTCAAGCGACGTTACCGCTAACGCAAAACTGCTCAGCTATACAAAAGGAACTCTCAGCGAAGTAAGCACAGCAGAGCTTGACCCTGATGTCACTTCGCTTTCGAAAGTTCAGTACGGTCAGATTGCCTACGGCGTATATGGTGCTGTTATTGACGGCATCAGCTCAACAGGCGACTACACCACACAGGTTGTACTGTTTGATTCTTCCCGTCCTGCACTTTTAAATCCGCTTTACACCTACTCCGGCTACAGTGCAACACGCCGTTCAACTCAGCTTTGTTCTTTGGATGCTGACAACGACGAGTTGATTGACGTTCCTGTGTGCAAGCTCATGCCTTATAGCGAAAACGAGGCTGTGTCCACAGTAGCAATACAGGTTGACTGGTCAAATTTCGACACAACATCCTACACACTCAAAACAAACTTTTCTTCTATTCTTTGCCCTAAGGACGGCTACAGCCTGACTATCCCGCAAAAATGGACCGACGTTGTTACAGCAAGATACAACGAAAAAGAACACGAAACTACTGTTTCTGCGTTCAAGTATGTCGGCAACACTTTTAAACTCGCCGAAAAAATAGTTTCAATCAAAGCTTATAAAGAGGAAGATTTTGACAAAAACAGTTCGGGTTACATTGAATTTTTACGTTCCGGCTCTACTGTTTACGCTTACTCTATTGGAAAAGCCGGCGATTACTTGTCAATATCGGGTGATGAACTAAAAGCTATGTTCACACTCGTTAATCAATAGATTTAATTCAACTTATAACACTATTCATAAACGGAGGTTTTGTTATGAAAAAGATTCTTGTTTGCGAAGACGAGGCTGCTATCCGCGATTTTGTGGTAATCAACCTTCGCCGTGCAGGCTATGAGGTTGTAGAAGCCGACTGCGGTGAGATGGCTCTGCAAAAGTATGAAGAAAGCAACGGCGATTTCGATGTTGCAATCCTTGATATCATGATGCCTGGTATCGATGGCTTACAGGTTTGTAAGGAACTTCGAAACAAAAACTCAGGTATCGGCATTATTATGCTTTCAGCAAGAACTCAGGAGATGGACAAGGTTACAGGTCTTATGCTCGGAGCTGACGACTATATTACAAAGCCATTCTCACCATCTGAGCTTACAGCACGAGTTGACGCTCTTTACAGACGTGTAGCTTTAGCTGAACAGAAAGCTGAGAACAACTTTAAAGAAGAGCTTAAGTCAGGTATCTTCACACTCAATCTCAGAAACCGTGCTTTAATGAAGAACGGCAAGATGATTGAACTCACACAGGTTGAATTCCAGATTATGGAGTACTTCTTCTCTAACCCTGGCGTTGCTTTGGACCGTACAGACATCTTAAATCACGTTTGGGGCGAAGCGTATGTTGGCGAAGAAAAAATCGTTGACGTTAATATCCGCAGACTCAGAATGAAGGTTGAAGACGAGCCATCTAACCCTAAGTACATTGTGACTGTATGGGGTCTTGGCTACAAGTGGGACACATAATCTGTAAAATTAGCATCAAATCAGATTAGCTGATTTTTCATCTGCGTTAGCAGATATATCACTGCAAAGTCAATGACTTTGCCAAAAGGAGGTTTGGGAATGTTTAAAGGTATCACAAAGCGTTGGATTATCAACACATTCGGTGTCATCATCGCTGTAATAACGCTGCTGGTTGTTTGCTTAAGTGTGCTTGTTCAATCCCTGACCTACTCGTCCATTGAGCAAGCGTTGCTCAACAGAAACAGCGAGCTTTCGTCGGTTTTCCCGGGATACAGATGCGAAAACACCGCAGATTTCCAGAACACAGCTTCAAAATATGTCGAAGACTTTATGTTCAAAGAAAATATGGAACTGATGGTTATTAATGCATCCGGCAGAGTAACAATCACTTCAACCGGCTTTGAACCTGACGAAACGACAGCTATGCCCGACTACGAAGAAGCCCTCACCGAAGACGACGGCTTTTCGCAATGGACGGGAAAGCTCAGCTCAGGCGAAAAGGTTATGGCTACCACTCACATAATCAAAAATTCAAACTCTACCCCTGTGGGAGCAATCCGCTACGTGGTGTCTTTAAGAAAAGCCAACCTTTACACATTCGTCACAACGCTAATAGCAATTTTTATAGGCATTATCATAATCGCTTGTGTTGCCTTTTCGGGAAGCTACTTCATCCGCTCTATCGTTAACCCTGTAAGAGAAATGAGCGAAACAGCCAAAAAAATCGCTCAAGGTGATTTTGACCAGAAGCTCACCAAAATGTATGATGACGAAATAGGTGATTTGTGCGACTCAATCAACGATATGGCTAAGGAGCTCGATGAATCCGAAAAGCTCAAAAACGACTTTATATCCCGTGTTTCTCACGAACTTAGAACTCCGCTGACAGCCATCAAAGGCTGGGCTGAAACAATGCAGTACGGTGTACCTGACCGCATCACACTCGAAAAGGGTATGTCGGTCATCGTTTCCGAGAGTTCACGTCTAACAGGCATCGTTGAGGAACTGCTCGATTTCTCCAAGCTTCAGTCGGGCAGACTGATTATGAATATGCAGAAAATCGACATCCTTGCCGAGGTTGACGAAGCTATTTATATGTTCAAAGAACGTGCTTTATCCGAAGGTAAACACCTGCTCTACGATGAGCCTGAAATGATGCCTCCTGTTTACGGCGACCGTAACAGATTAAAACAGGTGTTCATCAATGTTCTGGATAACGCACTCAAATACACCCCTGAGGGTGGTATGGTAGGCGTTCAGGTTTATCAGGATTTCAAGGAAGATATGATTAAAATCATCGTCGCTGACAATGGTTGCGGTATTTCTCAGGACGATATTCCTAAAATCAAGGACAAGTTCTACAAGGCTAATCAGAAGGTCAACGGTTCAGGTATCGGACTTGCTGTTGCTGACGAGATTGTCAAGCTCCACTCGGGTCATCTCGACATTGACTCAAGTCTCGACGTTGGTACAACGGTAACCGTGAGTATTCCTACCTACAAAAACCAGATTGAGGAAGAGAACGCCAGATTGATTGCGGAAAATAATGATATAAAAAAGGATTAAATTATGTCAGATACAAATCAAAGAAAAATCACTTCCATCGGTGGCAGTGCGCTGATTGAAGGTATAATGATGCGTGGTCCTAAGCGTACCACAATAGCCGTAAGAACCGGCGAAAACGAAATTCACACTGAAGATATCAACACACCTTCCATTTCATCAAAAGGCAAGTTTTTCAGACTTCCTTTAATCAGAGGCGTGGTTGGTATTATCGATTCAATGCGACTAAGCTACAAGGCGCTTTCGGTTTCTGCCGACAAAGCACTTGAAGCAGGCACTGTTGAAGACGAAGAACCATCGAAGTTTGAAAAATGGCTCACAGATAAATTCGGCGACAAACTGATGAATGTCATTATGGTATTTGCAACCGTTCTTGGCGTAGCGTTGTCGCTTGGCTTGTTCTTCTTTTTGCCATCTTTCCTGTACGATATGCTGGCACTCGCCTTTCCATCAATTACTGAAATAGTGCTTGCTAAATCAATTTTTGAGGGTGTGCTCAAAATCGCTCTCTTCCTGTCTTACATTATGCTTTGCTCAAGAATGGAAGAAATGAAGCGTGTGTTTATGTACCACGGTGCTGAGCACAAGACTATTTTCTGCTACGAAGCAGAACTTCCGCTCACTGTCGAAAACGTTAAGAAGCAGAGCAGATTCCACCCAAGATGCGGCACAAGCTTTTTGGTTATCACTCTTTTAGTTGGAATTTTGATTGGTCTGTTGATTCCTGCACAGCCATTTGGTATCAGCTTTTTAAGACCTGTATTCAAGCTTTTGCTCTTACCTCTTATGATTGGCTTAGGATACGAAGTAATTAAGCTCTGTGGTAAATACGACAACAAATTCACAAGATTTCTTGCAGCTCCTGGTGTATGGGCACAGCACATCACAACAAAAGAGCCTGACGATAAAATGATTGAGGTTGCAATCACAGCAATGACTGCTGTTATCCCTGACGACGGCTCAGACATCATCCAGAACTGCTGTGATAAATAATTAATACAATGACAGTAAAAGAAGCGTATAACTACACTAAAAAACTTTTAGAAAAGGCGGGCGTGGAAAACCCCGCCTTTGATGCTATATATTTGTTTGAACACGTCTTTTCCCTATCCCGCACCGACATCACTGTTTTCGGTGACAAGGAGATTGACGAAAGCAAGATGGATGCACTTATTGAGTGTGTAAACCGTCGTGCAAACGGCGAACCTGTGCAGTATATCACGGGCGAGTGGTACTTTATGGGTAACACTTACAAGGTGTCCGAAGGCGTGCTCATTCCTCGTGACGACACCGAGGTACTTGTTTGTGCGTGCCTTGACATTCTGAAAAACAAACGAAACTGCAAAATTGTTGACTTGTGTTCAGGTTCAGGCATAATCGCAATAACGCTCAAGCAAAACTTTAAAGATTCAACGGTTTACGCAGTCGAAAAAAGTCCTGTTGCGTTTAAGTGTCTTTGCGACAATATTAACCTAAACGCAGTTGATGTAATCGGTGTTCACGCTGACTTATACTATTGCGACAACATCACTCCTGACAACAGCCTTGACCTGATTGTTTCTAACCCTCCGTACATCATAAGTGACGAAATCAAAACTCTGCAAAGAGAAGTTCAGTTTGAGCCAACTCTTGCTCTGGACGGCGGAAAAGACGGCTTTGATTTTTACCGAGGTATCATATCTGTATGGTCAAAGAAACTCAAAACAGGTGGTCACATCGCTTTCGAAATCGGCGAAAACCAGTTTGAGTACATTAAATCCCTGCTTATTGATGCTGGATTTGAAGATGTAAAAGGCTATCTTGATTTATCTAACACAGTGCGTGCAGTAACAGCTATTTACAATCCGTAACCCAAAATTACAATTAGAACATATTTTCGAAAATTGTTGAAATCGCGGAGATTATGTGGTATAATGCTGTGGTAATATATACGGGACTCATCCCAAAAGGAGAATAATCTATGGCTATTGATAAGAATAAAGCTCTTGAGACCGCTTTGGGTCAGATTGAAAAACAGTTTGGTAAGGGTGCAGTTATGCGTCTTGGACAGGACTCAGCTCTTAATGTTGGTCACGTTTCAACAGGCTCTCTCTCCCTTGATATAGCTCTCGGTATCGGCGGTTTGCCACGAGGCAGAATTATTGAAATTTACGGACCTGAAAGTTCAGGTAAAACAACTCTTTCTCTCCACTGCATCGCAGAGGGTCAGAAAGACGGCGGCAACGTTGCTTTCATCGACGTTGAACACGCACTCGACCCTGTTTACGCTCAGGCACTCGGCGTTGACGTTGACTCTCTCTTGGTTTCACAGCCTGACACAGGTGAAGATGCACTCGAAATTGCCGAGGCACTTATCCGTTCAGGTGCTATCGACGTTATCGTTATCGACTCTGTTGCAGCTTTGGTTCCTAAGGCTGAAATCGAGGGCGAAATGGGCGACTCACACGTTGGTCTTCAGGCACGTCTTATGTCACAGGCTTTAAGAAAGCTCGCAGGTGCTATTTCTAAGTCAAACTGCGTTGCAATCTTTATCAACCAGCTCAGAGAAAAAGTCGGCGTTGTTTACGGTAACCCTGAGGTTACTCCTGGCGGTAGAGCGCTCAAGTTCTACTCATCTGTTCGTATCGACATCAGAAGAGTCGAAACACTGAAAGCTAACGGCGAAATGATTGGTTCACGTACAAGAGCCAAGGTTGTTAAGAATAAAATCGCTCCTCCATTCAAAGAGGCTGAATTCGACATTATGTACGGCAAGGGAATTTCCAGAACAGGCGAGCTTTTAGACCTTGCTGTTAAAGCAGACGTTGTTCAAAAATCAGGTGCTTGGTTCAACTTTGGCGAAACCCGTCTTGGACAGGGCCGTGACAACGTTAAAGAAATGCTTGAAAACAACGACGAGCTTAGAAACGAAATCGAAAAGCTCCTTTGGGAGAATATCGACAAATTAAGTCCAAAGCCAAAGAAACCTGCAAAGGCTACACTTGTGTCAAAGGCAGAGCCAAAAGCTGAACCAAAGGCAACAAAAAGCTCAAAGTCAAACATCGACATTTTAGTTGAAGACTGATGACTGTCACAGGCATTGAAAAAAGACGCAAAGGCTTTTGTGCTTTGTACATTGACGGTGAATTTGCAGTAAAAATCGACACTGAAGTTTTGCTGTCGCACCGCATCGACGTTGGCAATCAAATCGACGACGAAAAGCTCAAAGAAGTCTTAGATGCATCTAACCTTAAGCGAGCCAAGGACAAAGCGATGTGGCTTGTGTCTTTTCGCGACCACTCACAAAAAGAGCTTTTGGACAAGGTTGCAAAAGACTACGGCTTTGATGCCGCTCAAAAGGCTGTCGAGCGACTTGTCGAGCTTAACCTTGTCAGCGACGAACGCTATGCAAGCAGGTATGCGAGCGATCTTATCAATATAAAGCACTTGTCAAAAAGCGGTGCCGTAAGAAAACTGCGTGAAAAAGGCATCGACAAAGATTTGGCAGAACAAGCAGTGGAAGCTGTCGAGTGTGATTTTGAAGACAGCATACGAACTGTTATTGAGAAAAAGTACCTGCGATATTTAAACGACGAAAAAGGTCGCAGAAGATGCGTAAACGCTCTTTTGCGACTTGGATACAGCTACTCGGACATTAACTCGGTTGTAAGAGAATACACCGACACAGACGAGTACGATTACTAATAAATTCAACTTACATATTGGAGAACAAAATGACTACTGTTGGTTTTGTGTCCTTGGGTTGTGCCAAGAACAGAGTTGACTGCGAAATGATGATGAGCAAGGTGCGTGAAGGTGGCTTCAAGCTCATTGAAGATGCGGCTATGGCAGATGTTGCCGTTATCAACACCTGTGGCTTTATTGAGTCATCAAAACAGGAAAGCATCAACGAAATTCTTGAACTTGCTAAACTCAAGGAAGAAGGTAAAATTAAAAAGATTGTTGTAACAGGCTGTCTTGCACAGCGTTATGCTGCTCAGATTCGCGAGCTGATTCCTGAGACTGATGTTGTTCTCGGCCTTGGTGCAAACTCTGATATTGTCAAAGCAATCAACGACTCCCTTTGTGGCGACACTGTTGAAAGCTTCCCTGACAAAGAGCTTATGCCACTTGACGGCAAGCGTGTTCAGTCAACATTGCAGCACTATGCATATTTAAGAGTTGCTGACGGTTGCGACAACTGTTGCACCTACTGTGCAATTCCGCTGATTCGTGGCAGATTCAGAAGCCGTAAGATGGAAAGCATCTTAGAGGAAGCACAGATTCTTGTCAACAATGGCGTTAAAGAGATTAACGTAATCGCTCAGGATACAACTCGCTACGGCGAGGATATCTACTCAAAATTGATGCTCCCTACTCTACTCAAGGAGCTGTGCAAAATCGAAGGCTTAGAGTGGATTCGAATTCTCTACTGCTACCCTGAACGCATCACTGATGAGCTTATTGAAACCATCAAAACAGAAGATAAAATTGTTAAATACATCGACCTTCCGCTCCAGCATTGTAATGGCGACGTGTTGAACAAAATGAACCGCAGAGGCGACAAGGACTCCCTCACTGAGCTTATTAATAAGCTCAGAGCTGAGATTCCTGACATCACATTGCGTACAACTCTGATTGCAGGCTTCCCAGGTGAAACCGAGGAACAGTTTGAGGAACTCTCTCAGTTTGTACAGGATATGAAGTTTGAGCGACTCGGTTGCTTTGCTTATTCTCAAGAAGAGGACACAATCGCCGGCGATATGCCTGACCAGATTGACGAAGATGTTAAAGCACATCGCGCTCAGATTATCAATGAACAGCAGGCTATCATTATGCAGGACAACTGCGAAAACTACATAAACAAAACGCTTGAAGTGCTCGTTGACGGCTTTGACCGTTACGCTGAGTGCTACTTTGGTCGCTCAGTACTTGACGCACCTGAGGTTGACCCTTGTGTGTTCTTCACAACAGATGGCGTAAAGCCAAGACAGGGCGACATCGTTAAGGTTAAGATTACTGACTGGCTCGACTGCGATTTAGTGGGCGAAATGGAGGCTTAAAATGAATTTACCAAATAAATTAACAGTTTTAAGAATCATTCTCGTACCATTTATGGTTGCGGCAATGTTGTTGGATTTCCAGTACAATTACTTAGTCGCAGGACTGATTTTCGGTGTGGCTTCCATCACCGACTACTTTGACGGCAAAATTGCACGCTCACGCAACTTAATCACAGACTTCGGCAAATTCGCTGACCCTATCGCTGACAAAATTCTGGTTATTTCTGCCCTTGTTTGCTTTTTAGCCAGAGGGCTGTGCGACCCAATTATCATAATCATCGTACTTTTCAGAGAGTTTGTGGTCACTTCAATCCGACTTTCTGCCGCATCAAGTGGCAAAGTTGTTGCCGCCAATATGTGGGGAAAGGTTAAAACTGTAACCCAGATGATTGCGATTATCGCTGTATTTGTTTTCCAAGTAGCACTTGAAGTTTATACTGTTTTCCCTTACGCACCAGAATTAGCCATCCAGATGATGGGAAATATTTTCTTTGTAGTTGGCGAAGTTCTGCTTTGGATTTCAGTTGTGTTCACTATTATCTCAGGTGTGAAGTACGTTATTGATAACAAAGACGCAATTTCCGATATGTAAGTATTGCATTTTTGCGATTAAATGTATATAATACTAGTAATATAAAAAGGCGTTGAGCAGGAGAAGTACTTTAAACAAAACCACCAGAGAGAGGGATGTATGCTGAAATTCCCTTTGGTCGAGTCTTTAGGAAATGCACCTGTGAGCTTGTGAGGGGAACTAAAGTATCTTCACACGGGAGCTTCCGTTACAAAGCACAAAGGGTTGGTGCAAACTTGTTTATATGCACCGACTGAATTTGGGTGGAACCACGACTGCGTCGTCCCTATTGGGATGACGCATTTTTTATTTATAGCACCCCCACCCTACTTTAAAACAAGGAGAATATGTATGTTCAAAACTTTGATAGCGGACCTTAATTCCGTTATGGAGCGTGACCCTGCCGCAAGGAGTAAGATGGAAGTTTTCTTCCTGTATTCAGGCTACAAGGCAGTACGGTCTTACAGACGCGCTCACTGGTTTTACAATCATAATATGAAATTTATAGCTCGATGGATTTCTCAGCGTGCAAGACACAAAACAGGCGTTGAAATTCACCCTGGTGCTCAAATCGGCAAGGGTCTTTTTATTGACCACGGTATGGGTGTTGTAATCGGTGAAACTACCATCATCGGTGACAACTGCACACTATACCAGAATGTAACCCTTGGCGGTACAGGTAAGGAACACGGCAAACGTCACCCTACCCTTGGCGACAATGTACTTGTTGGCTCAGGTGCAAAGGTCTTGGGACCATTTAGAGTCGGCGACAACGCACGAATCGCCGCAGGTGCTGTGGTGCTCACCGAAGTTCCAGACAACGCAACCGCTGTCGGCGTACCTGCAAGAATAGTTAAAATCAATGGTCAGAAGCTCGATTACCTAGACCAGATTCACTACAGTGACCCTGTCGCACAGGAGCTTTGCAAAATGCAGATTCAAATCGAACAACTCAAAAAGAAACTGGAGGAAAAGAAATGATTCTTTACAATACTTTAGGAAACGAAAAACAGGAATTTGTCCCATTTGAGGGTAAAAAAGTCAGAATGTACACCTGCGGCCCTACCGTTTACCACTACGCTCATATCGGCAATTTGCGCACATATATTATGGAGGACGTGCTTGAGAAGTACCTTCGTTATTCAGGCTATGACGTTACAAGAGTTATGAACATCACAGACGTTGGTCACCTTAGCTCCGACGCTGACACAGGCGAAGACAAGATGCTCAAGGGCGCAAAGCGTGAGAAGAAAACTGTTCTCGAAATCGCAAAGTTCTACACAGACGCTTTCTTTGAAGACTGCAAAAAGCTGAACATCAAAACTCCTGACGTAGTAGAGCCTGCTACAAACTGCATTGAAGAATTCATCGAGATGGTTTCTGTTTTACTCGAAAAAGACTACGCTTACATCAGCGGTGGCAACGTTTACTTTGACACATCAAAGCTCGACAAATACTACGTTTTCGGCAACCAGAAAGAAGAAGACTTAGAAGTTGGCGTTCGAGATGACGTTGAAGAAGACCTCGCTAAGAAAAACAAAACAGACTTTGTTCTCTGGTTTACAAAGTCAAAGTTTGACGACCAGGAGTTAAAGTGGGATTCACCTTGGGGCATTGGTTACCCTGGCTGGCACATCGAGTGCAGCTCAATTTCAATCAAGCATTTGGGCGAGTACTGCGACATTCACTGCGGTGGTGTAGACAATGCTTTCCCACACCACACAAACGAAATTGCACAGTCAGAAGCTTACCTTGGTCACGAGTGGTGCAAGCACTGGTTCCACGTGCTCCATCTTCTCGACAGACGTGGCAAGATGAGTAAGTCTAAGGGTGAGTTTTTAACAGTATCATTACTCGAAGAAAAGGGCTATAACCCACTTGCTTACCGTATGTTCTGCCTCCAGTCACACTACAGAAAACCTCTTATGTTTGACTTTGATATCCTTGACAACACAGTTACAGCGTACAACAAGCTTGTAAACCGTATCGCAAACCTCAAGGAAGACGGCGAAGTTGATATGGCAGTTGCGAGTGACTACATCGCAAAATTCAAAGAGAATATGGACAACGACCTCAACACTTCTCTTGGTCTTACAAGCCTCTACGATGTATTAAAAGCTAAGTGTAACGATGCAACAAAGCTCTACCTCATCGCTGATTTTGATAAGGTGTTGAGCCTCGGATTAATCGAAGAAGCAAACAAAATCAAGGCTGAAAATGAGCAGAAAAACGCAGGCGTTGACACAGCAAAAATCGAAGAGCTCATCGCAAAACGTCAGGAAGCTCGTGCTAACAAAGACTGGGCAACTGCAGACCAGATTCGTGACGAACTCAATGCAATGCACGTTGTTGTAAAAGACAGTAAAGACGGCATCACTTGGGAAATCCAAGGCTGATTTCAACAGAATAGTGTACTAATTATCCCCCTGTGAGCATAGGTTTTACAGGGGGATTTTTTTGAAAGTTATTACCATCACTAAAAAAGGACTAATATCAATATTTGCTTGCTTGCTAATAGGTGCTGTTATGTTCACTGTTGCAACCAAAACTGCAACGCAAGCTATACAAACCGCAAATACCGAGCGTATCATTCCGATTTACTACGTTGACACAAGCGAAAAGGTATGTTCAATCTCATTTGATGCCGCTTGGGGCAACGAGCAAACCAACACCTTGCTTGATATCTTAGACGAACACAAGGTTAAAACCACGTTTTTCCTTGTCGGTGAGTGGGT
>JAFUOM010000069.1 GCA_017481885.1 Ruminococcus sp.
CTCCAAAGCAGCTGTCGCCGACATTTTCAACAGACTCAGGAAGAATGATTTCCGTAAGGCTCTTACATCCATCAAACGCACCTGTTTTGATATTCATCACCGAACTACCGAGTGTTACATTTTTGAGCAACGGACAAGTCTTGAACGCATATTTATCAATAGTAATTACTGAATCAGGGATGTTAACAGTTTTAAGAACATCGCAATATTCAAAAGCGTGCTCCCCTATTGTCTCAACTGACTCACCGATAATTACAGACTCAAGCTTTTTACAACGCAGGAAAGTATATTCTCCGATAGCTTTAACTGAGTTACCAATTGTAACTGTAACAAGATTGCTGCAATCCTCAAATATGAAGCCACCCATTGTAACAACTGAATCAGGAATAACAACAGATGTAAGGCCATCACATCCTTCAAAAGACATTTTCTCAATTGTTATAACGGTATTAGGTATTTCGATTTCATTCAACGCTACACAATCAATAAAAGCCATCAAACCGATTGACTCAATCTGACCTAAATCAATACTTTCGAGTACCGCACAATACGCAAAAGCTTCTCTAGGAAGAGCCTTCAAGCCATCGCCAATAACAACCGTTTTGAGTGCATCACAAGAGCTAAAAGCACCCGCTCCCATTGTTTCAACAGAATCAGGAATAGTAACTTCGGTCAATCTTTCGCAATTATTGAAACAGCTTGAACCAATTGACTTTACACCATTTCCAATAGTGAGATTAGAAAGATATTTACAGTTTTGAAAAGCACAACCGCCGATACTCTCAACGGAATCAGGGATATTAATTGTTCTGAGGCTTGTACAATAGTAGAACGCAAACTCACCGATAGTTTTTACAGAGCTACCAAAAGTAACATTCTTCAGACTACCGCAATCATAAAAAGCATTTTTCTCGATAATTTCCACCGAGTCGCCAATAACAACCGTCTTTAAATTGTCGCAAGAATTAAAAGCATCTCTCTGAATTTCAGTTACAGAATCAGGAATTGTGATTTCTGTGATACTGTCACAACCTGTGAAAGCATAAGAACTGATAATAGTAACTGTATCCGGAATAGTAACCTGCTTGAAAGTTTTTCTATCAAATGATTCTGTTCCGAGTACTGTTACTGTTATACCATCAATCTTTGACGGAATGACAAGCACCTCATCAGAACCATTGTATCTTGTAATCTGTGCAGTGCCGTCAGAAAGCACTTTGTACTCATAATCACCTGAAACAACAGAAGTATGAGCAACATCAACCTGCATTGCTGACACCGAAAAAGGCACCGCAACACAAATACTCAAGAGCATCACAACGCACAATAAAAGTGATATTAGCTTTTTCATAATTTCCACCTCAACATAGGCTTACGCTAAATTGTTATCAATATTTTATCATATAGATAAAACAAATACAATCATTTTTGGCTATTTTCTACAAACAATATTATTTATAACCAGCTCTGCTCTTCCAAATTTTACAGTAATGTGTTATCATAAAAGCGGTGATATTATGTTAATATGGATTGTGCGGATAGTCGCACTGATATTTTTGATATGGTTTATACTGCCGATTTTCAAAGGCTTCAAAAACCACGGCACAAGACTCGGTGTTGCAATGTGCCTGTTTGTTTTACTGTTTTTGACAAACACACCGCTATACAATTTAACACGCAGTTTTTGCCTGTCCTATCCCCTGCTGGCTTTTATTTGGAAAGCCGGAAAAGTTGCTCTTATCGCTTTTTGCGTTTACGCATTTGCGGTCACAATTGTAATGCTTACAGCGTCTTTGATTAAGCCAAAGAATAACGCAATAGCAATAACTCTCGGCATACGAGCAGAAAAACACGGTCCGTCAACGCTACTAAAAGGCAGAATAAACGCTACAAAGCGATATCTTAATGAAAACCCTGACACAATCGCAATTCTCTCTGGCGGTAAATGCAAAAAGGACTACACATTTGAGGCACAATGTATGTATGACGAACTCATCAAAATGGGAGCAGACAGCAATCGACTGATTATTGAAGACAAAGCACTTAGCACTTACGAGAATATATTATTCTCAAAGAGAATTATAGAAGCCCAAAACAAAGAGAAAAACCTTGCTATCGTATCTGACCGTTTTCATCAGCTACGAGCAAGGTTAATCGTTAAAAAACTCGGTATAAAATCACACGTCGGTGCTGTTAATTCAAAGACTGCTTTCCTCTATATTCCCACATACTATGTGAGGGAGTGGATTGCTCTGCCTTACGAGGTGTTATTTCGTGTTCGACCACATCGATAATAACGCCCTTGTCAAGCTTCTGGTCCCTGCTAGGACACTCCTGAGGAAATTCGTATGGCTTGTTTTCTTTATCCATTTTATCAACTCCTTTGCTTATATTATGCTCAACAAAGGTGTCATTATTTATCGTAAGTGAGGTTAATTATGTTCAGAAAAATGCGTAGATATAAACAGCAAGTTAGCACAGAAAAATGTAAAGAACTGCTAAATACTCAGTGGCGTGGTGTGTTATCGCTACTTGGTGACAACGATTATCCATATGGCGTGCCGATGAACTTTTACTATGATGAAAACGACAACGCACTCTACTTCCACTGTGCAAAAGAAGGACACAAACTCGATGCTATTAACAAGCACAACAAATGCTCGTTTACTCTTTTTGACAGCGGTGTAAAAAGCGAAAACCACTGGTCGCTGAACATAACATCGGTTATTGTGTTCGGAAAAATCTCAGTTGTCGAGAACGCTGAACTCGCTTACGAAATAATTACAAAGCTTGCTCAAAAATACTTTCTCGATAAAAACGAAGTCGAACCCGAAATGCAAAAGCATTTCAAAAACGCTTTGTGCCTGAAGCTAACAATTGAGCACATCAGCGGAAAACTCGTAAATGAATCTTAAACGCAAAAGCCACGGCATTTCACCGTGGCTTTAATTGTTGTAATATATTAACTTACAGCCAGATAATCTCCGTTACCTGAGCGAGTGCATCTTTGTCAACTGCAACAAATGAATAATACATTGGAGCGATAGGTTCTGCGATGCCGTCTGTATCATTTAATTCTCTGTCAGCTCTCATAAACAGCGTTTTATATCTGACACCCAAATCAGAAATCTCTGCTACCATTTCGCTGTCAGTAACTCTGCAAGCAGAAACAACAAGCCATTTATCTTCAAAGAATTCGTCATTCAGCACGCTTTCTAAATCAACATAGGAATAGAAAGCAGAGTCAAGTTGCTCTTTTGATTTTATGATAACGGCATATCTTTCACCATTTATTTTACTCTCAACGTCATAATAGCTATTGTACAAGGTCTCAAAAGAAACTTCCTCGATACCTGTATCAACACCATACATATTGTTAAATTCAGAGTAAACCATTTCTTCGTTTACAGCAGGTTTATCAAGTCCTGCAAGCTTAAGCTGAATTTCTGTTGCGTCCATAATACTCATTTCGCCATCGCCGTCAAGGTCAGCTAAAGTTGTATAGTATTTGTCATATATATCTTCGATTTCTTCTTCCTTCGCAAGATATATCTGGATTGTAGTCGCATCCATAATGCTGACACTTCCATCGACATCAACATCATCAATAGCGTGACCAATCTCAAGTTCTTCAAACGCTTCTGCCAATCCCTTGTAGTCATCTGGGTTGATGTCGGAAATATCATAATAGCAATCGTCCGTTGCGTTATAAATCGCATAAGCGTATGGTAATGTAACGATACCAGGGCTGATTGATTTAATAACTCGGTTTCCAATTTGTTTAACATAAATCATCATCCAAGGTGGTGGTGGTGCATTAGTATACGCTCTCGCCAAAACCCAATCAACTTCGCCACTATCAGCGTTTTTATGGTAATACAACTCATCATAGTCGTAGTAGTAAGTCTCCATATCTTCGACTAAGCTATCAGTGCGTTCAGGAAGTTTTATAAACTCCTCAAATTTGTCCTGATACAAAAACTCATTTTGAATATCATTGTTTTCTGCAAAAACTGAAACACAGCAAACAGACGCCATCATAACAACAACCAATAAAATACTGAATAATTTTTTCATAGTTTTCGCCTCCTACTTAATCAACATCTATCATTACCCTAATTAAATTCTATCACATACAAATTATAAATACTATCGTTTATAATTCACAAAATAAGCGCCCATTATTTATATAAACAGACTGATAACCAATCTGAATTAAGCCCAAGTGTCATAAACATCGTAAGAATATGGCTGTGAAACTGCAACGTTACCATTTGCATCTTTCACTTTAACTACAATTCTTGGATAGTAACCGTCACTATGAAGCACACACTTATTGTCTGCGCTGTAATCCTGCAATTCGTGTCCTTGTGCGTCCTCAAAGCGATATTCATAAGGAGCTTCTCCGCCATAAGCGTGAGCAGTAAAAGATGCCCTACTTCTTTCATCAAGGTACATATTATTTACGTACAGTGCACTGACTATCAGTTCATCACTGACTTTATCAACGACCTCGTACTCAAAGCTGTATTTCTCTACTTCTGAGAACTTATTGTAAGCTGTGAGCTCCATAAGGTATACACCTGCAGTGTCAAATGTATAATTCATAACATCGCCCTGCAAAACTGTGCCGACATCCGCAACACTGCCTTCTAAAATCTCGAGCTTGTACTCAGGTTCAGCGACTTCAGAAAATGCATAAGCATAAGGCTTAAATGTTACAGGAACCCCTGCCATCGCTTTACCACTGTCGAAATTTGCACCAACACGCTTTAATTCAAGCATTGTATACAAATAGTTCGGTGACCTATCAATACGCTCTACAATCTTTGCTGAATACATCTGAATCAAGGTCGCATCCAAAACCGAAACGTCCAAATCTCCGTCAACATCAGCTAGCTCTACTCTGAGTGGCGAAAGTTCCTTAAGACCTGAGAGATAAAGCTGTATTTCAGTAGCATCAAGAATATTAATATCGTAGTCTTCGTTTACCTCACCATAAAAATATGGTGCAACCACAGCAGTCGAGTTCATCAAAGTCATCGACAAAAGCATAACACCGATAATTAAAATACTGAGTAACTTTTTCATAGGTTTCGCCTCCTGTAGCGTGATATATTTTTCAGATAAAATACCCTTCATTAATAAAACGTTTTAAATCGCCATTTGGTTTCAACATTTTTAAAAAATTTTAAAAAATTAAACTAAAAAAAGCAAAAGCTACGCAACACTGCGTAGATAACGTGTATTGCGTAGCTTGATTATTCACATCATTATATCAGGGTCTTCTATTTCGGGCTTCTGCGGATGTTCTACAAGGTGAATCTGAACACCTGTAGCGTCCATTATGTTACGTTCTCCGTCACGATTAATATCAGAAATATAGGTAAAGCTATCCCCACAATCTACATACTCAGGTAATGCGTCATTATCGTCAAACTCAGCTAGTTTTGCACAAGCAAGCTGTATCTGAGTAGCATCCATTATCGAAAGCTCCTTATCCATATCAGCATCGCCAAGTGACACGCCTGCGTTTTCATAAATAAGAGCATCGTTGAGTCCGTCGTACTTAAGTATAAGCTCGTCGCTCAAATCGTAAAACATATCTTCTTTGACATCGTACACAGCATACTAGAATTAAAACGGTGAGCTTGCTTCATCTGCGTAGAAAACTCTGCTTCCAACTACCTGCTTAATTTTTCCGTCTGTGTAGTTCATATCGCCTGCATAAACCAGTACCCACTCGATATCACCACTAGGATCGTTATTCTCGTAGCTGTAATACTGTTCAAAATAGAAGTAGTACCCGTCAGCAGCATCGTAAGGCTTAACGTATTTATCAGTGAAATTCTTTCTATAAAGTCGCTGTGAATCATCAGAAAATGCTGATGCAGGCATTATAACAACCGATAGTATCATAATAAGTGTAAGCAGTACACACATAAACTTTTTCACATTAACACGTCCTTTGATAATAATTATAAACATATTGTACAATATCTCAGTGTTAAAATCAACATTGCAAAAGATATAAAAAAAGAGCACACGATTTCTCGTGTGCTCATAGCGTTTAAGCAAAAAGTAATTAAGTTAAAATTACTTAACCTCAACTGTAGCGCCAGCCTCTTCGAGCTTAGCCTTGAGTGCGTCTGCCTCATCCTTAGAAACAGCCTCTTTGAGTGTCTTTGGAGCCTCGTCAACAACAGCCTTAGCTTCCTTAAGACCGAGACCTGTAGCCTCTCTAACAGCCTTGATAACAGCGATCTTGTTGCCACCAGCAGATGTGAGAACAACGTCGAACTCTGTCTTCTC
>JAFUOM010000070.1 GCA_017481885.1 Ruminococcus sp.
ACAACAATTTCTCCATCAATGGATATTCTTGTTAGTAGCAACCTTGAAAGACTTTTATATAAAATGTCTGACAATAACGATAAGCTCGTAAGAGATTGGATGCATAAGCTCAAGACTGAGGGTGTATACGAAGTACCTGTTGAGATTAAAGAGAAGATTAAGTCAAGCTTCTTTGGTGGCTTCTGTGACGAAGATAACACACAGGCTACTATCAAAAATCTCTTTGATTCTGAAAAATACCTCTGCGATACACACACTGCTGTTGCTGTTTCAGTATATGACGACTATGTTGAGAAGACAGGTGATAAGACACCTGCTGTTATCGCATCAACTGCAAGTCCATACAAATTCTCAAAGTCTGTATTAGAAGCTTTGTCAAGCGAAGCTCTTCCTGAGAGTGAGTTTGATATGGTTGATATGCTTTATTCTATTTCTGATACAAAGGTTCCAACACCGATTGCTGAGCTCAAGGGTCTTACAGCAAGATTCGATAATGTAACAGATAAAGACGAAATGAAGCAGACTGTATTTAATGCTTTAGGTATTAACTGATGGCAGTTTTTGCAATAGCCGATTTGCATTTGTCACTTGGTACTGACAAACCGATGGATATTTTCAAAGGTTGGCAGAACTATCTTGAACGACTTGAAAAGAATTGGCGTGCACTCATAACAGATGATGACACTGTGGTTATTGCTGGTGATATTTCTTGGGCAATGAAACTTGAGGATTGTTTTGAAGATTTCAGCTTTCTTAATTCTTTGCCGGGTCAGAAAATACTGCTTAAAGGAAATCACGATTACTGGTGGGCAACAAAAAAGAAAGTTGATGAATATCTTGAGTCAAACCATTTTGACAGTATAAAGATTTTGTTCAACAACTCTTATGTTGCTGACGGCATCACTATCTGCGGTTCGCGTGGATGGTATTATGATGCTGACACCGATGCTGATATCAAGGTCATAAACAGGGAAGTGGGTAGGCTTAAACTTTCCCTTGACTATGTAAAAGACAGTGAAACAAAGCCTGTAGTCTTTCTGCATTATCCACCTGTTTATGGGGATGTTGAGTGTGGAGAGATTATGGAAGCTCTGCTTTCTTATGACATCAAAGAGTGCTACTATGGTCACCTTCATGGCAGTCATACACATAAAAACGCTGTAACAGGTATGTACAGAGGTATCAATATGCACCTGATATCCTGCGATTATACGCAATTTATGCCTGTTTTGGTGCGAAATTAAAAAATATTTACAAATTATTATAGTAATTTTTACGTATCTATGTTATAGTATTATGAGCGTAAAAACGAGGAGGAATTCAAATGAAATTAGTATCCACAAACAAGACAGAGACAAATACTTTTGAACTTACAATTGCTGTTGAAAAAGAGGCTTTTGAGGCTGCAATTGCTAAGGTTTACAAAAAGCAGGTTAAGAACATCAACGTTCCTGGTTTCAGAAAAGGTAAGGCACCACGCAACATTATCGAGAAGATGTACGGTGCAGATGTATTCTATGATGACGCTATGCAGGAGTGCTATCCTGTTGCTTTAGACGCAGCTGCTACAGAAGCAGAGCTTAAGGTTGTAGCTGTTACAAACGTAGAAGTTGAAGAAGTTAACGCTGACGGCTTTACATTCAAGGCTACTTGCGTAGTTGAGCCTGAAATCGAAATCAATGATTACAAGGGCATCGAGATCGAGAAGAAGTCTACAGAAGTTACAGATGAGCTCGTTAACGGAGAAATCGACAGAGTTAGAGAGAGAAACAGCCGCATGATTACTGTTGAAGACAGAGCTGCTCAGATGGGCGACACAACAGTTATCGATTTCGAGGGCTTTGTTGATGGCGTTGCTTTTGAGGGCGGCAAGGGTGAGAACTTCAGCCTTGAGCTTGGCAGCGGCAACTTTATTCCTGGTTTTGAGGAGCAGATTGTTGGTCACAACACTGACGAGGAATTCACAATCGACGTAACATTCCCAGAAGAGTATCATTCAGAAGAACTCAAGGGTAAGGCTTCACAGTTCAAGATTAAGCTCCACGAAATCAAGGTTAAAGAGCTTCCAGAGGTTGACGACGAGTTTGTTAAGGACGTGAGCGACAAGGATACTCTTGATGAATATAAAGAAGAGATTAAGGAAAACATAGCTAAGAGATTAGAGGCTGAGGCTGAAAAGGCTATCGATGACGATCTCGTTGAGAAGCTTCTTGAGAAGGTAGAAGGTGAAATTCCTGAGGTTATGTTCGAGAACGAAGCTAACAATATGCTCAGAGAGATGGATATGAGACTCCGTTCACAGGGTATGGACCTCAACACATATATGCAGTACACAGGTATGACACCTGAGTCAGTTAGAGAGATGTATCTCCCAGAAGCTCAGAAGCGTGTTAAAATGAGACTCGCTCTTGAGAAGATTGCTAAGCTTGAGAACATCACTCCAAACGAGGATGAAATCAATGCTGAGTACAATAGACTTGCAGAGGCTTATCAGATGGAAGCTGACAAGGTTAAGGAAGCTATCCCAGCTGATGCTCTCACACAGGATCTTTCTGTTGAGATGGCAATGAAACTTGTTAAGGATAACGCAAAGATTAAATAATCTATTTTTGTCCTATAATTTATATCGTAGATTATCTGAAAGGAGACTTTAATATGAGTTTAGTACCTTATGTAGTAGAACAAACAAGTAGAGGTGAACGCTCATACGATATTTTTTCCCGCCTGCTTAATGATAGAATCATTATGCTTAACGAAGAGGTCAACAGCACTACAGCGAGCTTAGTTGTAGCACAGCTTTTGTATCTTGAGGGACAGGACCCAAATAAGGACATCAGCCTTTACATCAACAGCCCTGGCGGTTCAGTTACTGATGGTCTGGCTATTTACGATACAATGCAGTACATCAAGTGTGATGTTTCTACAATCTGTATGGGTATGGCTGCATCTATGGGTGCGTTCCTGCTTGCGGCAGGTACAAAGGGTAAGAGATATGCTCTTCCTAACAGTGATATTATGATTCACCAGCCATCAGGCGGTGCAAAAGGTCAGGCAACTGACATTGAAATTCACACAAAACACATTCTTCATACAAAAAAGAAACTCAACGAGATTCTTGCACAGAACACAGGTCAGCCTTTCGATGTAATCGCTGCTGACACTGAGCGTGATAATTTTATGACAGCTCAGCAGGCTCTTGAGTACGGTCTTATCGATAAAGTTATCGACAAGAGATAAGGAATTTTAAGGAGTTTTTGTATGTCTACAAAGAAACCCGAGGGTAACGTACGCTGCTCGTTCTGCGGTAAAACGCAGGATATGGTTGGCAGATTGATTGCAGGTGACGGTGTTTACATCTGTGACCAGTGTGTTGATTTGTGTATGACTATCCTCGAAGATAATGATTTTGATAATCATAGCAATTCCGATAAAAAGCAGGCTCCTGTGCTTTTAAAACCACAGGAGATTAAAGCTGTTCTTGATGAATATGTTATCGGTCAGGATGAAGCGAAGAAAACATTAGCTGTTGCGGTTTATAA
>JAFUOM010000071.1 GCA_017481885.1 Ruminococcus sp.
GATGGGAGTATTTCTCGCAGAATCCGATGGATATATTCAACATCCGTGACGGAGGAATCGCAATCTACGGAGCAATTATAGGTGCATTGCTCGGTGGCCTTATAGTAGCGAAAATCCAGAAAATGAAGTTGCTCCCTGTTTTGGACCTTGCAATGATTTGTTTTTTAATTGGTCAGGCAGTTGGTCGATGGGGCAACTTTATGAATCAGGAAGCATACGGCACAGAAACCGACTCGCTTTTCAGAATGGTCAGCGAGGGTACAAACGGTGTTGCGGTTCATCCGTGCTTTTTGTATGAATCTGTGTGGTGTG
Source organism: Ruminococcus sp. (assembly GCA_017481885.1). Lineage (GTDB taxonomy): Bacteria > Bacillota > Clostridia > Oscillospirales > Acutalibacteraceae > Ruminococcoides. Next base: position 313 of record JAFUOM010000071.1, read on the forward strand.
CACTTGGTGTGCTGGTTTTACATATATTCAGCAAGAAATGGCAGAAGTATTACGGCCAGGTAGCACTTTTATATATGGTATGGTACGGCTTGGAGAGAACTTTTGTCGAGGGTTTGCGTACAGACAGCCTGTATCTGCCATTTATGATAGGCGACTATCAACCACGAGTATCACAGGTGCTCTCACTTGTGCTTGTAGTAGCAGGCATTGTGATGCTCATAATATTAAGAAACAAAGACGACCACATCAGAGGAAAAGTGAATGTGGCAAACAATGATAATAAAGGAACAGATTCTCAGGAGGTAGAAAATGTATAAAATAATTGACGGTAAATTAGTATCACAGAGCGTAAAGGATGCTGTTAAAGCGGAAACTTCAGCATTAAAAGAAAAGGGCGTTGACATCACACTTGCGGTTATTATTGTTGGTGACGACCCTGCATCCCGTGTTTACGTTAATAACAAGAAAAAAGCTTGCGAGTATGTAGGCTTCAAGAGCCTTGAGTATGCACTCCCTGCAGAAACTACACAGGAAGAGCTTATGGCATTAGTTGACGAGCTGAACAAGAGAGAGGACGTCAACGGTATTTTATGCCAGCTTCCACTTCCAAAGCACCTTGATGAAAAAGCAGTAATCGAGGCTATTTCTGTGAAGAAAGACGTTGATGCTTTCCACGCTTCTAACGTTGGTAAGATTATGATTGGTGAGTATGACTTCTTACCTTGCACACCTGCTGGTGTAATGGAGATGCTCGCATATTATGATATTGACGTAACAGGCAAAAATTGCGTTGTAATCGGCAGATCTAACATCGTAGGCAAGCCAATGGCTATGCTCTTATTACATAAAAACGGTACAGTTACAATTACCCATAGCCGTACAGTAGATTTGAAGAACGTTACAAACAAGGCTGACATTTTAGTAGCGGCAATCGGTAAGGCTAAGTTTGTCGGTGCAGATATGGTAAAAGACGGCGCGGTTGTAATCGACGTCGGTATGAACAGAGACGAAAACGGCAAGCTTTGCGGTGACGTTGATTTTGACGCAGTAGCACCTAAGTGTTCGTATATCACACCTGTTCCTGGTGGCGTTGGCCCAATGACAATCGCAGTGCTTATGAAGAACACATTAAAAGCTTGTAAGCTCCAGAATAATTTGTAATATATTAGACGTGAGTTGGTGCTTACGAAGGCTCCTTTGTGTAAAGGTAGCTGGATTTTGCGTTAGCAAAAGACTGAGGGATTGTCCGTGCTTGCACCAACAAAATAATTTCTTAAATATTATTGACAACAAAATCTCGTTGTGATATAGTATATAAGCCGCATATTGTGGGTCACAAGCGAGCTTTGCTCCACCCATCACATAGCGAGTCTAGATATAAAGGAATGAATTAAATGTACGCAGTTATCGAAACAGGCGGTAAGCAGTACAAGGTAGCTAACGGCGACGTTATCTACGTTGAGAAGCTTAACGCTGAGGACAATGCTACTGTTGACTTCAAAGTAGTTGCTTTGTCAACAGAGGACGGTCTCAAGGTTGGTGCTCCATACGTTGAGGGCGCTACAGTAACAGGTGAGGTTGTTAAGAGCGGTAAGGGCAAGAAGATTATCGTTGCTACTTACAAGCCAAAGAAGGGCGAGAAGAGAAAGCTCGGTCACAGACAGCCATACACAAAGGTTGAGATCAAGTCAATCGTTGGCTAATTATGATTAAAGTCGAATTTTTCGGCAGTTCTCCTGTTCTTGGCTTTTCTATCAAAGGTCATTCGGGTTATGGTGAGCAAGGTTCTGACATCGTTTGTGCGGCGGTATCGTCGGTAGCATATATGGCAGTAAACACTATCACCGATATCCTTAACGTCAAACCTTTGAAGCTTTACGAAAACGACGGAGAAATGAGGCTGGAACTCGATGAATCATCAGCACAAAAGTGTTCTGTTGTTTTAGACGGACTTGTGCTACACTTACGCTCCTTAAGTGAGGAGTATAAAAAGTATATTAAAGTAACTATTTCGGAGGTGTAAATAATGCTTAAAATAAACATTCAGTTATTCGCTCATAAAAAAGGTATGGGTTCTACAAAGAACGGTCGTGACAGTGAGTCAAAGCGTCTTGGCGTAAAGCGTGCTGACGGTCAGTTCGTTCTCGCTGGTAACATCCTTGTTAAGCAGAGAGGTACTCACATCCACCCAGGCAACAACGTTGGCCGTGGCTCTGATGATTCACTTTTCGCTAAAGTTGACGGCGTAGTTCGTTTCGAGCGCGTTGGTAAGGACAGAAAGCGTGCAAGCGTTTACCCAGTAGAGCAGTAATTTTTTAGGGCGGATTTTTAATCCGCCCTTGTTTTTTATATTGAATTGGTGGTATTATGGAAAATAATGATAAAGACTTTTTGAAAAATCATCCACAGGTAGCTTCTGCTAATCAGGTAAAGGATGTATACGGACCTATGAAAAAAGGTAGCGTGAATATTATTACAATCATACTTATTGTGATTCTCGCAATTTGTATGGTAATTAATTTTGTAGCCGCTAGAATTACGTGGGGATGTATTTTTGCGTTTTTGCTTTTGGTTTTGCTGTTTAGCCAGTATGTATCAAGCAAAAGTGCAAAAGCTAGTGCAAAGCCTGAAAAGCACGAGCATCCCGATGCGATTTTTAAAGACCACGAAGAGTGATATAAAGATACTGATATATTTGAGGGTTAATTATGTTTGTAGATATTGCGAAAATTACTATAAAAGCTGGTGACGGCGGCGACGGTGCCGTTTCCTTTCACAGAGAAAAATACGTTGCTTCCGGCGGTCCCGATGGCGGTGACGGCGGCAAAGGCGGCGATGTTATATTTGTAGCCGACTCAAACCTTTCAACTCTTGTTGACTTTAGGTACAAGCGTAAGTTTGAGGCTAACAAGGGTAACAATGGTTCAAGTGGACGTAAGTTTGGCAGAAAAGCTGAGGATTTAATCATCAAAGTTCCTGTCGGCACTATCGTTAAAGAAACCGAAACAGGCAGAATTATGGCAGATTTGTCTTCGCCTGAGCCTGTAATTGTTGCTCGAGGCGGTAAAGGCGGATGGGGTAACACACATTTTTCAACACCAACACGTCAGACTCCACGTTTTGCTAAGCCAGGTATGCCTGGTGAGCAGTTCGATGTAACACTTGAGCTCAAACTTCTTGCTGACGTTGGTTTGGTTGGTTTTCCTAATGTTGGTAAGTCAACACTGATTTCTGTAGTTTCTGCCGCAAAGCCTCAGATTGCTAACTACCATTTTACAACGATTACTCCAACCTTGGGCGTAGTTTCAATGGGCGAGGGTAACTCATTTGTAATGGCTGATATCCCTGGTATTATCGAGGGTGCGTGGCAGGGTGCTGGTCTTGGTCACCAGTTCTTGCGTCACGTTGAGCGTTGCAGACTTCTTGTTCACGTTGTTGATGTGTCCGGCAGTGAGGACAGAGACCCTAAAGCTGATTTTGATACAATCAACGATGAACTTAAAAAGTTTAACGAAGAGTTATCTAATCGTCCTATGATTGTCGCAGGTAACAAATGCGACCTTGCAACAGACGAGCAGATTGCTGAGTTTAAGGATTACGTAGAATCAAAAGGCTACAGCTTTTTCCCGATTATGGCGGCAATAAGATGGGACGTTGACCCACTTTTGAATAAAATATTAGAAGAGCTTTCAAAACTTCCACCGATTACTCGTTACGAAGCAGAGCCAGCTCCTGAGGTTGACCTAAACTCTGTTGACGCTAAAGAAATCCGCATCAAGGTCTGCGACGGCGTTTACTTTGTCGAGTGCGACTGGTTGCTCAGGGTTTGCCGAGCTATCAACTTTGATGATTATGACGGCTTGACATATTTCGAAAATGTCTTGCAGTCAAGCGGAGTTTACGAGAAACTCAGAGAAGCGGGTGTTCAGGAAGGCGACACTGTTTCAATCTATGATATGGAATTCGAATTTGTTGAGTAAGAGGATTTATGGGTAATTTACTTGATAAAAACTGCGATATTCACTCACTTTCACCATTGACGCTTGCTTTTGTTGGCGACTCTGTGTACGATTTACTGGTGCGACAGCATCTTGTTGCACTTGCAAATCGTCCTGTAAAAGAGCTTAACCAGATGAAAGTAACTCTTGTTAACTGCAAAAGTCAGGCAGATGCCGTGAAAGTGATAATTGACAACCTTAGTGAAGACGAACTTGATGTGTACAAACGAGGCAGAAACGTCAAGGTAAACACAGCTTCAAAACATTCGTCTTTGGCTGACTACCACGCCGCAACAGGTCTGGAGGCACTTTTTGGCTATCTTTACCTTAGTGGCAACACAAACAGAATAAAAGAACTTTTTACATTGATACTCGAGAATGTCGGGGTGTAATTATGAAAAAGATTTTAAACGGTATACTTGATTACGTCATAATTTTTTTAGGTGCCAGTATTTTTGGTGCTTCGGTCAATATTTTTACTGCTCCAAATGACATCGCTCCAGGAGGACTCACAGGTATAGGTACAATTCTTAATTACCTGTATGATGTGCCGATTGGTGTTGTTATTTTGGTGCTTAATATTCCGCTGTTTATCTGGGGTGCGATTGAAAACGGAAAGCAGTTTCTTGCAAAGACCGTTACAGCTACAGTTTTTGTATCGCTTATCATTGACCTTACAGAGCCTATGACTTACAAGTATCAGGGAGATACTCTGCTTGCCGCAATATTCGGCGGTTTGTTTGCAGGTGTCGGACTTGCGTTTATTTTCTTCAGAGGTGGCAGTTCAGGCGGAACGGATATCATTTCCCGTCTTGTTCATAAGCACCACCCGCATATTTCAATGGGTACAGTCGGACTTGTTTGCGATATGGTTGTGTTTATCGCCGCTGCTATTATTTACAACAGTATCGAAAGTGCTTTGTATGCGATTATCACTAAATTTGTCACATCAAAGGTGCTCGATGCTGTGCTTTACGGCACGGCTCACGATAACGGCAAGCTGATGTTCATTGTTACCTCGAATTACGAGGAAGTGTCGCTTCTTATCATCGACCAGATAGGCAGGGGAGTGACCCAGCTTGATGCCCACGGTGCATACAGCAACGAGGCTAAAAAGGTGCTTTTGTGTGCGGTAAGACCATCGCAGGTTCACAAAATCAAGGGTCTTGTACACGAAGTTGACAAGCACGCCTTTATTATCGTAACAACCGCTGGTACGATTAACGGAAAAGGCTTTAAAAGTTCAGAAAATTCTTGACAAATTTTATATTTGTGCTATACTAACTCTGTTATGTGTGAAAGTTTGCGCATAACAGAGTTTTATTATTATCCTTGCATCGAGTGTTCGGTGCCAAATGTCCAGAAGGAGGTGCAACAAATGGCAGTAAAGGCTAACTACGAGACAGTCATGGTTATTTCTATGAAGCAGGGCGAGGAAGGCATCCAGGCTCTTATCGAGAAATTCAAGGCTCTCATCGAGAAGCACGCAACTTTGCAGAGTGTTGACGAGTGGGGTAAGCGTAAGCTTGCTTATCTTATCAACAAGGAGTCAGAGGGCTACTATGTTCTTATGAACTTTGAGTCTGACGCTACTTTCCCTGCAGAGCTCGACCGCAGATACAAGATCACTGACGGTATCATGCGTTCACTCATCATCAGAAAAGACGATGATGCTGAGGTAAAGGCTGAAGAGGCTAAAGAAGCTGAGGCAGCAACAGAGGAATAAGACGAATAATTGCATTGCCGATTTTATATCGGGAACGAAAGGATGACACTAATGTTAAACAGAGTTATTTTAATGGGCAGACTTGTTTCTGACCCTGAACTTAAGACTACTACAAGCGGAATCAGCGTTACATCTTTTAGAATCGCTGTTGACCGCTCTTACGTTAAAGCAGGTGCTGAGCGTCAGGCTGACTTTTTTGACATCGTTGCATGGCGTAACACAGCTGAGTTTGTTTGCCGTAACTTTGGCAAGGGCTCATTAATCGCTGTTGACGGCCAGCTCCAGTCAAGACAGTATCAGGCAAAGGACGGCACAAACCGTACTGTTGTTGAGGTTGTAGCTGATAACGTATCGTTTACAGGTGAGCGTAGGGAACAGGCTATGTATTCACAGCCTAGAGAATCTTATTCACAGATTCCTTCTCCTGCTCCATCTTACTCAAACGGTTCAGTTGATGACTTCCAGGAAATGCCGCTTGACGACGACCTCCCATTTTAATTTGTGGACTAAAAACCTACATTTTGTAGGGGAGGGTCTCTGTGCCCTCTCGTGTGCTACATCACCCACAAATTGAATTCCTAAATTACGAAAGGAGTATTCTACAATGGCTGATAGACCAAACAACCACAGAAAAGCTAGAAGAAAAGTTTGTGGCTTCTGTGTAGATAAGGTTGAGAATATCGACTATAAAGATATCGCAAGACTTCGCCGCTATATGTCAGAGCGTGCTAAGATCTTACCAAGAAGAGTTACAGGCACATGTGCTGCTCACCAGAGAGCATTAACAGTTGCTATCAAGCGTGCTCGTCACCTTGCTCTTCTTCCATACACTTCAGACTAATATTGTTCTGACTAGCCTCCCATTACAGGGAGGCTTTTTTATTTTTTAGTTAAAAATATATATTTTTTTATAATTCTTTACAAAAAATATATTTTTATTCTTTTTTTAACATAAAGCTGTATGTGTGTATGATACAATTTTGGTGTATAGATTGTTCTATTGATAATTGGGCGTGGAGTATCTTCGTGTTTGTTTATTTATAGAACAGCAATATAGTACGAGGAGGAAGAACTGTGACAACAAAAAGATTTTTGAAATCACTCATTTCGCTGACACTTGTAGCAACATTGATTATGTCATTGTTTGCTGTATCTTTTGGTACAGCCGGTGCGGCTGAGGTGGACACTGCACCGACAGGTGCAAAAACAACTGTTTATTTCCAAAACAACTGGATATGGTCAGATGTAAATCTTTACGCGTGGAATAGTTCCAATAAAGCTTTGCTTGGTGATTGGCCGGGTACTGCAATGACACGCGTTGGTAACGATGGTACTTATGACTATTACAAGTACACACTTCCGGAAGGAACCGTAGGTTTTATTTTTAATGGTATTAAAGACGACGGTTCTGGTGAGCGCGACCAGTCTCCGGATATGAAAACTATCCCTACAAATAATACAACTTTCTATTATATGAATTGGAATAACGGTAACCAGTGTTTAGCTTCAACTTCACCTATTACTAACAAATTCCCAAATGAAGGCGAAACAACTGCTCCGACTAACCCTACAACACCAACAGACCCTACAACACCAACAGAACCTGATGATCCGGTTGAGATTACAAAGATTTGTTTCCGTGATGATTTCAGCTCTGTTGATTCAGGCGATGCCAATGTAATGGTTTCTTTTGATAACGGTTCAAAAACTATGATGACAAAGACGGTTGACACTATGTCGGGTCACGATATGTGGTATGCGGATATGCCACAGGGTACATCACAGGTTAAGTTCTATCGTACAAATGTTATCGATGATTCTGTTTGGAACACATGGAGTGCAAGCGTTTCAAGCAGTAAGACAGGTCTTTACTGTGCAACAGGCTGGGGTTCAGGTAACTGGGGTTCAACTACACAGTACTTTGCTATCCCTGACAAAATGGATATCAACAACCTTTCTTTTGGTATCTGGGCAGATATCAAGGGCAACGCAAATGTTCACGACACAGTTATCGCTCGCAAGCTCAGCAGTTCAGAGTTCCATCTCTATCTGCCATCAAACACACCTGAGAGCATTAAGCTTTATACAAGCTTTGCTGAGCTTAAAATCGGTTCAACAACTGTTGCCGACGGCACTGCAATTAAGCTGGATGCAAACACTTCTTATACTATTACATACAAGCAAACAGAAAAAGACACATCTACAAAAACTGCTACCTTAAAGGTCTACAAAACAGAGGGCACAGCAACATTGTTGTTTGAAACAACTCGCCAGCTTTACACAGGCACTACTTCTGAACTTGCAGATAATGTCAGCGGTTACAAAGACGGCATCGAAACAAAGGGTTCTGTATATCTCTATGACGAGCAGGGTAACCTTGTAAACGATGGCGATGGCGAAACAAAGCTCAAGAAAATCAAGGGCAGAGGTAACTCTTCTTTCGAAGCATCAATGAAGATTTACGGCAAATATGCTTACAACTTCAACCTTGATAAAAAAGTTGCTATGGCAGAGGGTGCAACAGCATCAAAGAAATGGTGTCTGCTTGCAAACAACCCTGATGTTACAATGTTACGTAACACATTTATCTACTCACTCGCAGGTGAAGTAGGTGTTGTTTACGCTCCAAAAACACGCCTTGTTGACGTTTACGATAACGGCGTATATCTCGGTGCTTATATCATCACCGAAAAAGTTGAGTACGGTAAAAACACTCTTATGTTCGATATGAAGAACCTCGACGATGGTAACGAAGATGCTAACATCAAAGCTTACAACAACGAAGATATTATGGATGAGCTTGAGGGCCATTTGATTCAGAAAACATCAAACTACTCAACAAACGGTCAGTCATACTCATATCAGTACACAACATCGAACGATACAACAAACTATCCATATCATCAGCCAGAGGACTTCAAAAAGTACAACTATCTCCTTGAGTTCGAGCTTTACAATAGATACAAGAACGAGGCTTCTTGGTTTGTATCACCTAGAACAGGTCAGGCTGTAGTTGTAAAATATCCTGAGTTTGCAACACAGGACGAGATGAAGTGGATTATCTCTGAGTACGAGAAAGCGGAGTCAGCTATCTACGCAAACAACACTACAGCTATCAAGGCTGCTGTTGACATTGATTCATTCGCAAGAATGTATCTCATTCAGGAACTTGCAGTAAACCTTGACTCTTGTGCTACATCTTACTACATCCACAACAGATTTGAAGCAGACGGCACAAGCAAGCTCTACGCTTCTCCTGTATGGGACTACGACTGGTCACTTGGTGCATATTACAATACATACGAGTCAGGTAGAAAGTACCTCTATAACGGTTCATCTGTGTATGTAAACTCTACAACAATGGATAACCCTAAGCAGGTATTCGTAAAGGACAAAGCTCTCAAAACTGACTACGATGATAACACTAAGAAGTCAAACTACAACTTCCAGGCTAAGCTTGTGCACAACAGCACTGTCTGGGAGCGTTGCAGATACATCTGGACAAACGATTTCGTTCCTGCACTTACAAAGTATGTTGACAACGACTATCTCGATGCTAACACAAAGGACGATAGTAAGACAGAAGGCGTTATGCTCACACAGTGGCTCCCATCTTTTACTTCATCTTTGAAGATGAACGATGCTCGCTGGGGTGCTTTCAAATTCACAGGCGACGATTGGGGTACAAAGATTACAACTAACTACTCTAACCGTTCATTCAATTTCTACATAGGCGAGAACAAAGCAGGTTCAGTATCAAGAAATTACGAAAGCTCTGTTTACTATCTCAATGACTGGACAGTAACACGTTGGAACTATATGTCAAACGATATGAAGCTTTACGATGCATCACTCGTTGAAAAGTATGAGTTAACAGATGTTGCTTTCAAGGCAGTTGTTGACAAAGCAGACCCATCAAAGCTTGTTGTTACTCCATCTGCAAAGGCTACTAATAACGGCACTGCATTAGCTGACACAGAGGTACTTTACTCTGTATACCATAACTCAAAGTTAGTTCACAGCTCCGATTTATCAGAAAAGAGCTACACACTTACACTCACTGAGGGCAAAAACGACGTTTACGTTGTTGTTTCAATCAAGGACAAAGATATCTCACAGCAGTCAGAATCTCAGTCATTTGAGTACACACCAGATACAAAAGTTGATCTTA